>JAICYF010000117.1 GCA_025934355.1 Acidothermaceae bacterium
CGCGTGATCATGCAGGAATGTGCGACCCACCACCGGTGAGGCCGCACATTTCTGCATGATCGGCGCCGAGAAAGGCTAGAAAGGTTCGCCATGCCGCTCGTTGCGGGCGTCGACTCCTCGACGCAGTCGTGCAAGATCGTCATCCGCGACGCCGACACCGGCGCGCTGGTCCGCGAGGGCCGCGCGGCTCACCCGGACGGCACTGAGGTCGACCCGCAGGCCTGGTGGTCGGCGTTACAGAAGGCGATCAGCGCGGCCGGCGGCCTCGACGACGTCGCGGCGATGGCGGTGGCAGCCCAACAGCACGGCATGGTCTGCCTCGACGCCGAGGGCAACGTCGTCCGGCCCGCTTTGCTGTGGAACGACACAAGGTCAGCGGACGACGCGGAGCAACTCGTCAGCGAGCTCGGCGGCGGCGACGCAAACGCCGGCGCGAAGGCGTGGGCGCAAGCGATCGGCACGGTGCCGGTGGCGAGTTTCACCGTCACGAAACTGCGCTGGCTGGCCCGAAACGAGCCCGACAGCGTCGCCCGGACGGCGGCGGTCTGCCTGCCGCATGACTGGCTGACCTGGCGGCTTTCCGGCAGCAGCGACCTGAACACCCTGACCACCGATCGCAGCGACGCGAGCGGCACCGGCTACTGGTCGCCGTCGTCCGGGGAGTACCGGCCCGACCTGCTGTCGCGCGCGTTCGGCTCGACACCGTTGCTGCCTCGCGTGCTCGCCCCGCGCGAGTCGGCAGGCACGACCCCGAGCGGGGCGCAGCTCGGGCCGGGCGCAGGAGACAACGCGGGCGCCGCGCTCGGCGTCGGCGCGAAGGCTGGCGACATCATCGTCTCGATCGGTACGTCAGGCACCGTCTTCGGCGTCAGCGTGACCCCGACCGCCGACCCGTCAGGCGCGGTGGCCGGCTTCGCCGACTGCACCGGCAACTTCCTGCCGCTCGTCTGCACCCTGAACGCTGCGCGCGTGCTCGATGCCACCGCCACCATGCTGGGCGTCGACCTGGCCACGCTCGCCACGCTCGCGCTCTCGGCACCCGCGGGCGCCGACGGGCTGACCGTCGTCCCGTATCTGGAAGGCGAACGCACGCCGAACCGGCCCAACGCCACCGGCGCGATCCACGGTTGGCGGCTTGGCAACTCGACCCCGGCCCACCTGGCGCGCGCCGCCGTTGAGGGCCTGCTCTGCGGTCTCGCCGACGGCCTCGACGCGCTTGTCGCGCAAGGCGTCAAGGTGGAGCGGGTGCTTTTGATCGGCGGGGGGGCGAAGAGCGAGGCGGTGCGCCAGATTGCACCGAGCGTGCTCGGCGTTCCGGTCGCGGTTCCGACGCCCGGCGAGTACGTCGCCGACGGCGCGGCCCGACAGGCGGCCTGGCTGGTGAATGGCGGCGAGCAGCCGCCCGCGTGGGAGATCGGGCCGACGCACACCTACGAGGCCGCGACGACGCCGGCCGTGCGCGAACGCTACGCGCAGGTGAGGGACCTCACCGCCTCCGTGCGCGTTCCATGATCGCCGGCCGGCTCCAACGGCTCGGTTACGCCGGGCACAGCCAGTCGTCGTCCGAGGTGATTTGCTCGCCGGACGGCGACGGGAACGGCGACCGCAAGGTGAAAGCGAACGGCGTCGGTCCGTGCTCTCGCAAGTGCGTGAGCCGCTCCTCGGCGTCACGAACCGTCGGACGCACCCCGGCCGGCGCCCACCACAGCGCGGTGTAAGCCTCGGCCAGCTGCGAGAACCACTCCCTGCGGCGTCGCATGACTTCGACATGCAGGCTCTTGAAGACGAAGTTGGCGAATGAGTCGACGTCAGCCCACACGGACATGTTGATCAGGATGTCGGTGGCGCCAAAAACGGGCACGGACGTCGCGTCGCCATCGTCGGTCTGGAGCCGCCAAACGAAGCCGGGTGCGGCGTCGGCGAGCGCGTTGATCGGCTCGAGTAGGGCCATGAACTCAGCGAGAACCGCCGACCCAGGGGGGCCGAGCGGACGCGCGACGTTGACCTGGGCCAGTTCGAACCGGTCGCGTGAATTCATGTCGCACAGGGTAAGCGACCGCCGGGCGCGGGTTCACGGCTAGGCTGATCGCGTCCCCGGGGGTTACGCTCCGGGTTTTCTGGGAGGGATGGCAAATGGCGATGGAAGCCGCGCGCGAATACGTCTGGCGCGGGCCAGCTGGTCCCTTCGAGCTGCTCGTCGATCCCGGCGTCTTCGTGCCAAGTTCGACGAGCAAGGTCCTGGCCGAGGCATTGCGGGTGTCGCCCGGCGAGACGGTGGTTGACGCCGGCTGCGGTTGCGGCGTGCTTTCCCTCGTGGCGGCCAAACTCGGCGCAGGCAAAGTTATCGGCACCGATTTCTCCGAAGCGGCGGTGAAATGCGCCACAGCGAATGCGGAGCGCCTCGGCCTTTCTGGCATCGCCGAGTTCCGCGCCGGCGACCTCCTGACGCCGGTCGACGGCGTCCTTGCCGACGTTCTGATCGCCGATGTCTCCGGGATCCCTGACGCCGTCGCAGAAGTCACCGGCTGGTTCCCAGACGGCAAAGGCGGCGGTCGCACCGGCGCCGAATTGCCGGTGGGCATGCTGGCCCAGGCCGCCGCGCACTTGAAGCCGGGCGGCCGCGTCTACCTGCCCACCGGCACAATCCAGGACGACGCCGCGATCCTCGCGGCCGCGCACGAGGTGTTCGGCGCGGCGATGGAGCCGGTGGCGAAGAAGGAATTCCCGCTGCCGGACGCGGTGGCGACGTCCGAAAAGGTGGCCGAGCTGATCGACGAGGGCACCTTGCACCTTGCGCAGCGTGGCAGTCGGCTGTCGTGGGAACTCACGATTTGGTGTTGCACGCTCGATCAATGAGGGGCCGCCATGCAAACCCGCTATCTGGGGTCTGACAAGCTCGCCGTCTCCGCGCTCGGCCTCGGCTGCATGGGTATGAGCGAGTTCTACGGAACAACCGACGACGCCGAGTCAATCTCGGTCATTCAGCGCGCCCTCGACCTGGGTTGTGACTTCCTCGACACCGCCGACATGTACGGCCCGTTCACGAACGAACGCCTTGTGGGTCGCGCTATTTCCGGACGACGTGACGACGTGGCGTTGGCGACGAAGTTCGGAAACGAACGCGCGCCCGACGGCACTCGGCTCGGCATCAACGGAAGGCCCGACTACGTGCGCTCGGCGTGTGACGCGTCGTTACAGCGGCTTGGCGTCGACCACATCGACCTGTACTACCAACACCGCGTCGACACCACTGTGCCCATCGAGGAAACCGTTGGCGCCATGAGCGAATTGGTCGCCGCCGGCAAGGTGCGGCATCTCGGCTTGTCAGAGGCGGCGCCCGCGACGATCCGCCGCGCGCACGCGGTGCATCCGATCACAGCGCTGCAAACCGAGTACAGCCTGTGGACCCGCGATCCCGAAGACGATGTGCTGCCGACCACTCGGGAGCTCGGGATCGGGTTCGTGGCGTACAGCCCTTTGGGCCGCGGGTTTTTGACCGGTCAAATCAGCTCGCCCGACGATTTCGCCCCCGACGACTTTCGCCGAAACAATCCTCGTTTCCAAGGGGAGAACTTCCAGCGCAACCTCGATTTGGTCGCGCGGATGCGCGAGATCGCCGCCGGCAAGAACTGCACGCCAGGCCAGTTGGCGCTTGCCTGGGTGCTCGCGCAGGGCGACGACATCGTCGCGATTCCCGGCACGAAGAGAGTCAAATATCTCGAGGAGAACCTCGGCGGGGTCGACGTCACCCTCACCGCCGACGACTTGGCACGCATCGACGCGGCGGCGCCCAAGGGCGCCACGGCTGGCGAGCGTTACGCCGACATGAACCCGATCGGCCGCTGACCGGCCCGTCGGTTCTGGTCGCGCGACGCCCGGGGTCCCCAGCGGGCAGGCAATGGGAACCGCGGGCGACCGCGCGCTCTACCTATCGGCCGGGGCCGCTGGACGCCAAGACTTTTACCGCTCTGCGCCCTCGGCCTCGTCGGCGCCCTCGGCCTCGTCGGCGTCGTCCAGGTCAGCGTCTTCCAGGTCGGCATCTTCCAGGTCGGCATCTTCCAGGTCAGCGTCTTCCAGGTCGGCATCTTCCAGGTCAGCGTCGCGATACGAGCCTTCGCGATACGACAGCGCGGTCGCGAACCCGGTGAGCACGAACAGCAATAAGGTCAACACGTGAACCGAGGTGCACCACAGGCAGATCGCCTTGATGATGACGGCCTCTGCGTAGACCAGGTAGAAGACGAAGACAATGCCAGCGGCGGCGTAGCCAAGCCGCCCCCAACGCACCCGCGGGTCGGCCGACCGCCAGGCCGCAGGGAGCTGCAACGGCAGCATCGCGACGAAATAGGCAAGTCCGAGGACGGCCACCGGGATCCCGAACACCTTTGACTGCGCGCTCGTGGTGACCTTCTCGCAGTTGATCGCACCTTTTGACGAGCACACCAGCGAGACGCCGGTGTCGTAGTGCGCGATCGTCAGGTAGATCGCGACGCCGATGCCCGCCAGCGTCAAAAGGAGCGCGATCGGCGGCGCCCAGCGCGGGAAGCGCATCATCGCCAACTACCTTCCGGTGCCTTCGTTCTTCCGGTGCTCGTTCTTCCGGTGCTCGTTCTTCCGGTGCTCGTTCTTCCGGTGCTCGTTCTTCCAGGGCTCTAGTGCTTCAAGGGCTCTAGTGCTTCCAGCTCGTTCCGGCGAGCTACTTGCCGTTGAGCGCCGTTTCGGCCGCCTTCACGCTCGGCGCGGTGCAGACGTCGCCGGGCTTTCCGCCGTCGATCTCACAGATGATCGCGGTAAAGACGTCGGCGCTCGCTTGCACCGCCTTGCCCTGCTTGCTGTTCGAATCGGTGAGCGCCTTGGCGACGTCGTCCGGAGTCATGCCCTTGAGCACGGCCGGGTCGTAGGCGGTGCCCTTTTGTATCCACTTGCCGCCGAAGTCGATGAACGGGTAGCCGCCACCGCCGAGGCTGGTGAACAGCTGGTTCTGATCACTAGTCAGTGTTTCCAGCGGCTTGCCGACGCCGTCTTCCTGCTCGATGCCGGTGAAGTCGATGTACTGGCTGGTGTAGGTGGACTTGTAGAACGACAGCGTCGGCGTGTGCGGGCCGGCTTGGTCGCTGTCGGAGGAATAGGTGGTCTTCAGATTGTCGAAGGTGCCGAAGCGAGCGAGCGCGACGGCGAGGGGCCATCGGGTGGCGGCGCAGTAGGGGCAGTATTCGGCGCCCACGTACAGCACCTGGGGGTTGCCGCCGCTTCCGGTGAGCGGGTTTCCGGTGCTTTTGCTCGGCGGGCCGGAGATCGCGCTGAAGTCGGGCGACGCCTGACTCAGCGTGCTGGTCGCGGCGGTGCTGATGGCATTGGTCACCACGCTCGATGCGCCGACAACCGGGTTGCCCGAACCACTGCCTGGTGAGTTCTTCTTCGTGACGAGGCCGACCACGACGATCACGACCACGACCACGATGACACCGAGGGTCGTCCCGCCAGCCACCAGGACGTTGCGGCGCCGTTCAGCTTTCTGCTGTGCCGCACGTTGCGCGGCGAGCCGCTCGGTCGCCGCCTTCTTGGCCGCGTATTTGTTGGACGCGCGGTCCTTCTGCCGGACCTCGTCGCGCCCATTCGCCCCGTTTGCCACGGGCCACCTCTCGTTTCACTCATCGGGTAGAACCCGCACACCAGGCACCCAAAACACGCTCAACACGACTGTAGTGGGTGCGCAGGGCCCCTGACTGATCGACAACCCGGTTGGAACACGCGTCCGGCGCGTCAACGGTTCGATCGTTTCGTTGGTTCCGCCGGTGACGGCAACTTGGGACGAACAAAGGCCCCGGCCTACATAGTCGGTCGGGGCCTCGTCACAGATATGCAGTTGTACAGGTGCGCTGCCGCCTCGTCAGTCGCTCTCACGCTGTAGCGGAATACCGCCAAGCAGCGCACGGACCTCGGTCTCGCGGTAACGGCGGTGCCCACCCAGAGTGCGAATGGACGTTAGTTTGCCGGCCTTCGCCCAACGGGTGACCGTCTTCGGGTCGACCCGGAACATCGTCGCCACCTCGGCCGGGGTGAGCAGCGGTTCCGCCTCGGGCGTTCGGGTGCTTGCCACGGAACTCCTCCTCGCAAGGCCGGCTTTTGGCCGACCTCTCACAGAAGCTGGTGTTTGCCAACTCCGAAAAACAAGGCTGGCCGGGTGGCCAACCTTCGAACCCAAGGTCGGCCGAAGGCCAGCCTCAGATCCATAGGGCCGACAAAGCACCGACCCCCCACTTCTTGTGGACCTATCGTGACATCAAATCCACGGTTAAATACTGCCGTTAGCCCAGGATGTCCGAAATGGTCCGAGCGGATCATCCTGCGATCTTGGCGGACTAGTCCCGGTTCGGCCGATTAGCCCTGCTCGTCATGGCGTGCGGCGGACAGTTATCGAATTTCGCCTACGAAACAAGCGGTTCTCGGACGACGACGGTCCGGCCCGGCCGTTTTGGTTCAGAAGTGGCGCAGGTCAGTTCGCCCGCTCGAAAGCGCGGACGGCACCCCACCGGTCTTTGATGGCGGACAACCCGGCGAGCCCCTGTTGAGTGTCGCCGGCTCGAAGCGCGGCGAGCGCGGCGTCCATCAGAGCCACCGAGTTTCCGGCGCCAAGTTCATCGGCCGACACCATCGGCGCCAGGCCGTCAAAATCGAGCTCGACAATCGACCGCGGATGGAATTCCTCAAGCCAACGGCCGACGTCCTCCAATCGACGCACCGTCAAAAAGTCGGTCGGGGTTCGCCGAACGACGGCGAGCGCGCGGGCCAGCTCACGTCGGGCGTCGGCCATTGCGGCTCGATAGCGAAGCAGGCCTTCGCACCGCTCGTCGGAGCAGAACAGCACGAGCCACGGAAGCGGAACGTGCCACGCGCAGGTGCGGATGTGCGGGTCGCGGCCGCGCGGCGCGGCATCGACTTGCCGGTTCGCGACGGCGAAGGCCTGCGCCACCGCCTCGGGCGGGAGGAACGCCGACATCACCTCGGGTTGCACACTTTGCCGGAACTCCTCCAACGCGATGCTGGCCCGCCACGACAGGTCCATCGGGCACGACCGGGGGACGCCGTCCGACGCCGGGGGCCACAGCGGCAACGAAGGACGGACCGTCGCGTCGTCGTCCGATGACAACAAGTCGAGATCGCCGACGACCCGCGGGGGTAACGCGCTCGCCGCTCGCAACGCCGCGGCGTGCTCGGCGCCACCGAGGGGCAGTGGGTTCGCAGCCCGACCGTTTTTCTGGTCCGACGCCGACCGGGTCACTGATCGAGCCGCGGCGGCCGCGGTGACTGGCTCGTACACCCGCAGGAACGCGGCCGCCGCCACCTGGCTGCTTCGCGGCGTTTGCCGAGGGCTGGCGGGCCCGACGGGCTCGCTGCCGGGTTCCTGACGGTGCGGATCACCGGGCTGATCTGCAGGCGAGTCACCGAACGCGGTCACCCTCGCATCGTCGCACGTCCCCGACGCCTGGACGCGGTGGGCCGGGCAACGGCACCTGGCCCGGCTGGCTGGACGGGCGGCGGCTGGGCCCGGCACCCGACCCGAGACGCCACAGCCGGACTGGGATGCCGGGCGCGCCCGCGAACAGGTAGCCTGGTACCCGCATCGTCCCGGGCGACGCTCGGGCATGCCGGTGTGTCGAACCGCCGCCAGCGAGGCGCCGGTTTCGCCGCCAGTGAGTTGTACGCCGTTCGCAGTACGTGTGTGTTGTACGTGTGTGTTGTACGTCGTTTGTTGAACTGAGTCGAGTCATCCAATGCGGGGCAGCGGCCCCGACGAGGGGGTCGAGTCATGGGGCGCGGCCGGGCCAAGGCCAAGCAGGCGAAGGTCGCCCGCCAGCTGAAGTACTCCGGGTCAGGCACTGACCTGGAGGCTTTGCGAAAAGAGCTGGTGGGCGGTTCAACGTCGCCCGCGAGTGCGGTGGGCGTTGACGCCACCGACGATGACAACGTGTTCGACGACGCAGACGACGAGTACGACGAGTACGACGAGTACGACTCAGACGACGACGCCGATGACGACGACACAGACGACGACGCCGATGACGACGACGCCGATCCGGACGACGTCGGTTCGTATCGAGCGGGCGGCCGTCGCTAGTCGCTCGGCGCGCCGCTAGACCAGGCGCTAATCCGACTTGTCCCGGCGCTAGCCGGCCGCGTAGTCACCGACGAGCTCGGTGCGGCCAGCCGCGTTCACGTCGCCGCCGCTCTTCCGCACCTCACCAGCGACCCACGCGCGCACGCCGCGCCGCGCAAGCACCGCGAGCGCGCGATCGGCGTCCGGCTGCGCCACCACCGCGACCATGCCGACTCCCATGTTCAGCGTGCGCTCGAGCTCGAAGAGATCGACTGCGCCGAGTTGGCCGACCAAGCCGAAGATTGGCGCGGGCGCCCACGTCGTCCGGTCGATCATGACCTCGACGCCGGCGGGGAGCACCCGATCGAGATTCGCGGCGAGCCCACCGCCGGTGACGTGTGAAAAGGCGTGCACCTCGACCTCGTTGATCAACGCCAGGCAATCTTGGCTGTAGACGTGTGTCGGCGTCAGCAGCTCCTCGCCGAGGGTGCGCCCCAGTTCTGGCACTGTGCGGTCGAGCGTCCAGCCAGCGACCGTGAACAACACGTGCCGCACCAGCGAGTAGCCGTTCGAATGCAAGCCGGACGACGCGATCGCGATCACCGCGTCACCCACCGCGATCCGGTGCGCGCCGAGCACGTCGTCCTCTTCGACGACGCCGGTGCCGGCGCCCGCGACGTCGTACTCGGCTGCGTCGAGCAGGCCGGGATGTTCGGCCGTCTCACCGCCGACGAGCGCGCAACCGGCTTGCCGACAGCCCTCCGCTATGCCCGCGACGATCGCGGCGATCCGCTCCGGAACGACCTTGCCGCACGCGATGTAGTCGGTCATGAACAACGGTTCGGCACCGCACACCACAAGGTCGTCGACGACCATTCCCACCAGGTCGATGCCGATCGTGTCGTGCTTGTCCATTGCCTGCGCGATCGCGAC
>JAICYF010000275.1 GCA_025934355.1 Acidothermaceae bacterium
CTGGTACCTGCCGTGGTGCGCGCCCGACCCGAACCCGGTGACGGTCGCGATCACGCTGCCGGCCAACGGCGCCGGTGTCTCGGTGAAACCGGCGGGAGGATGGACCCCGCCGCCATGCAAGGCCTGGGCGGGCACGGTGCCGGCCACCGGCGAGACGAGCGCCGACCCGCTGCAGCCCTCGTGATCTCCCCCCGCTCGCGCGGTGGCGACCTGGGAACAGATCCGCAGCGGCTTCTCAGCAACCGCTCAGGCCCGCTCCGGTAACGTTCGGGCGCATGAAGGCACTCGTGCTCTCGGGCGGCGCCGGCACCCGGCTGCGCCCGATCACCCACACCTCGGCCAAGCAGCTGGTGCCCGTCGCCAACAAGCCGGTGTTGTTCTACGGCCTGGAGGCGATCCGCGACGCCGGCATCACCGAGGTCGGGATCATCGTCGGCGACACCCGAGCCGAGATCGAGGCCGCGGTCGGTGACGGCTCGGCGCTCGGCATCAAAGCCACCTACATCCCGCAGGAGGCGCCGCTCGGCCTGGCGCACTGCGTGCTGATCGCGCGCGACTTCCTAGGTGACGACGACTTCGTGATGTATCTCGGCGACAACTTCATCATCGGCGGCATCACCGACCTCGTCGACGAGTTCAAGCGCGGCGGCGCTGACGCGCAGATTTTGCTCACCAAGGTGGAGAATCCCCAGCAGTTCGGCATCGCCGAGTTGGACGACGTGGGTCGCGTCGTCCGGCTTGTCGAAAAGCCAAAGGAGCCCAAGAGCGATCTCGCGCTGGTCGGCGTTTACATGTTCGCGCCGACCATCCATGAGGCGGTCGGGGAGATCAAGCCGAGCGGGCGCGGTGAGTTGGAGATCACCGACGCGATCCAATGGCTGATCGACAACGGCAAGGACGTCCGGCCGCACTTCGTGACCGGCTACTGGAAAGACACCGGCCGCCTCGAAGACATGCTCGAGTGCAACCGCAAGGTGTTGGAGTCGGTCGAGCCCTCGTGCCGGGGGACTATCGATGAGGTCAGCCGGATCATCGGGCGCGTCGTCATCGAAGAGGGCGCCCGCGTCGAGCGGTCAACCGTGCGCGGGCCGGCCATCATCGGGCGCGGCACCACGATCGTCGACAGCTACGTCGGGCCGTTCACCTCGATCTACCACGACTGCCGGATCGAGCACACCGAGGTGGAGCACTCAATCGTCTTGGAGTCGACGACCATCGTCGGCGTCAGTCGCATCGAGGATTCTCTTATCGGCAAGGAAGTTGAGGTGTCCCCATCGACCGCGATGCCACGGGCGCACCGGTTGATGCTCGGCGACCACAGCAAGGTGTCGCTCGCCTGAGCGCGCTCGGCGAGCGCACCGACGGTCGACGACTCGACGTCGCCACAGTCGGCGCACTGACCGCGGCGACGGCGGCCGTCTACACGCTGTTCGAGGTCGAGGAACAGCGCCATTTCCGCACCGCCGGCTATGACCTCGGAATCTTCACCCAGGCGATTCACGGGTACGCGCACCTGCACGCGCCGGTTTCTTTGATGAAGGGCGTGCACAACGGGTTCGGCACGAACTTCTCGATCCTCGGCGATCACTTCTCGCCGATTCTCGCGGTGCTCGGTCCGGTCTACGCGGTCTTCCCGCACGCGACAACTCTGTTGGTGACTCAGGGCCTGCTCTTCGCGGCGTCCGTGCCGTTCGTGTGGCTGTTCGCCCGGCGCAAGCTCGGCCGGCTTCCGGCCTACCTGCTGGCCCTCGCGTACGCGTTGTCATGGGGCTTGCAGAGCGCGATGGACGCCGACTTTCACGAGATCGCATTCGCCGTCCCGTTGCTCGCCATCGCGATCGAACGGCTCGACGCGGGACGGTTGCGGGCGGCGATCGTCGCCGCACTTGTGCTGTTGCTGGTGAAAGAGGACTTCGGCCTCGTCGTCGCGATGTTCGCCGTGATCGTCGGAATTCGCACGAAGCGCTGGCGATTGGCCGGCGTGCTCGCGGTGCTCGGGGTCGCGACGACCGTCGTCGCCGACAAGCTGCTCATCCCGCTTGCCGGTGGAAAGTCAGGCTATTACTGGGATTACTACGCCGCGCTCGGCGCCAACCCGGTCGACGCGCTTTGGCATGCCATCCGCCATCCGGCGAGCACGTGGACCTACGCCTTCAGCCCACACGCAAAAATCACCTTGCTACGTTGGCTTTTCGCTCCCGTGGGCTTTCTCTGTTTCGGCTCTTTCTACGTGCTGCTTGCGCTGCCATTGGTTGCCGAGCGGCTGTTGTCGAACAATCCCAATCACTGGACGTTAAGCCATCAGTACTCCGCGCCGTTCGCGCCGATCGTGACGCTCGCGGCCATCGACACGGTTGGCAAACTCGTGGGTCACGCTCGCCGGGCTCAACCGGTGGTCAGTCGTTCGCGCCGACTGGTCACCCGAGCTCGGCTGACACCGGCGAACGGCTTCGCATTCGCGTTCGCCGCTGGCGTGTTGGCGGTCGCGGTGTGGGCGAGCGGCCGGATGCCGTTCGACCGGCTGATCCACCGCAGCGAATACCAAACCAGCGCCTACGCGCGCGCTCAAGGCGCGGCGGTCGCAATCGTTCCGA
>JAICYF010000288.1 GCA_025934355.1 Acidothermaceae bacterium
GCGTCACCGTTTGCGCCTGCGATTGCAGCGTTAGGTACGCGGCCGTGACATCGGCGGTGAGCTGGAGCTCCTGGGCTTTCGCTTTATAGTCTGCGTCGTTTCGCGTGGCTTCCGCCTGTTCGACCTGGCGCTCGCGCGTGAAGTTGTTGAAGATCGGGAGCGACAACGTCGCGGTCACCGACAGCGGCTGCTTCGTAAAGTTGAACGGGAACTGGCTGTTCTGGGCGCGGATCTGCGCGGCTGTTTGCGGCGTGACCACGCGCTGCTGGCAAACGGACGTGATCCCCGGGAGTCCAGCCCCCTGTCGAATCGAGTCTTCTGTGAAGCAACTGGCGGCGCCCTGAATTGCCGAGCCGATCAGCACGTTGGGATCTGCCAGCTGGGCAGTGAACCCGGAGATTCCCGTCTGAACCTGAAGGGTCGGGAAGTACGTGCCGCGGGCTGAGCTAACGTCAAGCGACGCGACCTGCGTGCGCACTTTGAGCGCGTTGAGAGTCGGATTCTGCAAGCGAGCAAGCGCCATCACCGAGTCGAGCGAGAACTTCGGCGCCTCGACGGTGAACTGAGACGTGAGCTGCACGTTCTGAGGTTCCGGCACGCCCATTTCCTGGAAGAGGCGCAGCTTGTCGACGTCCACCTGGTTGCGAGCGGTGATCCCCGCGACTTGCGCCTGTCCGAGCGTCACCTGCGCCTTCGAAACATCCAGCTGGGTGCCCGATCCAACCGCCAGTTTCGCCTTCGCCAGGTCGAGCTGCAGCTGTGCCTGGGCGATAAGCGTGTCCTGCAGGGCCACTTTTGCTTGGTCTTGGAGCACGGTGAGGTAATCCTGGGTCACCGTGGTCTGGACACTGATCTGCGAGCCAACGATGTCGGCTTCGGCCGCGCGCACATTGGTGTTCTGCCGCTTTGGATTCACGAAGGTCGACCAACTCAGGTTGTATGTAAGGCCGAGTTGGTAGAAGGACTGATACACGTCCGACGTAGTTGCGAACTGGACCGAGTTGATCGGCGCTTGACCGGCTTTGGTGTAGTTGCCTTGAAGTACGGCATCGAAGCGCGGCAGCAACTGTCCGTACGCCTCCTTCCGGAGCGCCGTCGCGCTCGATCGATCGTTCACCACCGACAAGTGGGTGGGATTGTGGTGTACCGCCAGGTTGACGGCTTGTTCGACGGTGAGGACCGGCCCGCTCGTCGAGTCGGCGGTCTGTGCATTCGCGGCGTGCGATGTGAGCGCCGGGATGGCCGCGCAGAGCGCCGCCGCGACGAGCTTGCTGAATTGCATCGTAAGAATCCTGTTTGAGCGGTGTCTGGCTGTCCTACGGGACGCCGGATATGTGGGTTTCAGGTGCACGAACGATGAGCGCCCCGCATAGCACGGGGCGCTCGCAGCGCCAACCGATGTGCGCACCCTCGAATCTAGTGGGGCAACTCGTCGCGCTGAATGAGCAGGCCACGGCCGTCGAGCGACACCTTGAGCACGTGACCCGTCGCGTCGACCCAAACGCTCTCGGACCCGCCGCCGGCGTCCGTCAACACGAGGTGCTTTGCCGACAAGGAGTGCCCCGCGATGACGAGCGTCTCGTCTGGCGCCCACTTCGCACTCAGCACCCGCTGCTCCGCGCGCTGCGGCGTGACCACCGCAATCGATCCGCCCGCGGCGCCCAACTTCTGCGCGCGCTGCGCGACGAAGTAATACTGGTGGAACACGTCGTCGTCCAACAGCACCGCATCGTCGGACGCGATGAATTCCCGCGTCGACTCACCCTTCGATGTGCGCACCTGCATGCTGAACCGGTCGCGTCCCGCCATGCCCTTGAGGCGCTCGACGACGTCGTCGCCGCGGCGAATCTCGAGCTGGTACTTGATGGGTCCGAAATCGGCGTCGGCCTGCAACGCCGGTACGAGACGGCGTCCATCCAGATCCGTGGTCCCGTTAGCGACGTATGCGTCGGCGGCGCCGACACCCGTCTTGCGGATGGTGAACGTCTCTCTGCCGCTCTTGGCGCCGTTCCGCGTGATGGTGAAACTGCCTTCGTCGACCACTGACACCTGAGCGGTCGCGCCCGAAGGGAGCGGCACGGCGAACACGGTCATGCACAACAAGCCGAGGATGCGCATTGTCACAACAGAATACCCCGAAGGCGGGAGGAGGGTTCAAGCGTCGGGGGCGGGAACGAGGAAGATACGATCCCCGATCCGGTCGCGGAGCCGCTCGTAGAGGGCTTTACCCTTTTCGGCGGTGGCGAGCGTGGGCCGGCCGACAGATCCCGCACTGTCTTTCGTGACGCGCAATTTGCCA
>JAICYF010000186.1 GCA_025934355.1 Acidothermaceae bacterium
ATTGTTCGACGCGCCAACGGTCTCTCAATACGAGCTGTACGAGGACGAGGCGCCGGGCATCTTCACCAGCCGGGCCGACCTGGCGGCCAGCATGCTCGAACAGGTGACTTCCGACAGGTACGTCCGCAAAGCGGTTGCGGTCACCACGTCGCAGGGTGCGCCCACCTTGTTCCAGATGATGCGCAAGGAAGCGTTCAAGCGCGGCTGAGGAGCCACGCACGCGTCGCGTGCTCAGTAAGACCGATCGACCTCGGGCAACTCCGTATTGCCGTCCTCCTTACCGCTCACGACGACGCTGCTGTCACCAAACGCCGAGCGTGACGCGGTGACGAGCCGGAGCGACATCGCCGCAGCGACGGCGGCCAGCGGCAAGCCGAGCACGATCTTCACGATCGCCAGAACGGACGGCCTGGCATCGACCCAGTAACACGCGCCCATCACGACGAAGCGCAGCAGGAAGACAGTCGACCAGATCGCCGTGAGCGAGGCGGCCAGTCGCCGCAGCGACGGGTCGTCGCGCCAGCGTGCGAACCGCGGCCAAACGGTGGCGAGCAGATAGCCGAGTAGCGGTTTCCCAGTGACCACCGACGCCAAGCCCACCGCTGCGAGCACGCCGTTCAGCAGGATTCCCGGCAAGAAGAAGGTTTTCGGCTTCCCGGTGATCACGGCGAGCCCGACGGCGAAGATCACCGCCAACAAGCCGGAGATCGCCGCGAGCGGACGACGCCGAGCGGCGACCGCGCATACGATGACGGCGCAACCTATGCCGGAGTAGGCGGCCACCCGCAGTCCAGCGACCGCGCCGGCCGCGTACGCGATCGTGGGCAGGCTGGCAATGACGGCGTCGGTGCGTGACGTCCGCCACAAGTCGATCTCATCAGCCAGCACGCGTTCGACGGTACGGGATCAAACTGCCGCGCGCCGTGGAGAACCACGGAATCAGGAGCAACCTTCGCGGGCGAGGTGGCGTCTTCCCGGCTGACGAGGCGACCCACCGGCGAGGCGACCCAACGACGAGGCGACCCGACGAGACCCAACCCGCGAGACCCACCCGGCGAGACCCACCGACACACCCACCGAGACACCCACCAACGTGAGCGAGCGGTACGGATGAACCCCGAGAGTCGCGAGGCTTTCAAGAGCTACGTGTCAGCGCGGTCGGCAGCGCTGCTGCGTACCGCCTACATGCTCACCGGCAACAAGGCGGACGCCGAAGATCTGCTGCAAACCGCTCTGGCGAAGACCTATCTGTCGTGGGATTCGATCCGCGACCGCGAATCGGTCGATGCCTACGTGCGCCGGATCATGCTCAACACGCGGACGTCGTGGTGGCGGCGGCGCCGACATGTCAGCGAATTCGCGACCGACGAGCTGCCCGAAACGGCAGTTGGCCACGACGAAACAGATCGAGTGGCGCTGCACGACGCCATGTGGTCTGCACTCGCCGACCTGCCAAAGCGGCAGCGCGCGATGGTCGTGCTGCGCTACTACGAAGACCTTTCAGAGGCGGAAACCGCTGCTGCACTAGGTGTTTCCGTTGGAACTGTCAAATCAACCACGGCTCGTGCCCTCGCGAAGCTGCGTGACCATGCGGGCTTGCGCGACGACTTCATCATTGGAGCAAAACGATGAACACCACGGACGACGAGGTTCGGGCCACTCTGCACGAGCGGGCGAAGTTGATCGCGCCTCCGCTTGAGGTTTTCGAACTGGTCGAGCGCCGGGCCAAGCGCATGCACCGCAATCGGGTGGCGGCGTCGGTCACCGGCGCGGTCGCGGCCGTCGCGGCCGTGGCCATCGTGGTGCCCACGGTTGTCGCAGGGTCCGGCGGTCACCGGGTGACGACGACCAACACCGCGACTCAGCAAAAGACGCACCAGCCGACAAAGCCGGCGAGCAAGTACGCGCTCGATCCAGCCAAGCCGTGGGCATACCGCGGCGATCCGAAGGCGATCGCGTCAGCCACCCTGACGAAGTTCCGGCAAGACTGGGCAGCCAAGCATCCTGGCAGCGTCCTGCAGCCGTTGTGGGGCGACATCTACGAATCGTCGCAGCAACCCGAAGTGGTGTTCGTCGCCCAGGTCGGCGACGGCGCGCGGTGGGGAATGGTCACCGGCACGTCTGCCGGATCGAAGTTCGTCGTCGACTCCCAGCTCGAGCCTGACACCGTCGTGTTGCCAGTCGTCGCGCCCGGCGATGAAGTGGCCCGATTGCTCGCGGTCGCGGCGCCTGACGTCAAGGCGATTCAGTACGCCGGCGACGGTGTGACATTCAAAGACATGACGCAAGTCGCGGCTGGCATTGCGGTCACCCCGCTCGAGGGCAATGAGGCAAAAGATCAGCTCAAGGTCATCGGTGCGGACGGCGAAACCGCCTACCAGGGCGCTGTTCCCGACGCCTCGATTGCGGCCCGGCCTGCGAACGTGCTGACCTGGCTTACTCGGGGAACCGTTCCGGACAGCTTGCTGCGGGACGCGACGAACGCGTACGCGCAGTCCCGCCAGCAGACGGCAGACGTCGTCCAAACCAAGGTCTTATACGGCGGTGTCGACGCCGCCGGCACGCAGTATCTACTTGCGCAGGCGTGGATTTCCGGTGATCGGGCGGCCTCAACGGTCGGCTACTTGAAGCACGCCGACGGCACCTACGAGTTGCAGTTGAAGACGCAGGTCGCCGCCAACGCGGCGCTCGTCGTCCTCGATGTGACCGACTCGCCCGCCACCGCAACAGAGACGTTGGTCGTCGTGCCCCAGCCGACAACCGGCCAGGTGCTGTACGCGAGTGGGCCGAGCACCAAATTCACGCCAGCTGCGTCGGATCAGGACGGTGTGTTCACCATCGCACGAGACCCGATGGCGCAGGGTGATCGGCTGCAGGTGCTCGACGGCGACGGTCGGCAAACGTACGTCGGCACCGTGGCGAGCCAGTTGTGCGGCATCACCAGCTGCGGATGAGTCGGTCTACGCGCGACTGCGTAATGGCTCGGTGCTGAGCCATTCGACCAGTACCGTGGTGGCGTCGTCCTGCAGCACTCCAGCCTGGTGTTGCAGGATTGCGAGATTCAACCGGCGCAGTGTCTCCGCCGCGGGCCGGCCGGCCGCTGACTCACGTGTCACGAAGTCGACCAGGCGCTCGACGCCGAAGAAGTTGCCGGTCGAATCGCGCGCCTCGGTGACAC
Organism: Acidothermaceae bacterium; assembly: GCA_025934355.1. GTDB lineage: Bacteria > Actinomycetota > Actinomycetes > Acidothermales > Acidothermaceae > JAICLV01. The sequence goes on from JAICYF010000186.1 coordinate 3,179, forward strand.
CGTCGGTGTAAAGCACCAGTCGGTCACCGGGTTCGAGACGCTCTGTGCTGACGTCGGGAAGTTCTGACAGCAGGCCGAACGGCGGGTTCACCGGTGTGTCGAGCTCTTTGACGACCCGACCGCCGCGCACGACGAGCGACGGCGGGTGACCGCAGTTCACCCACGTCCAAACGCCGGTGATCGTGTCGAGTTGGCCGACGATTCCGGTGACGAACCGGTCCGGGCCGAAACGTTCGGTGATCGCGCGGTTAATGTCCATTGCGGTGTCGAGCGGTTCACGGGATCGACGTCGTGAGTTGCGTAGCTGCCCGACCGCGATGGCCGACATCAGGGTCGCGTCGAGACCATGTCCCATCGCGTCGAAGATGGCGACGTGCGCGGTCACTCCGTTCATCGCGTAATCAAAGGAGTCGCCGGCAACTTCTTCGGTGGGCGCAAGCACGCCGGCGATGGCCAACCTCGGAGTGACGAACGTCAGCGGCGGGAGCTGTCGCCACTGGAGTTCAGCCGACAATGTCATCGGCTTGCGACGCCGGGTGATCTCGATCAGGTCGCCGTAGCTCGTCCGGGTGATGACCACCTCTGCCAAGAGCGCCGAAACCAACCGGCAGCCCTCGAGCAGATCGTCGTCGGCGACGAGACCTGCGGGGAAGCGAAACTCCAACACGCCGAATCGGTCGGTGCCATCGAGCAGGGGGCCCCACACCGTGAGGTGTTCGGGGCCGCTGACCGACATGAAGGTGATCTCGCTGAATGCGCGTCCGGCCACCGTGCCTTCCACCTGGAGCACGCGGCGGTCAACCTTCTCAGCAGACAGCGGCACCATGACGGTCTGGTCGTAGTCGACGAGATACAGAACTGTGTCTTCCGCGCCAAGCTCTTCGCCGGCGGCTCGGGCCATGTCCGGTAGATCGTCTGGACCCGCAAAATGAACCCGATGCAACAGCACGCCAAGTGCCGCGGCAATGGCTTCGGGGCTGGTCACGTCGCGCACCTCCCGCTCGCCCCCCGTCCGATCGGGAGTCCTGTCCCCGCTGCGACCACCTATGCTGGCGCAAGCGAGCCATGATCGCGCGATTTGAGGAATTCGGAGTCACCGGTGGCACTGCAGATTCGTGGCGTCGACGGGTTGCCGGAGATCGAAACCGGCGACGATCTGGCGGCCGTCATCGCAGCCGCCGATCCGCAATTGCGCGAGGGCGACGTGGTTGTGGTCACCAGCAAGATCGTCAGCAAGGCCGAGGGCCGGCTAGTGCCCATGGAAAAAGAGACGGCGATCACATCGGAGACCGTGCGCGTCGTCGCCGAGCGAGGTTCCACCCGAATCGTCGAGACCAGGCACGGTTTCGTGCTGGCCGCGGCGGGAGTCGACACGAGCAACGTGCCGACCGGCGTCGTCGCCTTGCTGCCAAAGGATCCTGACGCGTCAGCGGCGGTGATTCGCGACGGTCTGCGCCAGCGGCTCGGTGTCGACGTCGCCGTTGTGGTCACCGACACGATGGGTCGGCCTTGGCGCAACGGGTTGACCGATGTGGCCATAGGAGCGGCCGGAATCGCCGCTTTGCACGACCACCGAGGCCGCACCGACACATTCGGTCACACGCTTGAGATGACGGTGACGGCCGTCATCGACGAGGTCGCCGCCGCGGCTGAGTTGGTCAAAGGCAAGTTGGACGCCGTTCCGGTCGCGATCGTCCGCGGATTGGCGTATTCGCCGGACGTCGAGAACGCCGGGGCGCGACCTCTTGTGCGTCGAGCGGCGGACGACATGTTTCGAATGGGCACCAGAGAAGCCAAGCGACAGGCCGTTTTCGACCGTCGAACGGTAAGAGCGTTCGCCTCGGAGCCGGTCGACCGCTCTGCGGTCTTACGCGCCGTCGAAGCGGCCGTCACAGCGCCGGCGCCGCACCACACCGCACCTTGGCGATTTGTGCTCGTCGAAGAGCGGACGACGAAGTTGCTCGACGACTTGCTGTCCGCGTGGATCGCCGACCTGCGGGGTGACGGTTTCACGGAGGATCAAGTCGCTCGGCGAACGAAGCGCGGTGACGTTTTGCGCAACGCTCCGTGTCTCGTCGTCCCCTGCTTGACGACGACGGGCGGAGCGCACACGTATCCCGACGCGCGTCGAGCAACCGCCGAGCGCGAGATGTTCTTGGTGGCCATGGGCGCTGGTGTCGAGAACGTCCTCATCGCGCTGGCCGCTGAGGGCCTGGGCAGCGCATGGGTCTCCAGCACCATGTTCCGTCGCGACGTCGTCCGAGGGGTACTTGATTTGCCCGACGACTGGGACCCCATGGGCGCGGTCGCAGTGGGATACGCGGCGCAACCGCCGACCACCCGACCG
>JAICYF010000029.1 GCA_025934355.1 Acidothermaceae bacterium
GGCGCCGAGGCCAGAGAAACGGTCACGCGCAACGCCTTGGACGGGCTCGTGGTGCGCGACCTGCTGCCCCCCGGCGAGCCGCTTCCCGCCGTTCCTGGCTGGCGCACGGTGGCGGCGTTTCTTGAGACCTATCAGCGGTCCGGCGACACCCGCACGGTGTTGCCGGTGCAGGACTTCAACGGCACGCCCGCAGGGCTGGTGGCGCTGGCGCAGCTGGCCGCGGTACGCCCGGATCACCGCGACACCGTCCGGCTGTCGGCAGTAGCCGCGCCGATCGACCAGATTGCGGTGACCAATCCTGACGAACCGTTGGTCGACCTAGCACCTCGGTTGTCGCCTCGGACCCGCAGCCTCGCGGCCGCGCGGCTGGCGGGTCACGCGCTGGTGCTCAGTGACGGGATCGCCGTCGGCGTGTTAACGCCCGCGGACTTCGCCCGCGCGCTGCAGTTGGCGAAGCTGCGGCAGCCGGCGCCGCCCCATGGCGACCAAGGGCGGCGCGGCGATGCGGGTGGCGTTGATGCGGGTGGCGTTGGTGCGGGTGGCGTTGGTGCGGGTGGCGTTGATGCGGGTGGCGTTGACACCCCGGGGACGCCGACGCCGCGCCACCTGACCTGGTGACGCGCCAGCGCGGTCATATGGGGTGACCGCGACGCGGTTCGGTGCAAGAGTTCGAACCGAATCGGGTCCAAAGACGGGCCCCGAAGACCGGTCCGAAGGCCGGTCCGAAGGCGGGGAGGTCGTAATGGCGTGGGCGATGCTCGTCGTGGCCGGCTTCTTCGAGACCGGCTTCGCGGTGTTGCTCAAGCTGAGCCACGGCGTGACGCGGCTTTGGCCCACGGTCGGTTTCGCGGTGTGCGCGCTGATCAGCTTCGCTCTTCTCACGCTCGCGCTGAAAGAGCTTGAGGTGGGTACCGCCTACGCGGTGTGGACCGGCCTGGGCGCCGCCGGCACCGCCGCGGTCGGCATGGCCTGGCTGGGCGACGCGGTTTCGACACTCAAGCTGGTGTCGATCGGGCTGATCCTCGCTGGCGTCGTCGGCCTCAACCTGGCGGGTGTCAACGCCTCTTGACGGGAAGTAGTGGGATACCTAGAGTCGCTAGGTATGGGGAATGAGCAACTGAAAGGCCACCTCGAGCTGTTGTTGCTCGAGGTTTTAGCCACCGGCCCCGTGCACGGTTACGACGTCATCGCCAGGTTGCGTGATCGAAGCGCGGGCGTCTTCGATTTGCCCGAGGGCACCGTCTACCCCGCTCTGCATCGGCTGGAGAAGACCGGGCAGCTGCGCTCGTCGTGGTCGATGGAAGGCGGTCGTCGGCGTCGGCTCTATGCCCTCACCGACGATGGCCGCGCCGCGCTAGTCGGCCAACGAGCGAGCTGGCAGCGGTTTGCGACCGGTGTGCATGCGGTCCTTGGGGTGGCGACATGAGCGACCCGAGTCATGACCCGAGCGAGCAACCTCGCGAGTTGGTCGAGCGCTACCTCGACGAGTTGTTTGACGCGCTGCGCGGTCCCGCGCGTCACGCGCGTCGACTATTGACCGAGACGGAGGCGCACCTGCATGACGCGATCGACGCCCGCGTCGCTGGTGGCGCGGCGCCGGCTGACGCCGAACGCGCGGCGATCGCCGATTTCGGACTGGTCGCCGACTTCGCCCGCGCCTGCAACCGGGTCAGTGCCCGCGAGCGTGTGCTCACCCTGCTCGGTGATCTGCGAATTCCAGCAATTTTGCTTGTCGGGTTGGGTTTCTTCGCGGTCGGCTTGAGCGGCGCGATTGACCGCGTTCTCAGCTCGGCGTTCGGCACTCAATTCGTGTTTGGCGATCCGCCGGGCACGACCTACGCCGCGACCGACTGCCGGCATTGGATGTCGTTGCATCCGCAGGCGACCAGCTGCGCGCAGGCGTACCTAGCCGAGGCGCGCGACGATGGCCTCGCGCAACGGTTCATCGTCGGCGTGGTCGGCGTGCTCATTTTGGTGGCCCTGCTGTGGTGGTCGCGAGTTCGCAAGCAGCCATTGCAAGTTCCCGTCGCGTTCATCAGCGCTGTTGCGGCTGCGGTTTTCGGAACTGCCGGCGTGATCCTCACCGGCTACGGCGTCAACCGGGCGGTCAACTTCGGTAGCCACGGGCCAGGCGATTTCCTGAGCGCGGGCGGCGTCTCCGCCCTGTTCGCCGCGGTTGCTCTCGGCGTGTTCGCCCGCTCGTGGAAGGGCGGAACTCCATCACCCGCACGTTGACCGCGCACGATCGAACAACCGTGGCGTCAGCAGCTGCGTTGGAACACCTCCGCCTTCACCGTGGCGCCCATCTCGTAAGGGATTTCACGGATTCTGACCCACGAACTGGTCGCCGCTTGCACGACGCGAAGGTCGCCGTCCCAGCATCGCGCGAAACGCAAGCGCGCCCGCCAGACCTGATCGGCGGTCGTCACGACCGTCATTGAGGTCCAGCCGTGTTCCGTTGCGAGTTGAGCGGCCGCGCGCGCCTCGCCCTGCGTCGTGCTCGGCTGCGGGACGAAGCAGATCAGCCGGTGGCGCGGCAGCGATCCCCGCGGACACGGAGTGCGCCCGGGCGTTGACACGACGAGTGTCGAATCGGGATATTCGTCCGCCAGTTTGAGACCGGCTTTCAGCCTCGCGTTGAAGGTGCGGCCGCCGAGTACCACGAACGCGTCACTCTTGGTTGGGGAGTCAGATCGGGGCACCACGAAAAGCCGGACGTCGACGATCGCGACCGCCAGCACCACCAGGGCGATCGCGGCGGATGCGACGCGATGCCGGCGGGCCGATGCGGGCAGGCGACGGAGGACACGCACGAACGGTGACCGTAGCGGTCGGCGGCTGACCACGTAGGCTCAAGCGGCGGACATCACACTCGCGGGGGTCGCATGAGTTATCGCCAGGCGCCGCTGTCGACGGGCGGGCTGCGCCCGTCCGGTCGTCGCCGGCCGCCAACCGGGCCGGTCGTCGCGGCGGTCGTGCTGGCCGTCGCCGTCGCGGTTGGTTTGTTTCTCTGGCAGCCATGGACAGGCTCGGGAAATCACGGCGGGGGTTCGTCGTCCGGCTCGAAATCGAAGAGCGCCGCAGCCGCGCAGGCGTTTGCGAAAGCGTGGACGGCGAGTGACTTCACCGGTGTCGACTTCGTGGGCGACCTGACCGCCGGCCAAGTCAAAGCCGAGTACGGAACGCTCACGAAGAACCTGCAAGCGACGGGCGTGACCGTCACCGCGGGCGCCGTGACGCCCGTGCAGGGCGACGACAACGCGGACCAGGCGGCGCTGCACGTCGTGTGGGCACTCCCCGGCGGTCAGACCTGGAGCTACGACACCGCCGCTGAGCTCGACAACGTCAACAACGAGTGGCGGGTGAACTGGTTGCCGTCGGTGGTCTTCCCAAGCCTCGACCCGGGAGACACGCTTCGGTACACGAAGGTCGAGGCGAAGCGGGCGACGATTCTCGACGGCGCGGGCCAGCCGCTCGTCGTCGACCGCCCGGTCGTCGACATCGGAATCCAGCCGGGCAAGGCCGGTGACCTCGACGCCGCGGCCACTCAAATGGCCGACGCCGTGCACGTCGACGAGGCGTCGCTCGCCACCCGGCTGAAGGCGGCGCCTGCCGACCAGTTCGTCGACGTCATCACACTGCGGGATCCCGATTTCGCGCCCGTGGCCGAAGCGGTGGGCAAGGTTCCCGGCGTGGTGCTGCATCACATCGACCTGCCGCTGAGCCCGACTCACGACTTCGCCCGCGCGCTGCTCGGAACCGTCGGGCCGGTGACCAAGGAGATCGTCGACAACTCAAAGGGCCGCTACGTCGCGGGAGATGTCGGCGGGCTTTCGGGTCTGGAGAAGGAATTCGACAGCAAACTTGGGGGGACGCCGGGATACCGCGTCGACATCGTGCATCCGTCGAGCGGCGGGAGCGCACCGCTGCCGACAGCGGTGGCGTCGCAACCAGCGGTCGAGGGCCAACCGCTGCGCACCGCGCTGGATGAACACGTCCAACTCGCCGCGGATCAGGCGTTGGCGACGGTCACCGATCAGCCGACCGCGTTGGTCGCGGTGCGCATCTCGAGCGGCCAAGTCGTGGCCGTCGCGAATGGCCCGAACGGAGGCGGTTTCGACACCGCCCTGCTCGGCCAGGTGCCGCCGGGGTCGGCCTTCAAGATCGTGACAACGGCGGCGCTGCTGCAAAGCGGATTCGACGTCAACACGGCCGTGCCGTGCAAACCGGTGGAGGTCGTCGGGGGAAAGTCGTTCCACAACTACGAAGGTGAGGCGCTCGGCAACCCGCCGTTCAAGACCGACTTCGCCCAGTCGTGCAACACCGCCTTCGTCAGCCTGTCGAGCAAGGTCGGCGGCTCGACGCTGCCGGACACCGCTCGCGCGCTCGGCATCGGCGCCTGCTGGTCGCTTGGGACCGCCGCCTATCGCGGCAGCGTGCCGACGCCGAAGTCGGACGTCGACCTCGCCGCGACGTCCTTCGGGCAGGGCGCCACGTTGGTGAGCCCGGTCGATCTGGCGATCGCCGCCGCCACCGTCGCGCGCGGTAGTTTCGTGGCGCCGCAGCTAGTCCTCGGTGGAACCGCGACCCCGTCGTGTGGCGGCAGCTCCGCACCGCCCGCGCCATCCGCGCCGACGATCTCGTCGTCCGTGTTCGATCAACTGCACACGCTGATGCGGTTGGTCGTCACCTCGGGCACCGCGACGGTGCTGGCGGGCGCGCCTGGCGGCCCGGTGATGGCGAAGACAGGGACGGCGGAGTTCGGCACCGCCAACCCGCCGCAGACGCACGCTTGGTTGGTGGGTTACCAGGGCGACCTCGCCTTCGCCGTGTATGTCGAACAGGGCAAGAGCGGTGGCACGGTCGCCGCGCCGGTCGCGCTGAAGTTCTTGCAGAATCTGGCGGCCGGGTGAGGGTTTCGCCCTCCTGACGGGGTATCCCGGCCACATGAGATTGAGCCATATTCCGCTTCGCGTCGCGACTGGCGCGTACATCCTGAATTCCGGTATCACCAAGCTGAGCGCGGACGACGAGACGTCGAAGGGCTTGCACAGCATGGCAAGCGGCGCGTATCCGGTGGTCAGCGACGTCGACCATCGCACGTTCGCCAAGTCGTTGGCGGTCGGTGAGATCGCGGTTGGCGGCGCGCTGCTGTTGCCGATTGTGCCCGCCTGGCTCGCAGGCGCCGCGCTCACGGGTTTCTCCGGCGCGCTGGTCGGCATGTATCTCAAGACCCCAGGAATGACCAAAGAAGATGGCATCCGGCCGACCCAGCAGGGCACGCCGTTCGCGAAGGACATCTGGATGGTCGGCTCTGGGCTCGCCTTGCTCATCGACGGATTCATTCCGAGCCGGGCGAAGCGCAAGGCGGTGCGCAAGGTCTTGGAGAAGCCGGGCCGAACGGCCGCCGTGGCCCGTGGCACCGCCAAGGGATACGCGAAAGGCATGCGGCACCGGTAGCTGATCTGCGGCATCATCGAAGGCGTGCCTGAACTGCCGGAAGTCGAAGCCCTCGCCGGGTTTCTGACCACTCATGCGGTCGGGCACGCGATCAAGCGGGTCGACGTCGGCGCCTTTCACGTGCTCAAGACCTTTGACCCACCGTCGACCGCGTTGCATGGCGCGTCGATCACGGCGGTCGTGCGGCACGGCAAGTTTCTCGATATCGAGACGTCCGGCCCGCACTTGATTGTGCATCTCGCGCGGGCTGGCTGGCTGCGGTGGCGGGCTGAGTTGCCGCCCGCGCCGCTGCGGCCAGGGAAATCGCCGATCGCCCTGCGGGTGCACCTCGACGACGGCAGCGGGTTCGACGTCACGGAAGCTGGCACACAGAAGCGGCTTGCCGCTTACGTCGTCCGCCAACCGTCGGACGTCGAAGGAATCGGCCGGCTCGGTCCCGACCCGCTCGACCCGACGTTCGACGTCGACGCGCTCGATGCCCTGTTGCGCGGCCGACGAATGCAAATCAAAGGGTTGCTGCGCGACCAATCAGTGATCGCGGGCATTGGAAACGCCTACAGTGACGAGATTTTGCACGTCGCGAGGATGTCGCCGTTCAAGATTGCCGACACCATGACCGCGGACGACGTCGCCACGCTCTACGCCGCGATGCAGACCACCTTGTCGGACGCCGTGAAGCGCGCGGCCGACCTCGACGCTGGCGAGTTGAAGGCCGAGAAGAAGGCGAACCTTCGGGTGCACGGCCGCACTGGCCAGCCCTGCCCGGTGTGCGGTGACACCGTGCGCGAGGTGTCGTTCGCCGACTCGTCGCTCCAGTACTGCCCGACCTGCCAGACCGGCGGAAAGCCACTGGCCGACCGGCGGCTCTCCCGGCTCCTGAAGTAGGCGCGCGAATTGCGGGGGTAGGCTAGGCACCGCACATCGCGGGAGCTCGGACGCACCGGGCTGAGAGGGCGACTAGCCGATCGACGTTGATCGAATCGGCCGCGGGTCGCCGACCGCTCGAACCTGACCGGGTAATGCCGGCGTAGGGAGAGGCCAGCAGCGTCTGGCCGGAAGGGCAACGGCATGGCGTCCGCTGACATCGACGTCCACGAGTTGACGATTACTGACGATCGGCACGCGGAGGCGCCGATCACCCTCGACGAGCCAGCCGCAAAGACTCTTGGCTTTTTCGACCAGGTCGGCCTCTGGGGCAACCTCGGCGTGAGCTTGCTCGGCTTCACCGGCGCCTTCGTGGTGCTGCAGCCGTTGGGCGACGGCACACCCAAACTCACCTTCGCGGCAGCGCTGCTCGCCACTGTTGTGGGTACCGTGCTCGGCACCGCGGCGGTCGGATTGGCGGCCGTTCCCGGTGCCCGCACCGGTGCCCCCGCCATGGTTTTGCTGCGCGGGTTGTTCGGAGCCCGACTGTCTTACGCCCCGACCGTGTTGAACATCCTCCAGCTCCTTGGCTGGGGCACGTTCGAGATCGTGACCATCTCCTCGGCCGCACACCAGCTGGCGCCTGGCCTGCCGTTGTGGGGCTACAAGCTCATCGCGGGCGTTGTCACGACGCTGCTCGCGCTGCGCCCGCTTGGGGTCGTACGCGTCCTTCGGAAATACGTCACCGTCGCCGTCGTGGTCGTGATGGTCTACCTGTTTGTCCAGCTGCTGCGGCAGCCAATCCCGGTGGTGAAAGGCTCGTCGTGGAGCGGCTTTTGGCCCGCGGTCGACTCGACATTGGCGGTCGCGGTGAGCTGGGTGCCGGTCGCGTCCGACTACAGCAGACACTCGAGGTCGCCCAAGACCGCTTTCAGCGCGACGTTCGTCGGTTACACGATCACGCAGGTCGCCTGCTACGCCTTGGGACTCATCGCGATCCTCACGGTCGCCACCGATGGTGACGCGAACCACATTTGGGGAGCGTTCATGGCCGTGGCGCTGGGCAAGGTGGCGTTCGCGATCCTGGCGATCCGCGAGATCGACCAGTCATTTTGCAACGTCTACTCGACAGCGGTGAGCACGCAGAACTTGCGCCCACGCTGGGATCGCCGGCTGCTTGCGCTCGTCATCGGAACCGCGGCGACGGTGCTGGCGCTCGCTATCGATATCAACAACTACGCGAGCTTCTTGTCACTGATCGGCTCGGTCTTCGTGCCGCTGTTCGCCGTGCTCGTCGTCGATTACTTCGCGTTCGGCGGTGCGGTCGGGTGGAACCTGTCAGAGCGGGCGCCCGCTCGCTGGCCGATGCTCGTGCCGTGGTTCGCCGGCTTCGTCGTGTACCAGCTGATTTACCCCGGCGGCGTCTCATGGTGGGCGACGATGTGGGGGCACATCGCAAGCTGGCTGCACTTCACGGTGCAGACTTGGATGAGCGCCTCGTTGCTTTCGTTTGTGGTGGCTGCGGTGCTGACGATGGCTCTGCGGGCCGTCGTCCGTCGTCCGAGTACGGCTACAGCTTCGTGACCCGAACCGCGGTGCCGTAGGCGCAGATCTCGGTCCACACGCCGCCGATCTCCGAGGTGTCGAAGCGCATCGCGACGATCGCGTTGGCGCCGCGCGCCGTGGCCTCGTCGATGAGCCGCTGCATCGCGTGGTTGCGGCTCTCCGCGAGGTTTTGCGTCATGCCGCGCAGCTCGCCGCCGACCAAGGACTTCAGCCCGGCGCCCATCTGACTGAACGCGTTACGCGAGCGCACGGTGAGGCCAAAAATCTCGCCAAGCACCTCGTCGACTCGATAACCCGGAATGTCGTTCATCGTGACGATGAGCATCTCGAACTCCATGGGTCGGGGCGGTAGTGACGTCGCGAGCCTACGGTGTGCTGGGCCGTGCGGCGTGTCAACATGGCGGCATGCGCGACGCGGTTGACGCCGAATTAGTGCTCGACGCGATCGCCGACGCCGTGGTCGCGGGCGACGCTGAGGGCCGGGTCACGTTCTGGAGCCGCGGCGCGCAGCGGATGCTCGGTTGGCAACCCGAGGACGTGCTCGGGCAGCCGTTTTTGGTTGAGCCGCTGGTGCCGGCGGAGCGGCTTGCGATTGACCACCCCGACGACGCGCTGGCGCGGGTTCGAGCTGGCGAAAGCGTTTCGGTGGTGACGAAATTCCGCCGGGCCGACGGTAGCTTGCTCGACGTCTGGGCGGTGTTGAGCCCCGCCGGCGCCGATGTCGACGAGCCGGACGCGGGCTGGGTCGCCGTCGTCCGAGATGCCACGAGGCAGCGGGCGATTCAGCAAGAGCTCACCGGGCGGGTGGAGTTGGTCAGCCGGCTGGCGTCCGTCGTCGCCGGGGTGAACTCCGATCTCGACCTGCAAACTGTGCTGCGCCGCATCAGCGAGTCAGGTCGCGAACTCTTGTCGGCCGCGGGCGCCGGTTACGTCGTGATGAGTGGTGAGGAGCTCGTCGTCACTGCGGTCTCCGGGCTGCCGGCCAAACTACGTGGCGAACGAATACCGATCGCGGAGTCGGCCGTCGGTCACTTGCGCGCGATCGGTCGCAGGTCGATGTCGGTGAGCAATCTCGATTATCCGAACACCTCGCCGCTGATCGCCGAGCACTCCAGACACCTGCCGCGGCTTGCAGTCGCCCTCACCACTGTCGATGGTGAGTTGTCCGGCGCGCTGTATGTGTTTTTCGACTCCGACGAACGCGCCTTGGGACGTGCGGAGCTCGACGTCCTCGAGCTGCTGGCCGACGCGGCCGGCACCGCGATCGGCAACGCCCGCGCCTACGAACGACAACGCCAGCTTCGCGAACACGAACGCGCGGTCATCGACGCAACCGCTGACGGCATGGCTGTTCTCGACGCCGAGGGCCGGGTGCGGCACTGGAACCCGTCGGCCGCCGAGCTCACCGGCATGCGAGCATCCGACGTGATCGGGCAGCCGTTACCGTTCCCCGTCAGCGAACCCGGCGTCGTCATGGAGCACCGACTGCCATCAGGAGTCTGGCTGGAGATTCTGTGCTCGCGCATCGGTGATTTAGACGAGACCGTCGTCGACTTTCGCGACATCACCAGAGCCAAGTCGATCGAGGCGAGCAAAGACCTTTTCCTCGCGGTCACCAGTCATGAGCTGCGAACGCCGATCACCGTGGTACAGGGTTACGCCTCAACGCTGCTCACGCATTGGAAAGAGTTGTCGGACGACGAGCGGCGCGAACTCGTCGACCGCGTCGGCGAGCGCACCCGCGCGCTCGCCGCGTTGGTGGAGCAGTTGCTGCTCGGTTCGCGGGCGGGCGCGGCGGCGCCCCAGGTAACTGTGGAGTTCGACCTTGCCGGGCTGCTCAGCACGACCATCGCCGGCTTCGAAGCGGTAAGTCCCGACCACGACTTCGGCCTCGACGTGCAATCGGATTTGCCCTCCGCCCTTGGTGACCCAAGCTCGGTCGAGATCGCTGTCACCCAGCTATTGGAAAACGCGGTCAAATACTCGCCGGACGGCGGACAGGTGTCGGTCAGCGCGCGTTACGACAACGGCCAGATCGTCGTAGAGATCGCCGATCGTGGGCTCGGAATCCCCGAGGGCGAGCACGAGAACGTCTTCGACCGCTTCTACCAGGTCGGCGGCGACCGGCGGCGATTCGGCGGAGTGGGCCTCGGGTTGTACATCGTGCGGCGACTCCTGGACTCCCAAGGTGGCCGCGTGCGCGCGCTGCCGCGAGTCGGTGGGGGCACCCGTTTCGAGATCGTGCTCCCGGCGGCCCGACAGGGCGGACGGGATGTGCCCCCACCGGATGTTTACTAACGCCAGAAAACGGAGAAACAACCACCCGCAGTCGCGCCCAGCGGAGGGTGCGCGACCGACCCCCCACGGCGGAGGTGTGTGGCACTTGGGGTCTGTGAGGGTGGCGCCGACAGCAGCGAGCGTCGGGAGCGTGCGGTCGGCACTGCGCGAAGACCTTGCTGTGCTGCCTGAGCCGGTGCGTGAGGATGTCGCCTTGGTGGCGACCGAACTGCTCGGAAACGCGCTTCGGCACGCGAGTTCGCTTCCGGACGGGCAACTCGCCGTCGATTGGGGACTGGGCGAGCTCGGCGTCGAGATCGCGGTGACCGACGGCGGCGGCGCGACCACGCCAGGGGTGCTCGACGCCGGACCCGATGCCACCGGGGGCAGAGGTTTGACGATCGTCGAGAGCGTGGCGGCGCGGTGGGGAGTTGAGCATCACGGTGCGCAGACCACGGTCTGGGCGGTCGTGCCGGTCACGCCGATGGTGCACGACGGGTCCAAGCGGCTGACTCACGCCTGACGCGCGAGCCCTAAGCTCCCGTCCATGACCGAGCAGACAGCGGTGGTGGGCAGCCGTGAACCGTGCCCGTGCGGATCGGGCCGCAGATACAAGGCATGTCACGGCCGGGCCGAACGCGAGCGCACACACCAGGTCGTCACCCGGCCGTTCGCCGGCCTCAGCGGCGAATGCGACTGGGTCGCCCTGCGCGAGATCGTGCCGGCCGCCACCGGCCAGGTGCGGCTGCGCGACCAATCAAAGCTGCGCGACCAATCAACCGCCGTGACGGTGGCCACCGTGCTGCCGCTGGCCTGGCCGGCCATGGTGCGAACCGACGGCTCGATCTACCTCGGCCTGCAAACCGCCGCTCAGTCGGTTGACCCGGGCCGCGACTTGGCCGCCGCGCTGATCGCGGCCCTCGAGGCGCCGCCCGCCAGCTCGATCACCAACGCCGAGCTGGCCGGTCTGGTCGCGACGGGCGACGGCCCTCGGCTCCAAGACTTGCTGGCCGACTCGGTCTTCGAGGTCACCGTGCATTCTGGCTTCGAGTTTTGGGGCCAGGACATGCCCGACCCTGACGGCGAGTTGGCCGAGTCGCTCGAGCGGGTGTCGGAGGCGGTGGTGCCGACGTCCCGGCTCACCGAGGTCGAGGCGGCGTATTGGTGTCGCATCGGCGAGCGCACCCACCTGCGGTGGGTGTTGCCCGACGACGAATCGCGTTTGCTCGACGCGTTGGCCAGGCTGCACGCCGCTCGCGAGCTCGGCCTTGGCGAAGGAACGAAGTACGTCGGCGCGTTTCGGGCGCACGGGTTGGTCGTCCCCGTGTGGGATCTCGCCCCCGATGCGGACGCCGCGGATGTCGAGGCGCCAGCCGTCGCGTTGCGAAAGCGATTGGACGACGCACTGCGTGACGATTCGCCACTGTCGGTAACAGAACGCCGCTCGCGCGCCGGGTTGCTGTCCCGGCAGGTGACGCTCCGCTAGCGAATTTGTGACAACCCCTTGGGCGGCAGCGTCCGTCGATGTAGTCTTCGATCGCCCGGGTGCCGCTGCATCCCCCGTCGGCGGCACCCGGGCCTCCAATCCCCAGATGTCGGCGGCTGCGATCTTGCGGCTGCCGGTTTTTTTGCTGTCGCGCCGACCTTTCGGCAGCCGGGTAAGTTCGATCTATGGGTTTCCTCGACGGCAGCGTCGCGATCGTCACCGGAGCGGGCCGCGGCATCGGTCGTGGCGAGGCGATCGAGTTGGCCGCCCAAGGTGCGCTGGTCCTCGTCAACGACGTCGACGCCGCCGCAGCAGCCGAGGTGGTCGACGAGATCAGCGCGGCAGGGGCCGCGGCCGCGGCCGCCGTCCACGTAGGCGATTGCTCCGATCCCGCGGTGGCCTCCGAGGTCGTGGAACAGGCGATCGGTCGGCATGGTCGCCTCGACGCGATCGTCAACAACGCGGGCGTCGTCCGCGACCGCACGATCGCCAAAATGACCCCGAGCGAGTGGGACACCGTGATCGCCGTCCACCTGCGCGGTCATTACGCGCTCACCCATGCCGCGTGCGCACATTGGAAAGAACTCGGTGGGGGTCCCGGTCACGCGGTCGGTCACATTGTCTGCACCACAAGCACTTCAGGACTTCTCGGCAACTTCGGTCAGTCGAACTACGGTGCCGCCAAGGCCGGTATCGCCGCGTTTTCGACGATCGTCGCGCAGGAGATGGCGCGGTACGGCGTCAATTGCAACGCGATCGCGCCGGCGGCGCGCACCCGGATGACCGAAGGCGCGTACGGCGATATTCCAGCCGCGGCCGCCGCGTCGTCCGCCGAAAGCTTTGACTTTTGGCACCCGGACAACGTCGCGCCGATGGTCGCCTACCTGTGCAGTGAGGCCGCCTCGCACATCAGCGGCAAGGTGTTCGGCGTGCAAGGCGACGTCGTCGAGCTCTACCAGCCGTGGACGTCGGTGGCCGAAATCGCCAACGGCGACAAACGCTGGGACGCCGACGCGCTGCGCGGGCGGGTCGGCGAATTGTTCGCGGCGTCGGGTATCGAGCCGGGGCCACAAAACATGATGGCCCGGCTGCATCATTCGATGACCGACAGAAGCAGGCGTTAGTCGTTGATCATCTGGCTGTCGGGCGCGGTCTTGGGCATACCGACTTAGGGCATACCGACACGGGCCCGCGGGCGTTAAGCCGGCTCACAGCTTCGGGTGTGAGGATCACGACCGGGCGCGAATGTGCGGGGGGCAGGATTGGCGACGCGAGGAGGAGACGGCGTGGATGGCATCGACCGGTTTAAGGTCGTGACGCCACAGCTAGTCGAGCCGTCGCTGGAGTCAACGTTGGATTCCCCAGTCGGCGGCGGCGCCGCGGCCGACTCCGAGGTCGGGGCGCACAACTCGCGATGGTCGCTTCCGCATCCGCACGTGTGGCATGGTCCTGGCTTGCTGCGGCGGGCGACGCACGGCGCCCGGCAGGCGCCGCTCGCGACGGTGTTGGGCGTGCTCGTGCTGCTCGCTGTCGTCGGTCCGCTGTTGTGGTTGCGGCTTTATGCGAAGCCTGACCTTCGAATGGTCGACCTCGCCGTGTACCGCGCGGCCGGCGAGTCGCTGGCGCACGGCCGGCCGCTGTACGGCTACCTCACGCCGGTGCCGCAGCTGTTGCCATTCACCTATCCGCCGTTCTCGGCGATCGTCGCGTTGCCGTTATCGTTCCTGTCGAGCCAAGCCGCCAACTGGGTGTGGACCCTGGGCACGTTGTTCGTCTTGGGCTGGCTGGTGATGGTGGGCTTCCGGCCCTTCGTACGGCGCTTTCCGGCCAAGTACCGGCCCTTGGTGTTGTCGGCGTTGCTCGCCGCCATGGCCTGGACGTTGCCAATGCGCGACTGTTTTCGGTTCGGTCAGGTCGGCGTCTTCCTGGCGGCGCTCTGCGCGCTTGATTGCGTGCTGCCCAAGACCAGGTGGCCGCGCGGCATGCTCATCGGGCTGGCGGCCGCGGTGAAGTTGGTACCCGGCGTGTTCATTCCTTATCTGTGGCTGACCAACCGCAAGCGCGCCGCCGTGGTGGCCACCTTGTGGTTTGTCGGCGTCAGCATCGCGACGGCCATCGCCATGCCGCAGGCCAGCAAGCAGTACTGGACGAGCACGTTGTTCAACAGCAACCGGCTAGGCGACAACGCCGGCACGTCGAACCAATCTTTGCGCGGGGCGTTTTTGCGGGCGCTGCCCGGAAATCTCGGCAGCGCGCTGTGGGTCATCGTCGTCCTGATCGTGGCAATAGCCGCATATCGATGGGCGCGTGACGCTTCATTATCGGGCTACGAGGTTCGTGGCCTGACGATTGTGGGATTGCTATCGGTGTTGGCGTCACCGGTTTCGTGGATCCATCACCTGGCTGGTTGGATCCCGCTCGCGATCGGAGTCTTGCTTGGTGACGGTCGAAACCGCCGTCGAAGCTGGTACGCGTTTGCGGGCGCGGTGTTTTTCACACTTGAGTTGCCTTGGTGGGGAAACACCGTCGCCCACAAAGCCGCGTATCTGCACGTACCGGGGCGCTTGCTGCAAGACGCCTTCATGTTCGGTGTGCTATTTGCCGTATGGCTGTTGGGCCGAATGGAGTCCCTCAGCAAGGTCCGGATGTCCGCTACCCGAGAAGCGGTCGTCGTGTCACGCTGAACTTCCTGATCAACGTTGGGGGGTTCGGTGTCGGAGCTCGGGGTCGACCTTGGTGTGGTCGCCATCCCGGACAGCAGGCAGGACAACATGTCCTATCTGTTGATTCCGCTCGTGCAGCGACCGTCGCCTGAGCTGGCGCCGCTGCGCGAGACGCTGCGCGCGTGGGTGACTGTCGTCGCGTCGTCCGCCGACGCCTGCCTGGTGCTCGACGGCGACGGTCGGGTGGCCGGCGTCTCGGCCGCCGCCGCTGCGCTGGTCAACGAGGACGCCGCCAACATCGTCGGCCGCCGCTTGGTCGGCGACGTGTTTGTCATCGTCGATTTCTCCAGCGCCGCAGAGCCGATCGGCGATCACGCGATCGTGCCGCCGACCCAATCGCTGCACGCCGACGTCCTCAGTCGGGGCCTCATCCGGCTGCGCCGTGCCGACCGCGTGACCGTGACCATCGACGCGATCTCGGCGCCTTTGCACGCGCACGACGGCTCGCTCATCGGCTCGCTGACCTTCTTCGTCCCACTCGGGTCGAGCTAGTTCGCACGGCTGCGCGTCGCGGCGGTTAGGCTTGCCGCCGTGTCGCTGACCAAATTCACCGTCGACCTGCTCGCCGTCATCGGCACGGCCGCTGGCGGTGTTGGGATTCTCTTTGCATTGCTGGCGCATCTGCGGTTGCGTCGCCTGCGTCGTGATTACTCGGTGCTGCAGTCTGGCGACTCGCGCGAGTCGTTCGTCGGGGCTGCCGCGCGTCAGGTCGAGGCGGTGGCCCGGTTGCGCGCCGAGGTCAGCGCCGTCGAGCGCAGGGTGAGCGACCTGCGACTCGATCTCGCCGACGCTCTGCGGCACGTCGCCGTCGTCCGCTACGACGCTTTTCGCGACATGGGCGGGCGGATGTCGTTCTCCGCGGCGTTGCTCGACGACGCCGGCGACGGTCTGGTGATCACGGCGATTCACGGCCGCACCGAAACTCGCAGCTACGCCAAGGGTGTGAAGGCCGGCGACAGCGACCAGCAACTGTCTCCCGAGGAACGACAGGCGATCGCGTTCGCGATGCGACCCGACGTGAGCATGACGCCGACGGATCGCAAGCCCAAGCCGCAACCAGATCGCCGCGAAGCCGCGGAAATCGATGCGGTGGACGTCGACTACGCCGAGCCCGAGCGCTGACCAGCGTGACTGCGATGCGGCGCTTCGCGTATCTGGGTCCCGAAGGCACGTTCACCGAAGCGGCGCTGCGCATGTTGCCGGAAGCCTCCGGCGCCGACGCGGAGCTGTTGCCCTGCCGCAGCGTGTCGGTGGCGCTTGACGCCGTCCGGCGCGGTGATGCAGAAGCCGCGCTCGCGCCACTGGAGAACTCCGTCGGGGGCGGTGTCGCGTCGACGATCGACGAGCTTTCGACCGGGCCGCTGCTGCACATCACCCGTGAGGTGTTGCTCGAAGTCGGCTTCGCGTTCGCGTTGCGGCCTGGTGTCGCCCGCGACGCGGTGAAGCGGGTCGCGGCGCATCCGCAGGCCGAGGCGCAGTGTCGGCGTTGGATCGCGGAGGCGCTGCCCGACGTCGAGGTTGTCGCGGCCGCGTCGAATGCCGAGGCGGCCGCCTCTGTGGTCGCGCCGGGGTCGAGTTTGGACGCCGCCGTCACGTCCGCGCTGGCCGCATCCCGATACGGGCTGGAGATCGTCGAAGACAACATCCACGACCACGCCGGTGCGGTGACGCGCTTCGTCTTGGTGGCGTTGCCGGGCGAGGTGGGGCCGCCCACCGGCGCCGACAAGACGTCGATGGTCGCGTTCATCGGCGACGACCACCCTGGCGCGTTGCTCGAGGTGCTCACCGAGTTCGCGGTGCGCGGGATCAACCTGACCTGGATCGAGTCGCGGCCTACCGGCGGCGGGCTCGGCCGGTACTGCTTCTCCATCGACTGCGAAGGACACCTGGCCGACGCGCGAGTCGGTGAGGCGCTGTCGGCGTTGAAGCGGATTTGCGCCGACGTCCGGTTCTTGGGCAGCTACCCGCGGGCAGACCGGGTCGAACCGACGATGCGCCGAGGGACGTCCGACGCCGACTTCGAAGCGGCCGCCGCCTGGCTGTCCGCCCTCCGCCGCGGCTGATCTACTTCCGACGCTCCGGCCTTCCGGGTTGATCCGGCCGCTCCGGGTGCTCCGGCCTTCCGGGTTGAACGTGATCAACTTCGCCGGGGGTGAGCGGGAGCCGATAACCTCGGCGGCGTGATCGACCTCAAGCTGCTGCGCGACGACCCCGACCGAGTGCGCGCCTCCCAACGCGCTCGCGGCGAAGACCCCGACCTGGTCGACGCCGCGCTAGCCGCCGACGAGCGGCGGCGCTCCGCCGTCACTCGGTACGACACGTTGCGCGCCGAGCAGAAGACCATCGGCAAGCAGGTCGCCGCTGCCGCGAAGGGCCCGGACGACGAGAAGCACGCGCTGCTGGCCCGCGCGAAAGACCTCGCCGCAGAGGTCAAAGACGCCGAGGCCGAACAAGCGGCTGCGGACGACGCGCTGCGCGAAACTCAGCTCGCCCTGTCGAACGTGATCGAGGACGGCGTGCCGGAGGGTGGCGAGGACGACTTCGTCGTGATCGCCACGTCGGGCGAACCTCGCGAGTTCGACTTCACCCCCCGCGACCACGTCGAGCTCGGGGAACTGCTTGGCGCGATCGACACCGCGCGCGCGGCCAAGGTGTCCGGCGCCCGCTTTTACTACCTCACCGGCGTCGGAGCGCTGCTCGAACTCGCTCTGATCAATCTCGCGATGCAGCAGGCGGTTTCCGCTGGCTTCATCCCGATGTTGCCGCCCGCGCTGGTGCGGCCGCCGGCGATGGAGGGCACCGGCTTCCTCGGCCAGGCCGCTGAAAATGTGTTCCGGCTCGAAGCTGACGACTTCTACCTCGTTGGCACGGCCGAAGTGCCGTTGGCCGCTTACCACATGGACGAGATCCTTGACGGGGCCAAACTTCCCTTGCGTTACGCGGGTTTCTCGCCGTGCTTCCGGCGCGAGGCCGGCTCCTACGGCAAAGACACCAAGGGAATCATCCGGGTGCACCAGTTCGACAAAGTCGAGATGTTCTCTTTCACCACGCCAGACGAGGCCGCTGCCGAGCACCAGCGGTTGCTCGCGTGGGAGCGAGAATTCCTTGACGCGCTTGAGGTTCCTTATCGGGTGATCGACGTCGCGTCCGGCGACCTGGGGTCCAGCGCCGCTCGCAAATACGACTGCGAGGCGTGGATTCCGACGCAGGGCAAGTATCGTGAGGTCACCTCGACGTCCAACTGCACGCAGTTCCAGTCCCGCCGCTTGAACATCCGCATGCGCGACGCCGATGGCGTGCGGCCGCTCGCGACACTCAACGGCACGTTGTGCGCGATGCCCCGAACGATCGTTGCCATCTTGGAAAACCATCAGCAGGAGGATGGGTCGGTCGTCGTGCCGAAGGCGCTACGCCCGTTTCTCGGCCGCGACCTGCTGACCCCGTCGACCCGCTAGCGTTCTGCGCGCACCAGGTACCGTGGGGGTTGTGCCCGTCCGTCTCATCGCGACCGACCTTGACGGCACGATTGTCAGATCCGACGGCACGATCTCAGACCGCACGGCGAAAGCCCTTGCCGCTGCTGAAGATTGTGGCGTCACGGTGGTGCTCGTCACCGGCCGCCCGCCGAGGTGGATCGCGCCCGTGGCCGAGGCCACCGGTCATCACGGCGTCGTGATTTGCTCGAACGGCGGCCTGGTGTACGACCTGCACACCGAGCAGGTCATGGAGTCGTTCCTCATTCCGGCGCGCACGGTCGCCGAGGTGGTCGACATCCTGCACGGCGCCATGCCCGAGCTTGCGTTCGCGGTCGAGACCGGGGCCGACGTCTACCGCAGCCACGGTTATCGCGGCGGCTGGATCACCAGTCCGGAGGACGACACCGTCTCTTTTCCGCTCAACGAGGTGACCAAATACGAGGCCGCGAAACTGCTCGCATCGCACCCGACAATCGGCGCCGACGAGCTTCTCGAGCGCGCGCGCGATCTGGTCGGCCACCTCGTCGAAGCCACCCATTCAAACGGCCGCGGGCTTATCGAGATGGGAGCGCTCGGAGTTAGCAAGGCGACGACGCTCGCGCGGTACGCCGGCGAACTCGGCATAACCGCTGAAGATGTGGTCGCGTTTGGCGACATGCCAAACGATTTGCCGATGCTGGCCTGGGCGGGCATCTCGTACGCGGTCGCCAATGCGCATCCGCTGGTGTTGCAGGCTGTCGACAACAAGACGGCGAGCAATGACGACGACGGCGTCGCCGAAGTGATCGAGCAGCTGCTTCAGGCCTAGCCGCTACAGGTACATCCCGGGCGACCGCTGCTGCTGCCCGTCGTCGGGGTGCGCGCCTGGAGGCAACGCGCGCCGCATCTGCTCAAGCTGCGCGCGCGCCGCCATTTGCTGGGCGACCAGCGTGGTCTGGATGCCATGGAACAAGCCCTCGAGCCAGCCGACCAACTGCGCCTGCGCTATACGCAACTCCGACTCGCTCGGAATATCAGCGTCGCCGAACGGCAAGGTGATGCGCTCAAGCTCTTGCACCAGCTCAGGCGCCAACCCGCTCTCAAGCTCGTGAAGGGACGAGCGGTGGATCTCCTTCAGCCGTGCGCGACCCGCCTGGTCAAGAGGAGCGGCGCGAACCTCCTCGAGTAGCTGGCGGATCATGCTGCCGATACGCATGACTTTCGCCGGCTGATTGACCAGGTCGGTGACCGCGCCTTCGTCGTCGTCATCGCTCGCCGAGCCGCCGAACGCCATTCCGCCGGGACCCACCACGACCACTTGGGGTTCCTCGCTCGGGCGGTTGCCGTCGTCAACTGACATCTCGTCATCCTCGGGGGTTCGGGGCGGGGCACGTCGTCCGTCTCGTTGATTGTCTCAAGGCGCCGTCTCAAACGGTCAGCAGCACCTTTCCGATGTGCTGGCCGTCCTCCAGGATCCGGTGGGCACGGGCGGCCTCGCTCATCGGCACCTGCGCTTCAATCACCGGCACGATCGCGCCGGACTCGATAAGCGGCCACACCCGGGATCGCACATCGGCGACGATTGCCGCCTTTTGCTCCGGCGGTCGCGCCCGCAACCCCGCGGAGTAGACGCTCGCTCGCTTCGCCATGAGCACGCGGAAGTCGAGTTCGGCAAGCCGTCCCCCTTGGGTCGCGATCACGACCAGCCGGCCGTCCGGCGCCAACGCTTCGAGGTTGCGGGCGAGATACGGACCGCCGACGACGTCCAAAATGACGTCAACGCCACGGCCGGAGGTGAGGTCGCGGACGACGCGAACGAAGTCGTCGTCCTTGTAATTGATAGCGGCGTCGGCGCCGAGCTCGACGGCGCGGGCGCATTTCGCCGCGGTGCCAGCGGTCGCAACGACCCGGACGTCGCGCGCCTTTGCGAGCTGGACGGCGAAAGTGCCGATGCCGCTCGTGCCGCCATGCACCAGTAGCGTCTCGCCGGAGCGCAGCCGGCCCGCCTCGAAGACGGTCGACCACACCGTGCAGGCGGCCTCGGGCAAGGCGGCGGCTTTCACCAGGTCGAGGGCGGCAATCGCCGGAAGCAACTGACCGGCGGGGACGGTGACCCGCTGCGCGTAGCCGCCGCCCGCGAGGAGCGCGCAGACCCGGTCGCCAACCTGCCAGCCGTCGACGTCCGGGCCGATTTGGCTGATCACGCCGGAGCACTCGAGGCCAGGGATGTCGGACGCGCCGGCCGGGGGCGGGTAGCGCCCTTCGCGCTGGAGCAGGTCGGCCCGGTTGACGCCCGCGGCCACGACGTCGACGAGAACCTGGCCACGCTCGGGCGGTGCCGGGTCCGGCCGTTGAGCCCAGACCAGCGCGTCAGGGCCACCGGGGTTCGGGATCGTGACGGCCCACATGATTTGCACCCTATGGGCAACCGCACAAACGCCACGTGCGCACTTGAACTGGGGCCAAGGTCGCGGCATGCTTCGTCTCAGCAGAACGATCATGGCCAATTGGGCGGAAAAGTCGTCCGACTGGGCGACGCGCCGGGGTCCGTGAGGCCTATACGTTTGCGGGAGGTTAGCGGTATTTCATCCCGATCACCCGGCTGGGATGAGCCGATTTGCGATGATGTGCGGTTCCCACACTAGGGGGCGCGTTGGTGTCGACGGCACGCAGCGATCGCGCCGCTGCCGCGCGCCCAGCCAGCAGAATCCAGCGGGTCTGGCCCCGTGCTTGGGGCGACCTTCGGCTACGCGGTAAGGCCGCCGTTCTCGTCGCGATCCCGCTCGTTGTCTTCGCGATCGCCGCCGCGCTGTTCGTCTTCACGCTTAAAAACGACAGCGACACCTCGCGCGGCAACCGTCACTACGAACTGGTCGGCAATCAGATCGCGACCGTCGACCGGGCGCTCGGCAGGTGGCAAAACGACGAGCGCGCCGTCCTGTTGCTCGGCGCGGCTGACGACCGAGCGTCGGCAAGTAGCGGCAAACGCGACCTTCAGGCGGCGGTCGACTCGCTCGCCGGCTTGGTCGCGCACAGCCCGACGCAACTGCAGCGGGTCGACGCCGTGCGCCAGGCGATCGATGCAGAGCCCCCGCTACCCCCGCCCGGGATTTCGGGCAGTGCCAGCACCGACGTCATGCGCAGCTGGATCTCCCTCGCCGACGCGCAAAACGCCAAGGCTCGGGCGGCCCTGTCACAGATGCAGGATTCGGTGAACGCGGTGCTCGCCCATCGACGCGCCAGCGCGCAGGAGTTGCGCGCCGTGGCCGGCGTTAGTGGGATCGCGCTGCTGGTCCTCACCCTCGTCGGAGCTCTGCTTGCGGCCTGGCTGTTCACTCGCAGCATCGTCCGTCGGGTTCGCGTGCTCGACGCCGAACTGCGCGATCTAGAGCAGGACCCGACCGCTCCGCCCGATAGCAGCTCCGACGAATTAGGAGTCCTCGCTCGTCGTTTGCGGGAAACCGCGGACGCGTTGCGGTGGCGTGACGTCGAGTTGCGCGACGCCCGCGCGTTTCTTGAGGACGTTTTGACGGTCGGCCCAGTCGTCGTCGTCCGCGTGGTCGACCGGACGGCGAAGTACGTCAGTCCGAACTGCGCGCGGGTGCTCGGAATTTCGCCTGAGGACGCGCTCTCGAGAGACTTCTGGCAGAGCACCATGTCGCGCGACGAGATTGATCGGTTTTACGCGACCGCGGCGCGACTGTTCGAGCCCGGTGGCCCGCCGGTCGTCGAATTCGAGGGCACGTTCGAAATCGGGGGCAAGCGGCGGTATCTGTCGAGCCTGGTGACCCGCGAAGACGGTCCAAGCGCTGATCGCGGAGTGCTGCTTTACATGCTCGACGTCACAGATCGCCGCCTCGCGGAGCGGACGGTCGCGGAGCGGCAGCGTGAGCTCACCGCCATAACCGCGGCGTCTCCGGATGTCATCGCAGTCGTCTCCGCCGACCTGCGGGTCTCCTTCATCTCAGAGGCGGTGGCGGGTCTGTCGGGGCGGCGCGCGGCCGACGTCATCGGCGGGGTGGTTGGGGACGCGCTGCACGAAGATGACCGGCCGTTGTTGATCGACGCTGTTCGGGCGGTGATGTCAGGGGCGGCGGAGGACTTCACGATCCGAGTGCGCAGCCGGCACACCAGCGGCCGCTGGTTGCTGTTGGAAGCGCACGGCCGGCCGTTGCTTGGCGACGACGGTGCGCCCGTCGCGGCGGTGGTGGTGCTGCGCGACATCAGTGACCGCATCGAACTGGAGGCGGCGCTTGTCGAGGCGCGCGACGTCGCCGACGCCGCGTCGCGCGCGAAGAGTGAGTTCCTCTCTCGGATGAGCCACGAATTGCGCACGCCGCTCAACGTCGTCCTCGGCTTTTCCCAGCTTCTCCAGATGGAACAGCTGCCGGAAGAGCAGGCCGGTTGGGTCAACCAGGTTTTGAAGGCCGGCCGGCACTTGCTCGATCTCATCAACGAAGTGCTCGACATCGCACGCATCGAAAGCGGCGCGTTGGCGTTGTCGCCGGAGCCGGTCTCCTTGCGCGACGTCGTCGGCGACACCGTTGAGTCGATGCGCCCGATCGCGGCGGCGAGTGACATCTCCATCGACTTCCTCATCGAGGGCGACGACATGTTCGTGCTCGCCGACCGGCAACGCATCAAGCAGGTGCTGCTCAACCTCATCGCCAACGCGGTCAAGTACAACCGGCCGCATGGCAGTGTTCTGGTGACGTGCAACGCGGGCGATGACGCGACCACCGAGATCCGGGTGAGTGACACCGGAGTCGGGATCGCGGAGGAACATCGCGAGCGGCTGTTTGTGCCGTTCGACCGGCTGGGCGCCGAGCAGTCGGCGATCGAGGGCACCGGAGTTGGGTTGCCGCTCTCACTGCGGCTTGTGCAGGCGATGGAGGGCACACTCCTCGTCGAGTCGACGCCGGGTGAAGGCAGTACCTTCACCGCGATGCTGCCGAGCACCCACGCGCCGGGCGACCTCGAGGCCGACGCCGCAATCGCCGACGCTGAACGGCAGATCGCGCTCGACGACGGACTGCGCGCGCACGGCACGCTGCTTTACATCGAAGACAATCTGACCAACCTGCACCTGATGCAGCGGGTGGTGGCTCGACGGCCGGGGATCCGGCTGCTGCACGCTCCGCAGGGCCGGATGGGCCTCGAGCTCGCGCGCACGAGACACGCCGACATCATCTTGCTCGACCTGCACCTGCCCGACATGTCGGGGATGGAGGTGCTCGGACAGTTGCGAGCCGATCCCGCGACAGCGGATGTGCCGGTCTACATCGTGAGCGCCGACGCGACCGCCGGACAGGTCCTGCGCATGCGATCGGCCGGTGCGGTCGGCTACCTCACCAAGCCGTTGGATGTTCGACGAGTACTCGGGCTGCTCGACGCGATTCTCGAAGGCAGCGTTCACGTCAGCGAGGGGGAATGATGCTCGAGCGGTTCCGCGACGCAAAGGTGCTTGTTGTCGACGACAACATGGCGAACGTTCAGTTGCTCTCCACGTTGTTGGCGAGGTCTGGGCTCCGTACCGTGCGCTCCGCGCTAGACGCGCAGGCCGCGCTCGATGCCGTGCGTGAATCTGAGCCGGATGTCATTTTGCTCGACTTGCATATGCCGAAGACCGACGGCTACGCGGTCTTGGAGCGGCTCGCGATTATGGCCGACGTCGAGTATCTGCCGGTGCTCGTGCTGACCGCTGACACCACCAAGGACGCCGCGCACAGGGCGCTTTCCCTTGGGGCAAGAGATTTTCTGACCAAGCCGTTCGACGCGACCGAGGTCGTGCTGCGGGTGCGCAACCTGCTCGAGACCCGGTTCTTGTATAAGGCGCTGCGCCAACACAACGTGGCGCTCGCTGACGAGTTAGCGCGCCGGCTTGCGGAAGAAGAAGACCGCAAGAAAGCTCGGGCCGAGCGGTATGGCCGCATCGAGAAGGTGCTGAGCGACGGTTCGCTGTCGATCGTCTTCCAGCCGATCGTCGACCTGGCCACCCGATCGACCGTGGGCCTCGAAGCGTTGTCGCGGTTCGCGAGTGAACCGTTGCGCTCTCCGGACCTCTGGTTTGAAGAGGCGCTCGAGGTCGGACTCGGGCCGGAGCTCGAGATGAAGGCGGTGCGCGAAGCCGTCGGTCAGCTCGACCGAATTCCGGAGTCGTCTTTCTCGCCGTCAATGTGTCGCCGGAGTTGGTGCTGTCGCACAAACTGGATGAGCTTGCCGACGAGTCGATTTGCAAGCGGCTTGTGCTTGAGCTCACCGAGAACATCGAGGTTGAGGACTACGGGCCGATCCATGATCGGATGGCGCCGTTGCGTGAGCGCGGGGCGCGGGTCGCGGTCGATGACACCGGGTCGGGCTTCTCCAGCCTGCGGCACATCCTGTTGCTGCAGCCCGAGATCATCAAACTCGACCGGTCGCTCACTCACGGTCTCGACCGCGATCCAGCGCGACGAGCGCTGGCGTCGTCCCTCGTCTCGTTCGCGCAAGACATCAACGCGAGCTTGATCGCCGAGGGTGTCGAGACCGCGGCGGAACTGCAGACGCTCGAGCGTCTCGGCACCCACTGGGTGCAGGGGTTCCACATCGCGATGCCGGAGCCGCTGCCGAGTTAACCGGTCGCGGCTGTCACGCGAGCGATCGCTGTGTCGTCTCCTTCATGACGCTGCCTTCGAAGGCGGCGACGGACGAGGAGGACGTCATGCGGGTGTTCGTCGCGGGCGCGGCCGGGGCCGTGGGTCGCCGGTTGGTTCCACAGTTGCTGAAGGCCGGCCACGACGTGGTCGGAGCGACGCGGTCGGAGTCGAAGCGTCAGGAGCTGTGGAACCTTGGCGCGGAGCCGGTCGTGGTTGACGCGTTGGACGCCAC
>JAICYF010000086.1 GCA_025934355.1 Acidothermaceae bacterium
ATCAGCGAGAGCGAGCTGCGCGAAGGCCTCGCCGTCTTGGACAACGCGCTCGACGTCGCCGACCGTTACCACGTCGGATAGCCCGCGAATAGTTAGCCCGGCGCCGGCACGGCGCCAACCTGGCGGCAACGCGCTGGCCTGAATGCCGCAACGGCGTTGGGCCGATCAGCGCCTGGCCTCACGACGTTCCTCGCCGATGGGATCGAAGCGGGAAACCGGCGTCGAAGGCGAGGGATAGATGTCTGTTGTGACGGCCGACCGGACGGCGGCCGTCACTTTTGACCAGGCGCGCCCCGACACCAGGCTGCTCGGAGTTCGTTGCGCTTTGCTCGGCGCCGTCGTCGTCGGCGCCACCGCGTACGCGGCGCCGCGCGTCGCGGTGGTGCGGCACGGCGAGGACGTCGCCGTGCTCGGGGTGCTGCTCGCGATCGCGCTAGCCGCGCGCTCCTGGCGTGGCAGCGCGACCGAGCCGCGGGCAATTCCGATGCGCGCCGCCGACCTGTCGATCGCCGGCGGCCTGGCCGGCGCCGCCGCCTTTCTCGTCTGGCAGCTGCCGGTCGTCTTCGGGCCGGACGCCGACGCGTGGGGCGCGTCACTCGGTGTGGTCGCGCCGTTGATGGGCGCCGCGATCGCGGTCCTCCTCGGCAGCCGAATGTTGTACCGACTTCGCGGCGCGGTGACCGCGCTGGCTTTGCTGTCGCCCGCACTGCTAAGACCCGCCTACGTCGTACTCGACGCCGCGACCAAGTACGCGGCCCGCGGCCTCGTCGAGCTCGCCTCGACGGTCGACTCGTCGGTGCTCGCACCCGGCGGCTCCGCGTCCGCGGCGGGCGACCTGCTCGCGCAACGGCTCACCCGCGCGGGGGCGTTAGAGGCGGCAGCCGTGATGGTGCTGCTTTGTTTTCGGACGACGAACGGCCGTCGAACAGCGAAAGCGGCGTGGTCGGCGCTCGTCGTCGTGGTCTGCTTCGGCGCGGCGTTGCGCAACGCTGTTCCGGCCGGATGCTTGGCGACCGCTCTCGCCATCCCAGCGTTCGGCCTGCGCTTCCCGAGCCGCGCCCTGCAGCCCGAACCGTTGCGCTGCCTGCCGCGCCGCGAGTCCACCTTGCTCGCGGTCACCGCTGTCGCGCTTGCCGGCATCGGCGTCCTCGCAGCTGGGCTGGTGCCGAGTTCGCACCACTCGAGCACGATGGCAAGTTCCGCCTTCCCGGACGCCATGGCGAAGCTGCCGGGCGCCGCAGCCGGCGCCGCCGATCCACGCGAGGTCGCACTCGCTGGCGCGGGCGCGCAATGGCTGCACTGGACGCTGCCGGCGACTTCCAACAACCTCTCGTCGTCCGCCTCGTTGTCGGTCGACTACGTGGCATCGACGAACGGCTTCGACGCGACCACCCTCAGCGCGGCGCTTCGCGCCGGCGGGTACCACCTGGAGTCGACACAACCGGCGGCGGTGGGGCCGGCGCGCGCCACCCTCCGCTCATTCGCCGGTTCGAACGGCGACGGGCTGACGTTGCTGACCTGGACGCCGGACAGCGCGCCCGGACACCTCGCCGTCGTCACCGTTTATGAACCGGACGGCGTGCGCCCCGCCGACGCCGCCGCCGCACAATCGGTCGCGGCCCGAGTTGCGAGCTCGAAAGCGGCGCCGTGAAGCAGCGACCGCGACATATCGCCTGGCTGTACGAGCGCCGCTGGGACTCGATCCGCTACCGGCTCTTGCACGTCTTGGTGGTTGTCGTGACTTTCAGCCTCACCACGTGGGCGCGGGCGCGTTTCATGCCCTCCCCTCGCCCGGCCGCCGCCTGGTGGGAACATCTGCTGCAGATGTTCTCGTGGTCGTGGGTCGCGGCGTTCCCCGCAGCCGCGATCGGCGTGGTGTCGCTGATAATCCCGCAATCGCGACGACCGCTCGACGCGGGAACACCGTGCGACATCTTGGTCTGCTTTCGGATCGTGTCTCGCGGTCACAACGCGGCCGCGCTGTACGACACGGTTGAGTCAGTGCGCGCCTCGATGCGCAAACGACCGCTCTTTCCTTACTGCATCGAGGTCGTCACCGACCTGCCGGTGGAACTGCCGCCAGGTGAGGACGTGCGCGGCTACGTCGTCCCGCCCGAATACCGCACGCCGAGTGAGTCGCGCTACAAGGCGCGCGCGTTGCATTTCCTCACGCACGCGTCGCCGCTGCCGGCCGACTCATGGCTGTTTCACTGCGACGAGGAGTCGCACGTGACGCCGGGCCTGGTAGGCGGCATTCGCGACGCCATCGTCGAGGAGACGGCGCGCGCGGAGCAAGGCTTGACACCACGGATCGGGCAGGGCCGCATCCTTTACTACCGACACCTGCGCCGCCACCCGCTGCTGACGCTTGCCGACATGATTCGCACCGGCGACGACGTGACCCGCTTCCGCACCCAGTTCTGGTCAGGCAAGTTGTTCTGCGGCATGCACGGGTCGTTCATCTTGGTCCGCTGTGACGTCGAGCGGTCGGTGTCGTTCGACGTGGGGCCAGAGGGCTCGGTGACTGAAGACGCGTGGTGGGCATATCAGCAGGCCTACAACGGCAGGGAATTCCGTTGGGTTGACGGTTTCATCGTCGAGCAATCGCCGGAGCGCTGGCGCGACTTCGCCAAACAGCGCCGCCGGTGGTACTCGGGTCTTTGGAAGGTCTGCCTATATGCGCCAGCCCCGACCGGCGCGCGCGTCGCGCTGATGGCGTTTCTAGTGTCGTGGATGCTGTCGGCAGTCGGCGCCATCTACACGATCGTCAATCTCACGACTGGCCTCGGAACCCCTGCCGTTCCGGCGATTCTCGGCGCGGCGGTGTTGTCGTGGTACCTATCGGCGTATTGGGTCGGCTTGCGGGTCAACCTGGCCGCGATGCCGCCTGAAATCCGCCCGGGCCGCGCGTACCGCGCTTTGCTGTACGCGATGCAATTCGGTCTGTTCCCGTTGTTCGGCATTGCAGAAGCCGCGGCCATGGTGCTCGCGGCCTTCTGGCCGGAGCGCGGCTTTCACGTCGTCCGTAAATCGGGGGTTGGCGGGGCAACCGCTGCGCAGCAGCTTTCGCCCGCCAGCTAACGGATTTACGGCCGGACGGCGCCGATGTAGTCGGAGCGGAAGGCGTTGTGAACGCCAATCTGCTCGCCGGTTTGCGGAGCGTCGATCATCTGGCCGTTGCCAATGTAGATGCCGACGTGATGAATCGTGCCCGGGTCGGACGTGTTCGTCGCGAAGAACACCAGGTCACCCGGCTGCAGTTGGTCACGGGAGACGTGCATGCCTTCGTCCCACTGCAGGCCGGTGTAGTGACCGAGCGAGATGCCGGCCGCCTGGTAGGCCCGCATCGTCAGGCCAGAGCAGTCGTAGCCTGGCAGGTTCTGCGTGCCGCTCGATGTGACCGTCGGGCCGACCTCGCCCGCTCCGGCCCAGCGGTACCAGATGCCAATCTGACTTTGCGCGAACGCGACCGCAGTGGCCCGCTGACTCGCGGACGAGACCGACGTGCCGGTGCCCGGTGTGACCAGGTCGACCGGGGTGCCGGTCGTGCCGCCGCCGGCGCCGCCGGAGCCGCCTGACCCCGAACCCCCGCCGCCCTGGCTGGCGAGCTGCTGTTGGCGCTTCTTCGCGTCCTCCGCGGCCTTTCGCGCGGCGGCTTGTGCTGCGGCTCGTGCGGCCGCCTGCTCTGCCGCGAGCTCGGCGAGGCCCTGCGCGCGTGCGGCGGCCAGGTTCTTCGCCGTGCCCTTCAGGACGGCAAGCTGCGCCTGGAGTTGCGCCTGAGAGTCCTTGATTTGCGAGACCTGTTCGGCCTGCGCGTTCATCGCCGCGACCGCGGCGTCTTTCGCCTTCGCGGCGGCGTCGCTGGCCTTCTGCTGGTCGGCGACCGCTTGGTTGGCGGCTTGCTGGGCTTGCCGTTGTGCGGTCTCGGTCTGCTTCATCGCGTCGATGATCGACCGCTCGTGTCGCGACACCGCGGCAAGTGCCGCCTCCCGATCCACGAACGTCTCCGGCGACCCGGAGGTGAGCAGCGCGTTGAGCTGGCTGACGCCGGCCGAGCCTCGGTAGCTGTCCGCGGCGAACTGGTTCATCGCGATCTGGGCAGCGGCGCGATGTTGGGTCGCGACGGTCAGCTCGAGCTGGGCGGCCTGCTCGGCTTGCTGCGCGTCGGCGAGCTTGGCCATCGCGCCGTTGTAGTTCTCGACGGAAATCTCAGCGTTGTTATTTAGCGTCGTGAGTTGGGCGTTAGCGGCGGCGAGTTGCGCTTCGGTCTCGCCGATTTGCGCTGCCTTTGAATGTGCGGCCGCGTTGGCCTGGTCGACTTGGGATTGGCTCGGGATTACCGGCTTCTTGGCCGCGAATGCGGGTGTCGCACCAGTGGCGACGACGGCGAGCACCAGCCCGCCAGCGACCGCCGCGACCGCGGCGCGCCGTCCGGTATGCAGCTTTTTGCCGCCATCCATGGGCAAAACGGCCCGCTGCGGCGACCTGCCGTCCTCGCGCACCCACGCCTCCGTCGTCCGTCACCCGTCGCGCCACAGCCGGTGGCCGCTATCCGCGTTTGCGGCGCGGTGTCACGCCGGACAAACGCCGCCAATAGCGGCCGGGCCCGACGATAGCCGCTACGTCACATCTGCAACAGCAGTCACAGAGATCTCGTTAGCAACGGCCGGAACTGCACGCTGAATTACACAGATGGAATTCACGCGAGTCCTTTTTCGTCACACCACTACCGGTGCATTCGGCCGTTCGGGCCAGCAACCTGAGGCGTCCGGCGTGATCAAACCGCCCGAACGCCGCGGCTTAGCCGCGCGTTCTCGCCGAGTGTGCACTTGTGGTCGGTTTTCGGGCCGCGCAGCCGACCGGAAGCGCCTTCTCGGCGCGGGGGCCCCGGCACTCCCGGGCACCGGCAAACGCTTCGCGCCGGCTCACATCAGCCGGGCGGCCAGCTCCGCTACTGGCGAGCGCTCGCCACGGGTTAGCCGGACGTGCCCGAAGCAGGCCTGGCCGGAGAACGCCGAGACCACCGCGGTGAGCGCGTTAGTCTGCTCCGAGAGGAACGGCGCGTCAATCTGCGATGTGTCACCGGTCAAGACGATCTTGGAGTCGGCGCCGATGCGGGTGAGCAGCGTCTTGCCAACCTGCGGCGACAGGTTCATCGCCTCGTCGACCAGGACGAAGGTCGAGTGCAACGTGCGGCCGCGCAGGTGGGTCACCGACTCCATCGTGAGCAGCCCCTGGGCCTTGATGTAGTCGAGCGAATCTTGGGCGACTTTCCCGCGCCCACCATCCGCAGCAGAACGACGTCGCTGGCCGGCGCCGTCGCCGGACAGCGCGGCCACCGCGTCGGTGATGGCCGACATCCAGGGGTCGATCTTCTCGTCGAGCGTGCCCGGCAGATAACCGAGGTCGGCGTGCCCGACCGGGATGACCGGCCGGTATACCGACAGCCGCTCGAACCGGTGCTGCTCGACGACCATGTGCAGCCCGGCGGCGACCGCGCAAAGCGTCTTACCGGTACCCGCGGGCCCGTCGAGGACGATCACCTTCACCTCGTCATCGAGCAGCAGGTCGAGCGCGAACCGCTGCTCCTTGTTCGCCGCCTTCAACCCCCAGACGGGGGCGAGTGACTCGAGGAGGTGCAGTGATCCACCCCGCACCCGGGCCAAGGCGGACGACGTGCCAGACCTCAGCACGACAAACGTGTTCTCAACGACTTCGGCGGCGCCCTGCACCTCTGTGACAGAGACGGCGTGCTGCTCGAACAGCGCCTCCACCACCGGGGCGTCGGCGTCGAGGTTCACCCAACCCTCAGGGCGCGCGTGAGCCGGAACCGCGTCGAGCGGATTGTGCTCCGCCGCGGCCAGCCCGACCGCGGCCGCGGTCAGCCGCAGCGCGGTGTCGTTCGACACCACCAGCACTGGGCCCTCTTGCACCCCAGCCGCCGCAAGCCCAAGAGCGGTTCCGACGATGCGGTTGTCTGGGGTGTCGGCGTCGAGGCCGTGCTCACGCAGCAGCGCCGCCTGCACGCCGTTGACCTGCATCCGGACCGTGCCACCGAGCTCGCGCTCGTAAGGCTTGCGCAGGTCGCCGCCGGCCGCGAGGCGCAGCTGCTCGATCCTGCGAAGCACATCGCGGGCGGCCGCGCCAGCCGGGTCGAGCCGCTTCTTCAAGCCGTCAAGTTCTTGGACGACGGTCAACGGCACCACCATGTCGGCACCGGGGTACGCGTCGAAAATGCCATCTGGGTCAGACATCAACGCGGACGTGTCGAGCACCACGATTCGGGCCATGGGCGCCTCTCGGTCGCGAGCAGAGACCGTCCGTTCGGTCACGCCAATTCCATCGGTGAATCCGGCGAATTCCTGACTCTTTGGCTCGTGACCCGTGAGTTCCCCTAGCTGCGGAAGCGACACCCGCCCCACCCGTCCTTTCGGCCACGCCGCCTGGCCGCTCGCCAGCCCGGCCTTTGCCCGATCGTCACCCGTCGGGGCGCCCTGGTGGGGGATGCGGGGTGTTCTGCGCATGATCGTGTCGCCAGGCCACCTCTTGGGTAAGTCGATTTCCGTGACCGAATCGATGACAAGGAGGGCGCACCATGGGTGCCGCTGACAAGATGAAGAACGCCGCGCAATCGGCGAAGGGCAACGTCAAGGACGACGTCGGCCGGGCCACTGGCGACCGGGAGATGCAAGCTGAGGGCAAAGCCGACAAGGCTGCCGGTTCGTTGAAGCAGGCCGGTGAAAACCTCAAGGACGCCGTCAAGAAGTAGCCGAACGGAGCAGGTGCGGCGGCCGGGGTTTCGTGATCTCATAACCGCGTGACGACGATGGGTGAGATCGACGGCGGCTCCACGCCGACCGCACCTGCCCCGCTTGGGCGCTACGCGCATCAAGACGCGCACCCCGAGACGCCAGCTCAGCTGCACACCGTGCGGCTGCTCAACATGCCGATAGCGCTGTTCCTACGCACCCGCGACCACCACGACGATCTGATTCGCGAGTTCACGCTGATGGCGATTCAAAGCCAGAACAGCGAAGCGCCCCACATGAGTGAGCGGCTTTCCGATTTGGTTGAAACGCTTGGACGCCGTTACGGCGCAAGCGCCGGTCGCGCCGACGCGGTGCGCGACGCCGCGATCGAACGGGGTGACGCAAGCGTCGACCTGACGTACGAAGTGCCAAGCAGCATCGCGGCAGATCTCATCAGGCTGACCGAATTGATCGACGCGGCCGACGAATTCTGCCGCACCGAGCAACTACTGACCCTGCCGCGGACTCCCGAGATGGTCGCGTTCGCGCACTGGTACAACGAGCAATTTCTCAATCAGTTCAAGGGTTTGCCGCCGACGCCGTGGGCGGGTCCGCTCGAGTGACACGGCGCGGCGCCACAGCCAGCCGGCCAGCCGGCCGGGTGGAACCCGCCAGAACCAGCTAGAGCCAGCCGTTGTCTTCGGCCACCCGCAACGCCTCGACGCGGTTGCGGGTGCCCGTCTTCGAAATCGCTGACGACAAGTAGTTGCGCACAGTGCCCTCGCTGAGAAAAAGCAACTTCGCGATGTCGGCGATGGTGGCGCCGTCGCGAGCGGCGACGAGCGCGTCGCGTTCGCGCGCGGTCAGCGGACTGCTCCCGCCAGCCAGGGTCGCGGCCGCCAGCGACGGGTCGACGACGCGCTCACCACGGGCAACCCGTCGAACCGCGTCGGCCAGCTGTTCGGCGGGCGCGTCCTTAACCACGAAGCCCAGCGCTCCGGCCTCCATCGCCCGGCGCAAGTAGCCGGCGCGGCCGAACGTAGTCACGATCAGCACCTTGCAGTCAGGCACTTCTGACCGAAGGGTCGCGGCCGCCGCCAGCCCGTCAAGACCTGGCATTTCGACGTCGAGCAACGCAACGTCAGGGGCCACCTCCCGGGCAATCGGCACGACTTCGTCGCCCCGAGCAACCTCTGCGACGACTTCGAGGTCTGGCTCGAGATTCAGCAAGGCGGCAAGCGCGCCGCGAACCAGATGTTGATCGTCGGCCATCAAGATGCGGATCACGGCACCTCGACCCGCAATCGGAAGCCACCGGTTTCGATCGGTCCGGCAGCAACCTGACCACCATGCGCGGCCGCGCGCTCGGCAAGACCCTTCAATCCGCTGCCGCACGCCACATCAGAGCCCGACGCGAACCCGCTTCCGTCGTCCAGGATTTCGATCGCCTTCTCACTGAGCGCGATGCGCACGCGACGCGCGCGCGAATGGCGGACGACGTTGGTGACGCCCTCGCGCACGACCCAACCGAACAGACCGGCCAGGTCGGCTGGCACACCGTCAACAACGCCAGGCAGGTCGGCCTGAATTCCGGCAGCTGCAAGGACTTCTCGGGCGGTCGCCAACTCGGTTGCGAGTCGCACCTCGCGGTATCCGGCGACGGCGTTGCGGGTGTCGGCGAGCGACTCACGAGCCAGCAGCTCCACCGCCTCCATCTCCATCTTCGCCCGCTCGGGGTCGGAGTCGACGAGCCGGCGAGCCAGCGCCGCCTTCAGGGTGACGGTGGTGAGCGAGTGGCCCAGCAGGTCGTGGAGGTCTCGTGCGATGCGCAGCCGTTCGCGTTCGGCGGCGAGCGCGGCCACCTCCTCGCGAGCCGCGGCAAGCTCGTGGTTGGCCCGAATGAGCCTGGTGAACGCGAAAACGGCGACGGAGGCGAGCGCGATCGCGACCCCGACTCCCCATTCGAGTTGGTTGTCATGCCAGGGCGGGATGTACTGGGGCACGACGGTCGCCACCACCGCGAGCACCCCGCTGATGACAATCGCCGAGCGCACCGGCAACAAAACGATTGTCGCCGCCGCCACGAAAACCCATGCGGTAAAGCCCGACACACCGATGACTGCGATCGCCGCGACCGAGATGACGAACAACGTCGCGCAGACGGCCCAGGCCCTGCTTGCGCCTGCGGCACCGTACCAAGCGGTCGGGACGAGAAATAGGTACGCCCACGCGAACAACAGAAGCAGTGCGGTTCCTGCGAGGCTCACCGACAGTCGATGGTCGGTCCAGGCCTGCCCGAGCGGGCTGAGCAGGTACACCAGCCAGAACCCGCCGCCCCGCCGCCAATTTCGCGCGCCGTCGCGGCGCGGACGCGGGTCAGGCTCGGTGTGGTCGTCGTCGCCGGTGGCCCGCGCGCGGAACGGCGCCGATCCGCCGCCGGGCAACCAACGGCTGATCGGGCCGACCTCGCGACGAACCGCCCCCCCGTCGTCCGCGCCGTCGGGAATCGCCGGCGCTTCCAACGCCTCCGGCGATTTCCGACCGCTTCCTAGACTCATCTTTCGGCCAGACTTAGACGCGCTTGGTGTCGCGTTGGTACGCACGGGCCGCGAGCACCGCCAACACCGCGGTCCAGCTACCGATGACAAGCCAGCCGGTGCCAGTCCATGCTTGCTCGCCCACAAGCACATGACCGGCCTGCACCAACCAGTACGTCGGTGTCGCGAGTGAGACGTCGTGCATAAATCCGTGCGTGCCGCCGACCGGGCTCCATGCGCCGCCAAGGAAAGCGAGGATGGAGACCCCGCCGCCGAGCACCGGGCCGAGCGAGTCTGGATGGAACATATGGCCGACGAAAATACCCAGCGCGGCAAAGGGAATCAGCCCGACGGCGACGAGGCCCGCCATCTGCACGACGCGGCCGACCTCTAGATGCACGCCGAGCGTGAGGCCTGCGACGAAGAGCAGAGCCAGCGTGATCGCCGCCATCAGGTACCCGGTGGCCACCTTCGCGCGGAAATACTGACGCGGCGTCAGCGGCGTCAGCCGAAGCTGCCTGTTCCAGCCGGCCTGCCGCTCCGCAGAGATCCGGCCGCCGGTCGAAATCATTGCCATCATCGTGCCGAACGACGCCATGCCCGCCAGGTAGTAGGTGACGAACGGGATTCCGCCGAGCTCCTGGCCTTTGTTCGGACTGGCGATCAGGTAGAAGAACACCAGCGGGAACGCCAGCGAGAAGATGAAGAACCGCCGGTTGCGCACCGTGCGCAGCAACTCGTAGCGGAGGTAAACAAGGTTCACGAGAGCTCCTCGGTGGTCACTTCGGCGCCGTCACGGTCGCCGGTCAGCATCAGGAAGGCCTGCTCGAGGCCGGCGCCCGCGATCTCGATGTCGCTGGCCGCCGGGTAAGCCGGCAGCAACGCGCGGATCGCGGCGTCGGAGTCACTGCAGTGCAGCACAATCGCCTCGCCGCGACGCTCGGCGGTCTTCACGCCGTCCAGCATCAACAACGAATCAGTGTCAACGCCCGGCAAGGTCGCCCGGATCGTGCGCAACCCAACGGTCGCTTTGATTTCGGTGGCCGGCCCGTCGGCGACAATCCGGCCGCGCGCCATCAAGACGATGCGGTCGGCATAGGTGTCGGCCTCTTCGAGGTAGTGCGTGGCAAACAGGATCGTTTTCCCCGAGGCCGCGATCCGCCGCACGGAGTTCCAGAAGAGGTGCCGCCCCTCGACGTCCATCGCGACCGTTGGTTCATCGAGCACCAGCAGGTCAGGGTTGGAAATCAACGCGATCGCGGCTCGCACCCGCTGAGTCTGACCGCCGGACAGCTTGTTGGTGCGGCGTTCGACGATGTCGGCAATGCCCGTGACGTCGACAACGTCGTCGACACGCGCGGGGTTCGGGTAGAGCGACGCCATCATCGCGAGCAGTTCGCGAACGGTGAGGTCGCGAATCAACTCGCCGGTCTGCAGCATCGCGCCGATGGCGCCGCGCTGCACCGCCTGCTCGGGGGTCATACCGAAGACCCGCACATCACCCGAGTCGGGCTTGTTCAAGCCGAGGATCATGTCGATGGTGGTTGATTTGCCAGCGCCGTTCGGGCCCAGAAGCGCGACGGTTTCGCCAGGGGCCACAACGAGGTCGACACCGTCGACCGCGTGCACTGCCCCGAAGCTCTTGGTGAGGCCGCGCAGGCTGATGCCCGCGGTGCTCACTGCGGATTCAGTGATCGTCATGACCCAATCCTGACGCACCGGCGGATGGTGTCGGCAGTGTCGGCCGTCGTCTGTCAGACATGACATGCGTCATCTCAACCATCCGGCTCACTGACGACCTGTTGCCGCTGCAACGAAAGTGGGGGAGGTGTCACACGCCGTCGGCGATCGGGGCTCGGTCGGGATCGGAGACGAAGACGTGCGACGCGACCAGATCGTCGATGGCGGCGACGTCCTGACCGCGGCCGATGACGACCTTGGCGCCGTCACGCGCCACCGGAACCGGCATGTTGGGCCGCAGCCCGGCCCGACGCAACCGCGACATCAACGCGGTGTCAGACTGGATCGGCTCACCGATACGTCGAACCACGACACTCGTCGTCGTGCCGAGAACCGTGTTGAGCGGCACCAAGCCATCGCGAAACTCGACCTCACCACCGCCCTCGCCAAGCTCGGACAACCCGGGAATGGGGTTGCCGTACGGCGACTCGGTGGGATGGCCGAGCACGTCGAGCAGCCGCCGTTCGACGGCCTCGCTCATCACGTGCTCCCAGCGGCAAGCCTCTTCGTGAACGAACTCCCACTCAAGGCCGATCACGTCAACCAAGAGGCAC
>JAICYF010000244.1 GCA_025934355.1 Acidothermaceae bacterium
CTGCGGCGAACCGGTCGGCCGCGAGCGCGAAGCGGCCAGGCGACCAGCATGCCGAAGACAAAGCCGACGACGTGGGCCAAGTAGGCGACACCTGAGCCCTGCGCTGACAGCCCTCCGATCGAATACCACCACTGCAGCAAGAACCAGCTGCCGAGCACGAACCACGCTGGGAGCGACAACGGCAGAAAAAGCAAGAACGTGACGAGTGAGAGGACGCGCGCGCGGGGCCAAAGGACGAGGTACGCGCCGAGCACGCCAGCGATGGCCCCCGAGGCGCCGATCAGAACGGTCTGCGAGTTGCGGAACGCCAGCGCGAATCCGTAGGCCGACACATATCCCGCGGCGAGATAGAACAGCAGGAACCGCACGCGCCCCAGCCGGTCTTCGACGTTGTTGCCGAACACGTAAAGAAACAGCATGTTGCCGAGCACGTGCAGCCAACTGCCATGCAGAAACATCGAGTACAGCACCGAAAGCACGGGCTGCTTGTGTGGGAAATCCGAGACACAGACGACGCGTCCGAACTGGTCGACGTAGTGATGTGCTTGAACCTGGCCGGTGACAAGTTCATGCGGGATCGCGGCGTACTGATCGAAGAACCGGTATTGGTCGCACAGCGACGGCGTCGAGAGCGCGTGCCGAATGAACTGAAAGTGATGCACCGGCTCTAGAAGGAAGACGATCAGGTTGATCGCGATCAGCGCGTAGGTGACGACCGGCGTGCGTCGCACCGGGTTGCGATCATGGATCGGCAGTACCATGAGGCACAGTGTGTCCCGGCCTCGCGGCTTTCACTCAAGGCAGGGTGATCTTGCACCCTGGCGAAACCTCAGGCGGTCGCGGCCGCGACCACCGCGGGGTGGTCGATGGGGCCAATCACATAGTCGTCGCACTTGTAGCACCACACGAACGACAGCCGCGACATCGGCAACGCGGTGATCACCCAGTGGCCGGTGGCCTCGGCGTGGGCCTTGGCGTGCGCGCCGAGCGAGTCGCAGCAACCCACGTGCCCGCAGGTCAGACACAACCGTCGGTTCTCAGCCGTGCCGCACATCTCGCAGGACGCCGCCGGGGCGACAGTCGGCAGGTGTCCGGGCACGTGCGCGCAGCGGTGGTCTCCCGAGAACTTGCTCATTGATGGCTCTCCGTTCGTCGCTCGGGCGGCCGCTATCCACGCCCACGTTGTCCTATCGGTTGCTACGCCGCGCAAGTAAACGGGGTTCAGGTCCAAACGGGTGAACTCGGCGCCGTTTGACAAGGTCGCGGATGGTGCAAGCACCGGCTATGAGGGAATCGACCAGGCGGGTGAACCGGCGGTGATCCTCCACGGCGCCCGAGTGCTACTCACCGGCGCGTCAGGCGGCATCGGGTGCGCCCTTGTCGTCGCGCTGCGCCGCCGCGGCGCGCAGCTGGTTATATCGAGCCGCGATCCTTCTGGAATAGCCGAGAGGGCCGCGGCGGAGGCCGAGTTCGTGGCTGCCGACCTGAGCGACGAGAAGCAGGTCCGTCGCCTCGCGAGCGCCGCTGGGGAAATCGACGTCCTCATCAACAACGCGGGCGTGGGCTGGTACGGAAATGCCGCGCAAATGCCGTGCACCGACGTACGCCGACTGGTCGAAATCAACATGTTGGCGCCGCTCCTGCTCACCCGGCTGCTGCTCCCTGGGATGACGGCCCGCGGCCGCGGTCACATCGTCTTCGTCGGGTCGGTTGCCGGACATCTGGGAGTGGAAAACGAAGCGGTGTACTCGGCGACGAAGGCCGCGCTGCGTACGTATGCGGAGGCACTTCGTGCTGAGGTCAGAAAGCAAGGCGTGGGAGTGTCGGTGGTGTCGCCTGGCGCGGTCGCGACCAGGTTCTTCGAGCACCGCGGCGCGGCTTACCAGCGCACCTGGCCACCGGCGATCCCTGCCGAAGAGGTTGCCGACGCCGTCACGCACGCTGTCGAGCGAAGCGACAAGCAGGTGTTCGTTCCCCATTGGCTGCGGTTGCCCGCGTTGCTGCACGACGGACTGCCGGCTGTCTACCGAGGATTTGCGAACAAATTCGGCTAGCGTCGACGTCATTGGCTGCGTCGACGCGGCGCCGCAAGCACCACCTCGGGGATGCCCGTGCTGACTATCTTGTTCGCCATCGCAGCCGCCGTTTCGAACGCGCTGGCCTCCATCCTGCAGCGACGCGGCGCGGGCTCCATTCCGGAAAGCAAATCGATGCGGTTGTCGCTGCTGGTCGCGGTGCTGCGACAACCGGTGTGGTTGTTCGGCCTGTTGGCGATGTGCGCGGCGTTCGTTTTCCAGGCGGCCGCGCTCGCGCACGGCGATCTCGCGTTGGTCCAGCCGCTGCTGCTCGCCGAGCTGCCGGTCACGCTGCTGCTGGCGCCCTTGTTCTTCGACGTCGCAGCGGGACGACGCGCCTGGCTCGGCGTGGTGGGGATGTCCGCCGGCCTCGCCGCCGTTTTGGTCGCCGCTGCCCCGACGGGCGGTAAAGGCTCCGTGAGCCTCGCCGCGATTCTGCTGACGGTCGCGGCGACCGGCGGGTTGATCGCCTGCCTGGTGGTCATGGCGCTGCGGATGGAAGGGAGTGCCCGAGCGGCCACCTTCGGAACCGCGGCCGGCACCGGCTTCGCCCTGACCGCAGCCCTGATGAAAGAGGCGATGGACGAGCTTTCCCGCAGCGGCGCGGTGGGGATGTTCGCGTCCTGGTCGCTATACGCGATGGTCGCGGCCGGCGTCGTGAGTCTTTTCCTCTGGCAAAACGCGTTGCAGGCAGGCACCTTGATCGCCGCCCAACCCGCGATCACGCTGAGCGACCCGATCCTTTCCACGCTCATCGGCGTCATGGTGTTCGGCGAGCGGGTGCGCCTCGGCGGCTGGATCGCCCTTGAGTTCGTCGGCGCGCTGCTGGTCGCCGGCGCGAGCATCGAGTTGGCGAGGTCACCGCTGATCAGCGGTGAAGGCACGCCTAAGCCCGCGTCGCAACCCGACCGAGAAACGCAGCCGGATCTGTTGTGAACAGCGCTCGACCGCGCTGAATCTGCCCCGCCGCCCGCGGCGAATCGGGTCGCGACAACTCCCTGATGAGCGCGTGCAAGGCCACGTCGTCCGAGGCGAAGCTCGTCAACCCGAGCTCGGCCATTCGCAGCACGCCCGCGCGGCCATGTCCGGGCAACGGCCGGTAGCTCAGCACCGGCAAGCCAGCGGCGAGCGCCTCCATCGCGGTTTGACCTGCGGCGTTCTCGACGAGGAGGTCACTTCCGCGCATCAGTCGCGGCAAGTCGTCACGCCAGCCCATGGCGACCACTCCGGGTCCGACGCCGCTCAGCGCCAGGCGAAGTCGCGCGTTGCGCCCGCACAACACCAGCGTCGTGTGACCCGGTGCGGCGATCGAACCGACCGCGGCTACGACGCCGCCGCTTCCCCACGCCCCGGTAGAGACCAACACGATCGGCCGGTCGGGGTCAGCGCCGATCGCCGCCCGTAATTCTCTTTGCTGGGCGGGCCGCGGCCCGCCGTCGTCCGACAAGAACTGCTCGGAAATCGGTGGCGCGGCGACGAAAGCAGGGCGACCGGTAAGCCTCTTGGCGTCGTCGGCAACGCTCGTGTGCA
>JAICYF010000270.1 GCA_025934355.1 Acidothermaceae bacterium
CGCGCTAGCGCTCGTAACGTCCGTAGTCGTATTCCTCGAGCGGAACGGCTTGACCGGCGCCGGCGCCGAACCGGGCGTACTCGTCTTCGAAGCCGCCTTCGTAGCCGGTCATCGAGTAGACCGCGGCCTTCGCCTCCTCGGTCGGCTCGACCCGGATGTTGCGGTACCGCGGCAAGCCGGTACCGGCCGGGATGAGCTTTC
Source organism: Acidothermaceae bacterium (assembly GCA_025934355.1). Classification (GTDB taxonomy): domain Bacteria; phylum Actinomycetota; class Actinomycetes; order Acidothermales; family Acidothermaceae; genus JAICLV01. Next base: position 202 of record JAICYF010000270.1, read on the forward strand.
CGATGATGACGTTTTCCTTCAGGCCGAGCAGCGGGTCGGACTTGGCGTGGATCGCCGCGTCGGTGAGCACCCGCGTCGTCTCCTGGAAAGACGCCGCCGACAGCCACGACTCGGTGGCAAGCGACGCCTTGGTGATGCCCATGAGCACCGGACGCGCCGAGGCCGGAGTGCCACCCTCCGAGACGACCCGACGGTTCTCCTCCTCGAACCGCGGCCGTTCGACCAGCTCGCCGGGCAGGAAGTCGGTGTCGCCGGCCTCTAGCACGTTCACTCGCTTGAGCATCTGCCGGACGATGATCTCGATGTGCTTGTCGTGGATCGGCACGCCCTGACTGCGGTAGACCTCTTGGACCTCCTGCACCAGGTGCACCTGGACGGCGCGCGGGCCGAGGATGCGCAGCACCTCGTGCGGGTTGACGGTGCCTTCGATCAACTGCTGGCCGACCTCGACGTGGTCGCCGTCCGCCACCCGCAGCCGCGAGCGCTTCGAGACCGGGTAGGCGATCTCTTCGCCACCGTCGTCCGGTGTGACGACGAGCTTGCGAGCCTTGTCGCTGTCCTCGATCTTGATCGTGCCCGCGACTTCGCTGATCGGCGCGACGCCCTTGGGCTGCCGGGCTTCGAAAAGCTCGACGACGCGAGGCAGACCATGCGTGATGTCCTCCCCCGCCACGCCGCCGGTGTGGAAGGTGCGCATGGTCAACTGGGTGCCGGGCTCGCCGATCGACTGCGCGGCGATGATGCCGACAGCTTCGCCGACGTCGACCGTCTTGCCGGTGGCTAGCGAACGGCCGTAGCAGGCGGCACAGGTGCCGACTTTCGACTCGCAGGTCAACACGCTGCGGACCTTGACCTCTTGCACGCCTTGCGCCATGAGGTCGCCGATTGACAGGTCGCCCAGGTCTGAGCTGGCCGGCGCGACAACGGCGCCGTCGACCCGGACCTCCTCAGCCAGGGTGCGGGCGAACACCGACGTCTCGACCGTGCTCGGCCGCACCAAGACGCCGTCACGCCCGGGCGCCGCGATCCGCATCATGATGCCGCGCTCGGTGCCGCAGTCCTCCTCGCGGATGATGACGTCCTGCGACACGTCGACGAGTCGACGGGTCAGGTAGCCGGAGTCGGCGGTGCGCAGCGCGGTGTCGGCCAGCCCCTTGCGGGCGCCGTGGGTCGAGATGAAGTACTCGAGCACCGACAGGCCCTCACGGAAGTTCGCCTTGATCGGGCGCGGGATGATCTCGCCCTTGGGGTTGGCGACCAGACCACGCATGCCGGCGATCTGCCGAACCTGCATCATGTTTCCGCGCGCGCCGGAGTTCACCATCATGAACACCGGGTTTTCCTTCGGGAAGTTGCCTTCCATCTCGCGCGCGACGTCGGCGGTCGCCTGAGTCCAGATCTCGATGAGCTCCTGACGGCGCTCCTCGTCGGTGATCAGACCGCGCTCGAACTGCTTTTGGACCTTGTCGGCCTTGGCCTCGTAGTCCTCAAGGATCGCCTGCTTGCGCGGCGGGGTGACGACGTCCGAGATTGAAATCGTGACGCCGGCCCGCGATGCCCAATGGAAACCGGCCGCCTTCATCGCGTCGAGCGTGGCCGCGACGACGACCTTCGGGTAACGCTCGGCGAGGTCGTTGACGATCGTCGACAGGTCGCGCTTGCTGACCTCGAAGTTGACGAACCGGTAGTCCTGCGGAAGGGCGTCGTTGAAGTAGACCCGGCCGAGAGTGGTGTCGACGAGCATCGGGTCGCCCGGCGTCCAGTCCTCCGGCGGGGTCCAGCCGTCGCGGCCGTTGTCGACGAACGGCACGCCGGCCATCCGGATCTTGATCTTCGCTTGCAGATCCAGCGCGCCCAGGTCCTTGGCCATGATCGCCTCGGCAAACGAGGAGAACACCCGGCCTTCGCCCAGCGCGCCGTCGCGTGCGGTCGTCAGGTAGTAGATGCCGAGCACCATGTCCTGCGAGGGCATCGTGACGGGGCGACCGTCGGCCGGCTTCAAGATGTTGTTGCTCGACAGCATCAGGATGCGGGCCTCGGCCTGCGCCTCCGCCGCGAGCGGCAGGTGCACGGCCATCTGGTCGCCGTCGAAGTCGGCGTTGAACGCCGCGCAGACCAACGGGTGAATCTGCACCGCCTTGCCTTCGACCAGTTGCGGCTCGAACGCCTGGATGCCTAGCCGGTGCAGGGTCGGGGCGCGGTTGAGCAGCACCGGGTGCTCGGTGATGACCTCTTCTAGGACGTCCCACACCACGGACCTGGCACGCTCGACCATGCGTTTGGCGCTCTTTATGTTCTGCGCGTGGTTCAGGTCGACCAGCCGCTTCATGACGAACGGCTTGAACAGCTCGAGCGCCATGTCTTTCGGCAGCCCGCACTGGTGCAGCTTCAGTTGCGGGCCGACGACGATGACCGAACGAGCCGAGTAGTCGACGCGCTTGCCGAGCAGGTTCTGGCGGAACCGGCCCTGCTTGCCCTTGAGCAAATCGGACAGCGACTTCAGCGGGCGGTTGCCCGGGCCCGTGACGGGCCGGCCGCGGCGACCGTTGTCGAACAGAGCGTCGACGGCCTCCTGCAGCATGCGCTTCTCGGTGTTGACGATGATCTCCGGCGCGCCGAGGTCGAGCAGGCGCTTGAGCCGGTTGTTGCGGTTGATGACGCGGCGGTAGA
>JAICYF010000044.1 GCA_025934355.1 Acidothermaceae bacterium
GATCTTCGACAAGTACGACAACGGCATCACCCGGATTTCGCGCGAACTCGGCCGGATCGGCATCATCCGCATGGTGTTCGACGAGGCGCGAGCCGCCAACCCTGGCGCGACCTTGCTGCTCAACGATTTCGACATGTCGGCGGCGTACGAATGCCTCATCGAAGGCTGTCTCGAGGCGGGCATCCAAATCGACGCCCTCGGCCTGCAAAGCCATATGCACCAGGGATATTGGGGCGAGGAGAAGACGCTCGCGACGCTCGAGCGGTTCGCCCGTTACGGACTGCCGATCCATTTCACCGAGAGCACCTTGCTGTCGGGGCATCTCATGCCTCCACAGATCGTCGACCTCAACGACTACCAAATCCCGGAGTGGCCGTCGACGCCCGAAGGCGAGGCTCGGCAGGCCGACGAGATGATCCGCCACTACCGCACGCTGCTTTCGCATCCGGCGGTCGAGGCGATCACCTACTGGGGGTTGTCAGACGCCGGCGCCTGGCTCGGGGCGCCCGTGGGTTTCGTGCGCGCCGACGCGACGCCGAAGCCGTCGTACGACGCGCTTCGCTCCCTCGTGAAGGGCGAGTGGTGGCTCGCCCCAACGCCGATGACGACGGACGACGAAGGTCGCGTCACCATCAGCGGCTTTCTTGGCGACTACGAGGTTTCGGCAAGTGGCGCGAGCGCGGCCTTTTCGCTCGACCGGTCAGGGGAGCAGGCCGTCGACGCCAAACTCGATCGCTAAGGCTCGATCGCCAAACTCGATCGCTTGGGAATGGTCGGGCTGCGCTCCGGTGGGGCGCCGGCACGCCTCGGCATGGCGACTCGTTGCCCTTTATCGCTTCCGCCAGAGCTTCGGTTCTGCCTAGCATGACCTGATGACCGCTCGGGCCGACCTGGATGACGATCTTCAGCAGCAGTTTGAGAGCCATCGGCTGGAGTTGCGCGCGTACTGCTACCGCATGCTCGCCTCGCCGTTCGAGGCTGACGACGCCGTTCAAGAGACGTTCATCCGGGCGTGGCGCTCGATCGAAAGCTTTGAGGGTCGTTCGTCGCTTCGCTCGTGGCTGTACCGCATCGCCACCAACATCTGCCTCGACATGCTGCGCAGCTCGCAGCGCAGGGCGCGGCCGGTTGACCTTGGACCGGCTCGCGAACCCGTCTTGGCCAACCTCAACGAGCTCCCCGAGGTCAGCTGGCTGGAGCCGATTCCCGAGCGGCTCGTGGTGGCCGAGGCTGGCGACCCTGCCGAGACCGCCGTCGTCCGCGACTCCGTCCGGCTGGCGTTTGTCGCCGCGCTCCAGCATCTGCCGCCTCGCCAGCGCGCTGCGCTGATCTTGTGCGAGGTGCTGCAGTGGCAGGCGAGCGAGGTGGCGGAGTTGCTCGAGACGTCCGTCGCCTCGATCAACAGCGCGCTGCAGCGAGCCCGGGCCACCTTGGCGGTCGGCAAGCCGACGTCCGACACGACGCTCAACCAGGCCGAGCGCGACCTGCTGGCCCGTTACGTCAAGGCGTTCGAGGCGTACGACATTGACGCGTTGACCGCGCTCATCCATGAGGACGCGAGGCAGTCGATGCCGCCTTACGACCTGTGGCTCGCCGGTCGCGACGACGTGTTCGCGTGGTGGTTCGGTCCTGGCATCGGTTGCAAAGGTTCGCGAGTGCTGCCCGCCGAGTCGGCCAACGGTCTTCCGACGTTCGGCCAGTACAAGCCGAGCCCTAACGGCGGTTACGAGCCCTGGGCCCTCCAGGTGGTCGAACTGCGCGACGGGATGGTCGGGGAGATCACCTTCTTCCTCAACACCAAAACCCTGTTTCCGCTGTTCGGCTTGCCGGACCGGCTCGACGACTAGTCGCTACTCGAAAAGCACGTCGGCGAGGCCCATCAACGCGACCACCTCGAGTAGGTCCGGTGCGGCGTTGCGCAACCGCACCCGGCACCCGTGCCGGTGGGCCGCGAGCTGCAGGCGGGCCAAGGCGTCGATGGTGGTCGCGTCGGCGGGCACGCCGGCGACGTCGCAGTAGACCGGGTTACCGCCCGCTGCCGACAGCACCGCGCAGACGCGGTCGCACAGGCCGGGCAAGTCGGCGCGCACGATCGGCCCCCTGATGGCGAACGTGATCGCGCTTTGCCCGTGCGTGCTCATCTTGGCTTAGACGCGCGACCGGCGCGGCAATCATCGGTTGTCGCCCCGAAGCCCCGAGGCGATCCCCGCGGCCACGCACAACGCGAGCAGCACGAGCAGCGCCGCTCGATAGCCGTCGACGTACTTGCCGAGTTCGCCGCCGGGCAGGCGGGAGAGCGTCCCCGCGTAGGCCGCCTTCTTCTCCGCCGCGTTCAACCGGCTGGTGACAATCGCCAGCGACATGGCGGTGCTGATCACGAAGCCAGTGTTCTGAAGCATCGACCGCAGTCCGTTTGCGACGCCCCGGGTGCTCGCGGGCACGCTGCCCATGATGGAGCTGGTGTTCGGCGTCATGAAGGCGCCGGTGCCGGCGCCGACCATGAACAGTGCCACGCCCATCGGCCAGTAGGAGATCGACGGTGAGACGGTGAGCGTCATCAGCAGCAGGCCGCCGGCGACGATCGCGATTTACGAAAGCAGCACCCAACTGGCTTGCGTCGGGGTCGCGTGGAAATGGCGCGCCACGCTGGGCAGTCCGATCTCAAGCGTTGAGCCGTTCAGGCCGGTCAAGATGACGCCTAAGCTCGTGACTGAAAACACCCGCCACGCATAGGGCACATCTTCGGCCGCGTCGGTCTCGGCGGCGGGAGAAATTTGCACCCGCGCTAGAACTGCGCCACCGCAGGCACAATCTCCTTGCCGATGATCTCGAGCGGTCGCATCGCCGAGACGTTGGCGACGTGTCCGTGGGCGAGCGTGAAGCCCAGGTCGGCCAGACCGCGCAGGTCGGCGACGATGCGGTCGACGTTCTCGCCGTGCTCGCCGACGTCGAAGTTATAGAGCACGGTCTTTTCGATGTTGTCGAAGTCTCGGCCTTCACGCTCGCAGTGCGTGCGCAGCACATCGAGTTTGCGTTGCAGGTCGGCGCCCCAGAAGAGATTGCAGGCTTGCGCGTACTTCGCCACAAGTCGAAGTGTCTTCTGCTCGCCACCGCCACCGATCAGAATCGGCGGGTGCGGCTTTGACAAGGACTGTGGGGAGTTCAGCGTGCGGCCAAGCTGGTAGTGCTTTCCGTTGAACGGTCCCTCGTCGTCCGACCACATCTGCAGGCAGATTCGCAGCGCCTCTTCGAGTCGCTCAAAGCGCTCGGACGTCGGGGGAAATGGCAGGCCAAGGCCGCGCGCCTCGTCCTCGTTCCACGCCGCGCCGATTCCGAGCCAGGCGCGGCCGCCCGACAAGACGTCGAGTGTGGTGACCAGCTTGGCGAGCAGGCCGGGCTCGCGGTAAACGACGCCGGTGACCATCGCGAGCAAAGACACCCGGGAGGTGCGGGCGGCGAGGTAGCCGAGGGTGGTGTACGCCTCGAGCATTTCGTGCTCTGGTGGTCCGATGACGCCGATCTGCCACAGGTGATCCATCACGGTGAGCATCTCGAAGCCGGCGTCTTCGGCGCCTTGGGCGATGTCGGTCAGCTGACTCGCCACCCGTGGCGGGCCGCCAGGCCAAGTGAAGTCGGGGAGATGGATACCGAGTTTCATTGTTTGCTCCGCTTCGCTTCGCAGGGCGACAGTCGACGACCGCGCTAACTCTTCAGGTGAGGGCCGAGCAGGCTGAGGTCGGCGGTGCTCAACCGGTCGCCGGACGTCTTGGCCTGATGCCAGTGCGGGTAGAGCAGTCGTTGCGCGCTGACCTGGTCCAGCCGCGACCGCTCGTCGTCCGACAAAACGAGGTCGGCGGCCTTGAGGTTGTCGGCGAGCTGCTCCTCGGTGCGGGCGCCCACGATGACTGTGGTGACGCCGGGCCGGCCGAGCAGCCAGGCGAGGGAGACCTGCGCCGCCGAGGCGTCGTGCGCGGCCGCGATTTCGACGAGCGTGTCGATGGTGTCGTAGAGCTGGTCCTCGTCGTGCACGGGCGGCTCGTCCCAGTCGAGGAGGTGTCGGCTGCCGGCAGGAGCGTCGACGCCCCGGCGGTACTTGCCTGAGAGCAAACCGCCGGCCAGCGGACTCCACACCAAGATGCCGAGACCTTGGTCGAGGGTGAGCGGGACGAGTTCGTACTCGGCGTCGCGCGACTGCAGCGAGTAGTAGATCTGCTGGCTGACGAACCGCGAAAGTCCCTTGCGGTCGGAGATTCCGAGCGCCTTCATCAATTGCCACCCGGCGTAATTCGAAGCGCCTATGTAGCGGACCTTGCCCGACATCACCAGATGGTCGAGGGCGGTCAACGTCTCTTCGAGCGGCGTCTGGCCATCCCACTCGTGCACTTGGTACAGGTCGATGTAGTCGGTCTGCAGGCGGCGCAAGCTGGCCTCGGCCGCGCGGATGATGTGGTGGCGTGACAGCCCTGCGTCGTTCGGCCCGTCACCCATCGGCATACGCGCCTTGGTGGCGATAAGCACGTCCTCGCGCGCGACCGGCAGTGCCTTCGCGACGATCTCCTCCGACAACCCGGCAGAGTAAACGTCGGCGGTGTCGATGAGGTTGACGCCGGCGTTGAGCGCCATCGCGATCTGCTTGCGGGCGCCGTCGACGTCGATGGTGCCGACACTGGCGGCCCAGCCGCGGCCGCCGAAACCCATCGTCCCGAGGGTGAGTGCCGAGACCCTAAGCCCGCAGCTGCCAAGTTGCCGATATTCCATGGTCACGCTCCTGTTCGTCGCCCCGACGTTATCGCGGCGCGGCGAATCGAAACACGCGACCACACGCTTTGCTGGACGATGAGGGTGAGCCAGCCGGCGACGGCCATGCCTGCGATGTTCACCAGCAGTTGCAGGCCACTGCCCCGCACCTCGCTCCACGCGCCGAACACCAGGCCCAGAGCGACGTTTCCGGCCGCTGGCACCGTCGTCACGGAGATGAACACACCCGACAACCCGCCGAGCCGCGCGGACGTCAACGACAACACTCCCGCGGCGCCGGCGACAACGGCGACGGTGATGCTCCACTTGTCGGGGCTGTAGATGAAAGACGTGCCGGGGCGGTGACCGACGATGTCGGCGCGATTGACCCAACCCAGCGCACGGCCGATCAGCGACACGCACGTCGACAACAGAATCGCGCAGACGAACCCCAACACCAGCGTGCGCACGGCGAAGCGAAACAACGCCCTACGACGGCGCACGAGTGCCACACCGAGCGCCGCGACCGCGCCGAACTCAGGACCGAGCACCATTGCCCCGATTACCAAGATCTGCGAGTCCAGCACGATGGCGATACTCGCGAGCAGGGTCGCGAGCGTCATGAAGGTGAGGTAGGTCCAGTTCATCTCTGCGTCGCCGTACGCGTTCTCGACGACCTCGGCCCATACCACGGCGTCGGAGCTGCTGCCTGGCGCGTGCCGCTCGGCCGCCAGCCCCTTCTCCGACAGCCAGGTCTGCACCTGCTCGACGTGGATCGTGCCCTCGCCGGTGACGCCGAGCGCGCGGATAGTCTCGATGACGTCGTTCGCCGCCTCGCGTGGGATGTCGGCCAACACGACGTCGCCCGCCGGCCGCACCGACGCGCCGCGAAAAATTGCGAGCGCGCTCACGTCCGGGTGCGAGCGCAACGACTCCATCACATCGTCAGTCAGTTCGGACGGCGAGAACACGCGCACATGCAGCACGTGAACATTTTGCCGACCGCGGTTGGTGGGACCGGTGAGGCGCGCGGCGTGCAGCGTCACCTGCCGCTGGCGCGCTATGTCAACGGCTGCGGGACATAGGCTCGCGGCCCGGAGGTTGTTGCGGTCGGGGGAGCGTCGCCGTCCGCTTCTTCACCGGGAGAGTTACCGGCGCGGCGGTGTCAATCTCGACAGGGTCGTCGGCGTGCCGGAAGGTGAGCGTCGCATCGGGGCCGTCGCGCAAGGTGTACGTCGTCTCGTCATGGCTGATGTCGACGCCGAGTCGGAGGCCGCGCCAGCGAATGGTGAAGCGCAGCCTGCTTATTTCGCTGGGCAATTGAGGGTCGAGGGACAACTCGCCGTCGGTGTCGCGCAAGCCGCCGAAGCCGAAAACGAGCGCAACCCATGCGCCGGCCAACGACGCCATGTGCAATCCGTCGCGGCTGTTGTGATGCAGGTCTTGCAGGTCGATGAGCGCGGCTTCGTATGCGTAGTCGTGCGCGAGCTCAAGGTGGCCGATTTCGGCGCAGATCACGGCTTGCACACACGCCGACAATGAAGAGTCGCGCACGGTGCGCGGCTCGTAGTAGTCGACGTTGCGGGCTTTGTCGTCGGCGGTGAAATGATGTCCGAACATCACCATGGCGAGTTCGAGGTCGGCCTGCTTGATGACCTGCTTGCGGTAGATGTCGAAATACGGAGCGTGCAGCATCAGCGGATACTTGTCGCGCGACGCTTCGAAATCCCACTCGGGCAACATCGTGAATCCGGTGTTCTGCTCGTGGATTCGCCGACGCGGGTCGTATGGCACGAACACCGCGTCGGCCGCGGCGCTCCACTGCGCGATCTCCTTGTCACGCACACCGAGGTGTCGCGCGAGTTTCGGATGCCGCCGTGCCGCCGCAGCGGCCGCTACAAGATTGTGCGCGGCTGCCAGGTTGGTGAAGACGTTGTCGTCGACCAGCGCGGTGTACTCGTCAGGCCCGGTGATCCCCGACACGTGCCACTTGTCGTCGCAGCCGAAATGGCCGAGCGACATCCAAAATCGAGCCGTCTCAACCAGCAGCTCCAAGCCGCCGTCGCATTCGACGGAGTCGTCGCCGGTCACCAGGGTGTAGCGGTCGAACGCGTTGGCGATGTCGGCGGTGACGTGCACGGCCGCCGTGCCCGCAGGCCAATAACCTGAGCATTCCTCGCCGTGAATCGTCCGCCACGGAAAGGCGGCGCCACGAAAACCCAGCGTTTCGGCTCGTTGCAGTGCTTTTCCAAGCGTCGTGTGTCGCCAACGCAAGGCGTAGGCCGCCGCCTCCGGTCTGGTGTAGGTGAGCACGGGCAGCACAAAAGAATCGGTGTCCCAGAACGTGTGCCCGTCGTAGCCCGGTCCAGTAAGGCCTTTCGCCGGGATTCCGCGTCCCTCGGCGCGGGCACCAGCCTGCAGCACGTGAAAGAGTCCGAACCGCACGGCCTGCTGGATCTCGTCGTCTCCCTCGATCTCGACATCGGCGGCGTCCCAGAAGTCGTCGAGGTATTGGCGCTGTTCCTCGCAGAGACCGTCGAAGCCGGTGGTCATCGCGGCGGTCACCGCGCCCGCGGTTTGGTCGCGCAGGGCCTGCGGCGAACGCACTCGCGACCACCCGTAACCGAGGTATTTCACGACGCGCAGCCGCTCGCCGGGTTGGAGAGAGCACACCGCGCTGACGCGCCCCCAGTCGGGCGCGACGTGCACCTCACGGACCACCTCGGCGCTGCCGTTCTCTATCACCTCGTGGGCCATCGCCGCGGCCATCTGCAGGCCGCTTCGCTTGGTCCGGTGGACCAGCACAACGCTGTGATCGGTGGTCGTCTGGTCGACCGCAGCCAGCGGATGCTCCATCGCCGCGGCCTCGCGCGGGTCGTTCGACAGCGCCGGAACTTCCTCATTGGCGACGAGCTCAGATTGGACGACGAGACGCACCGGGTCGTCGAGCGCCTCCACCTGGTACCTGATGGCGGCGACCGCTCGCTGGGTGAATGACACAAGCCGGATCGACGTCACTCGCACCCGTTTGCCGGCGGGTGATGACCACTCAACGGTGCGGGTCAGGGTGCCCGCCCGCAAGTCGAGCACCCGCTCGTGCGAATGCACTTTTCCGTACCGGACGTCGAACGGCTCGTCGTCGACGAGCAGCCGAATCAACTTGCCGTTCGTGACGTTGACGATCGACTGACTTGACTCAGGGTTCGCGTAGGAGTTCTCCGCGTACGGCAGCGGTCGCAACTCGTAGAACCCGACCAGATAGCTTCCGGGGATGCCGTGCGGTTCACCCTCGTCGAGGTTGGCCCGCAGCCCAATGTGGCCGTTCGACAGCGCGAACAGCGACTCCGACTGGGCGAGCAGCTCAAGGTCGAGGCGGGTTTCGCGAACCGCCCACGGTTCGACAGGAAAGGCGGACTGCGCGATCAACGGCGGCCCTTCCCTTCGTCGAGCAAGTCGCTTAAGTCTGCGACGACGACGTCAGCACCATGCTCTCGCAAGTTCCGCCCGTGTTCGCCGTCTATCCGATTGACCCCGACGACGAACCCGAACTGGCCAGCTCGGCCCGCCTCGACGCCAGCGATGGCGTCCTCGAACACCGCGGATTGATCGGGGGTCGCGCCCACGCAGTGGGCGCCCTCGACGAAGGTGTCGGGGGCCGGCTTTCCGGCGAGCCCGCGTTCCGTGATCGCCACGCCGTCTATACGGCCCTCGACCAACTCCAGCAGCCCGGTGACCCGCAGCACCTGCTCGGTGTTGGCGCTCGACGACACCACAACCCGACGCAACCCGGCGGCCGCGGCCTCTTTGAGGTATTCGCGAGACCCCTCGTAAACCTGCACCCCGTCGCGCTCAATGGCTTCCTGTAATGCCACGTTCTTCCTGTTGCCAAGCCCGTGCACGGTCTCGGCGTCCGGTGGGTCGTCGGCGGCCCCTTCGGGCAACTCGATGTGCCTGCTGCGCAGAAACGTCCGGACGCCGTCGGCGCGCGGGCGGCCGTCGACGTAGCGGCTGTAGTCGGCCCCGGAATCGAACGGAACAAAGTCTGTGCCGGCTCGGTCGGCCCGCTCACGCAAGTACTGGTCGAACATCTGCTTCCAGGCTGCGTTGTGCACCGAAGCGGTGTCGGTCAACACACCGTCAAGGTCGAACAAGCAGGTGGTGACGTGCTCGGGCAGTCCCAGCATCGCGTGGTCCCGCCTCCCTGGTGTGGCCTTGGATGTGCTCCCCAGAAAAACCTCAATACCCGTGACGGCCTCAACTAATCGGATTGGCGCGTTCCGAAAGTTCCGGTTATCCATTTGCAACATTCCGGAGTCCTTCCGCGCTGAAGCCGGCCCGCCGCCCGTCGACGGCCAGCGGCGGGTTGGCGGCGGCCTCTCCTTGGCCGCCGTCGATACCCGCTCGGATAAAGGATTTCAGCAACATCTTGACGACGGTCGCAACACCGGCTTAGGTTCACCTGCGTATCGGCAATACGCCGAAAAGTTTCGGTTCGCGACACGGATGACCTGGCTCGGTGTCGCGGTCCTCTCGGTGCTTGTTGAAGGAGCCCGCCTTGCAACTAAGTCGTCGAAAGCTCACCGGAATCGCGGCCGTCGCTGTCAGCGCGGCCACGGTCGTGGCGGTCAGCACGTCCGCCATCGCCTCATCGTCGCATAGCAGAGTTCCATCAGACTCACTGCGCGCGCTCGCCTCGAAGATCGGGCTACGGGTCGGCAACGCGGTGAACATGGACCTGCTGAACGTCAACGCCACCTACACCGGCATCGTCGCGAACCAGTTCAACACCGTGACGCCGGAGAACGTCATGAAGTGGGACGCCATTGAGCCCACCCAGGGCCAGTTGAACTTTGGTCCTGCCGACGCGCTCGTGAAGTTCGCGCAGCAGCACGGTCAGTTGGTGAGAGGCCACACGTTGATGTGGCACAACCAGATTCCGAGCTGGCTCACCACTGGCGTCAGCAACGGCACCATCACCAACGCGCAGTTGCGCAACATCCTGAAGCAGCACATCACCGACGAGGTCACCCACTTCAAGGGCAAGATCTGGCAGTGGGATGTCGCTAACGAGTTCTTCACCGACAGCAACCCGTCGATGATCAACCCGAACGACTTCTGGATTTCGCACCTCGGCACCGGCATCATCGCCGACGCCTTCCGCTGGGCGCACGCCGCTGACCCGCACGCGCTGCTGTTCTACAACGACTACAACATCGCGGGCGAAGACGGCAGCAACGCGAAGGCCGATGCGGTCTACGCCATGGTCACCCAGTTGAAGAAGCAGGGTGTTCCGATCGACGGCGTGGGCGACCAGGGTCACCTTGACACGCAGTACGGCTTCTCCGGCACGCGGATGCGGGACGATCTCCAGCGTTACGCGAACGCCGGCTTCCGCGTCGCCATCACCGAGGCCGACGTGCGCACCTTCGTCAACAACTCCACCGACCAGGTGCCCACCGACAACCTCGCGCTGTTCGCCCAGCCCTACGAGTTCGACCAGATGATGAAGGCCTGCCTCGCCGTCCGGCAGTGCATATCCTTCACGATCTGGGACGTCAACGACTCGAACTCTTGGGTGCCGGGAGTCTTCGCGGGCGAGGGTTACGCGACGCTCTACGACGTCAACTACCAACCGAAGCAGGCGTACACCGACCTGCAGGTCGACCTGGCCGGCGCCGCCTTCGGCGCGCCGCACCGAGTTGGCGATTCACACTTCCACTAGCCGCTGACCAAGGGCTGGGGCCTTGCCTAAGGACGGGCAAGGTCCCAGCCCTTTTGCGTGCGACTCGCCCGGCTCGCCCTCGCCGTCGCAACCAGCCCGAGGCCGTTAGCGTGGTGAGTCTCGTGCGGTCGAGAAGGGGAGACGAGAAGGGGCGAGTCGTGTCGGTCGGCTTTCGTTCGGCGGCGCCCGGCGACGTCGACGCCGTCGTGGCATTGGTGGAGTCGGCCTATCGGGGCGAGAGCAGCAAACTCGGCTGGACGACGGAAGCCCACCTGCTTGACGGTCAGCGCACCGACGAGCAGGCGGTGCGCGACATCATCGGGTCGGACGACGCGCTGGTGCTGCTCGCGGTCGATGACGACACAGCCGCGATCGTCGGGTGCTGTCAGCTGGAGCGCCGGCCGGAGGGCGCGGCGTACTTCGGCATGTTCGCCGTCTCACCCCACCTGCAAGGCGGCGGCGCCGGAAAGCGGCTACTGGCGGAGGCGGAACGGCTCGCCGCGGACGAGTGGGGTTGCGCGCGCATGGAGATGACCGTCATCGCGCAGCGCGAAGAGCTGATCGCCTGGTACGTCCGTCGCGGCTATCGCGAGGTTGGCGAGCGCCGGCCATTTCCCTATGGCGACGAGCGGTTCGGTCTGCCGCGCCGTCCCGACCTCGAATTCACCGTGCTCCGCAAAGAGTTCTGACGCTGCGCTAACCCAGCTGGGGCGCGACCTGCGAGGCGATCACGTCGAGATGGTCGAGGTCGGCGAGATCGAGGATTTGCAGATACAGCCGACTGGCGCCGACCTTGGCGAATTCGCCAATCTTGTCGACGATCTGGCCGGGAGTGCCGAAGAGCGCGGGAGTGCCGCCGATGGTGTCGGCCCGCTCGCGAGCTTCCGCATCGTTGCGTCCGCACGCGACGGTTTGGGCCGCCGACAACACAAGGGGCGGGCGACCGGACGTCGTCCGGCCGAACTGCTCCGACGCCGCCTCGACGCCGCGGAACAACCGGCCGGTGGTGTCGACGTCGGAGAACGGCACGTTGAACTCGTCGGCGTAGCGAGCGGCGAGCTCCGGCGTCCGCTTCTTACCGTGGCCGCCGACGATGATCGGGGGGCCTGGCGTTTGCGCCGGTTTCGGCAGTGCCGGCGAATCGCGTAGCTGGTAGTGCTTTCCGTCGTAGTCGAACCGCTCGCCAACGGGTGTGCCCCAAAGGCCGGTGATGATGGCCAGTTGCTCCTCGAGCCGGTCGAAGCGCTCGCCGACGGATGGAAACGGGATCCCGTAGGCGGTGTGTTCGACCTCGAACCATCCCGCGCCCAAGCCGAACTCGACACGCCCACCGCTCATGTGATCGACGGTCGCGACCGTGATCGCGAGCGGACCGGGCCGCCGGAAGGTGGCCGAGGTGACCATCGACCCGAGTCGCAATCGCGACGTCTCGACCGCCAATCCGGCCAGCACGGCCCAGGTGTCGGTCGGGCCGGGCAGGCCGAGGTCAGGCCGCATGGTGGCCAGGTGGTCGGACCGGAAGAAGCCGTCGAAGCCCAACTCCTCGGCGTGTTTGGCGAGCCGGACCTGGTCGGCGTACGACGCCCCGAATTGAGGTTCGATCATGACGACAAGACGCATGCCACTACCTTTTCACGCGTGCCGGAACACCTTGACCGGGCCGACCATCGCGCGCTGATCGCGCGGGCGTCGGCGTTGCTCGGCGACGACCGGCGGATTATCGGCGTCACCGGACCACCAGGCGCAGGCAAATCGACATTGGCCGGGGAGATCGTGGCAGCGCTGGCGCCATCGGCGGTGTTGGTGCCGATGGACGGCTTCCACTTGGCCCAATCGCAGCTTCGACGGCTTGGCCGACAAGAGCGCAAGGGCGCGATCGACACCTTCGACGGACACGGCTTCCTCGCGCTCGTGCGGCGATTGCGGGCGGCGGCGCCCGATGTGTACGCGCCAACGTTTCGCCGAGACTTGGAGGAGCCGATCGCCGGCGCGATTCACGTTGCGGCGGACGTGCCCCTCGTCGTCCTCGAAGGCAACTACTTGCTGGCCATTGAGCAACCGTGGGACTCGCTTCGCGAGTTGATCGATGAGGCTTGGTACCTCGAGCCTGACTGGGCAGTCCGGCTTGAGCGATTGGTGCGTCGGCACATGGAGTTCGGGCGCGATCCGGAGTCGGCCCGCGCGTGGGCGCTCGGTAGTGACGAGCGCAACGCCGAGTTGATCGCGGCAACCCGCGACCGCGCCGACGTGATCGTCGTTGGCTGACGATCTCCCTAGGGCCCGAAACTCGTGCTTGGACACCGATATTGCGAGGCCTGGGAGTGACTTTCGATGCCCAGGGCCCGGCGGAGAAGCGGCGCGATCGAGCAGGCGCCGGGCGGCTAGGGTGTGCGGGTGGTCGACTGGGTGGTGACCGCGCCGCGGCGCGGACGCGTCTGCGCCGCCACCGCGCTGGCTCTCGTGACGGTCTCCCTGGCCGCGTGCACCAGCCATCCCGGCGGCCAACCCCAGCCATCGCCGACGGGGCCCGCCCCGGCGTCGTCCGGTCCGGCGTCGCCCGCTCCGCCACCTAGCTCGCCCGCGCCCGAGGCGGCGGTCACCCACGCGCCGAGCGACGCGGCTTCGGTCATTCACGAGAAGAGCGCGGCGATGACGTCGGTGCGCATGAGCCAACTTCTGTTCGCGTCGGCGCCGGTCGCGGTGCTCACGTCGTCCGATCTCGGCGCCCTCACGCAGGCCGCGTCGAGCGCGGTCCGCCTGGGCGCGCCCGTCTTGATTTCGGACGACGCCGCGGCGGCCGCCGCGGTCACCGACGAGGTGCGCCGGCTCGGTTGCCGTCACGTGGTGGTCGTTGGATCGGCGACGACGGTGCCAGGCGTCGACTCCGTGTCGGACGCGTCGCAACTCCCGATCATGCGGCCGACGCCGCTGAAGGGGACAGCGGTGTTGGCGCCCGTTTCCAACGAACCTGGGGTCGTTGCGGCGACCGCGACAGCGAGGGCGGCTGCTGCCGACGTCGTCGTGATTCATGGCGACGACCCGCGTGCTGACCCAGCCGCCGTCGAGGCGCTGTCGGAGACGCCACATGAGCACGTGGTGGCGGTCGGCGCGGGATTCGGGTCGGCGCAACAGCTGTCGGCTCGGGTGGCGGTGGCGAGCACCGGCGTTCAGCTGCCGGGCGGGGGGCAACGCATCTTTCCGGGCCGTCGTTTTGTCGCGCTCTACGGGCATCCCGGCACCGCGTCACTCGGCGTGCTCGGGGCGCAAGACCTCGACGCGAGTATCAACCGGGCGCGCCAGATGGCCGCGCAATACGACGCCTTGAGCGACGTGCCGGTGATACCGACCTTCGAGATCATCGCGACGGTCGCGCAAGGAGCAGCCGGCCGCGACGGGAACTACTCCGGTGAGTCCAGCGTCGACTCGCTGCGTCCGTGGGTCGAAAAGGCAACAGCGGCAGGCTTTTACGTCGTCCTGGATCTGCAACCAGGGCGGGCCGACCTGCTTTCGCAGGCGAAGCTCTACACGTCGTTGCTTGAACAGCCGAACGTCGGGCTCGCGGTCGACCCAGAGTGGGCGTTGGGCCCGACTCAGCTGCCGCTGAAGCAGATCGGCAGCATCGACTCAAGCTCGCTCAACGAGGTCGGAGCCTGGCTCGACCAGCTGACTTCGTCGAAGCACCTACCGCAAAAACTCTTTGTGCTGCACCAATTTCGGCTGTCGATGATCGGCAACGAGGCGAAGCTGCGCACCGACTACGACAACCTCGCGGTGTTGATTCACATGGACGGTCAAGGCACCCAGCCGAACAAGGCTGCGACCTGGCATTCCGTCGTCGCATCGGCGCCGAAGGGCGTGCCGTTCGGCTGGAAGAACTTCACCAAGGAAGACCACCCGATGCTCTCGCCAGAGCAGACGATGGCGCGCACCCCGCAGCCGATGATGATTTCTTACCAATGACATGGACGATTCGATGAGCCGCCATTTCAGCTACGCCGACGCGCTCGAGCTTATGCCGCGGGTGCGCCAGGTGACCGCCGACATCATCGAGGCCAGGGCCGAATTGGCCGAGTTGAGCGACGCGTTGAACGGTGGCGAGGACTCCCCGCTCGGCGGGGTCGCCGAGGCGAAGGCGCTGGAGGCGCGGCTGCACGAGTTGCTGTCGTGGTTTCCGGCGAACGGCATCGAGGTCAAAGGCGCGGCGCCGGTCATCATCGACTTTCCAAGCACGTTGCTTGGCGTCGATGTGTTGCTGTGCTGGCTGGAAGGTGAAGCCGAGCTGGCCTGGTATCACCGGCCAGATCTCGGCTTTCTCGGACGACGCCCGCTGCCACCCGAGGCCATGCGCTAGTCGGGGCTTCCCGGCGAAACGAGGCCGTTTTCGTAAGCGGCGATGACGGCCTGCGCGCGGTCCCGCACTTCGAGTTTTGCAAAGATGCGCCCGACGTGGGTCTTGACCGTCGCCTCGCCGACTACGAATGCAGTCGCGATCTCGCCGTTCGAAAGCCCTCGGGCAATCATTGTCAGCACCTCGCGTTCGCGAGCCGTCAACGAATCGATGAGTTTGGCCGAGGTTCGCGGCATGGGCTGTTGCGCGACGAACCTTGAGATGAGGCGGCGAGTGACGGATGGCGCAAGTAGCGCCTCACCGCAGCGGATGGTGTGTATGGCGTCGACCAGGTGTTGGGCCTTCACGTCTTTGAGCAAGAAGCCGCTCGCTCCCGCGGCGAGTGCAGCATAGACGTATTCGTCGAGGTCGAAGGTCGTCAGCATCAGGACCTTCGGCGCTGCCCGCGTGCCGTGGAGAAGTTCGCGCAAGGCGGCTATCCCGTCGAGCACCGGCATCCGGATGTCCATCAAAACGACGTCGGGGTCGAGGCGTCGGGCCAGATCGACTGCTTGGCGGCCATCAGCTGCCTCGCCGACGACGGCTAGGTCGTCTTCTTCCTCGAGAATCAATCGAAAGCCGGTGCGCACGAGTTCCTGGTCGTCGGCGATGAGGACGCGGATCACAAGGCTAACTCGCGTTCGCGCCGATCCTCGTCGTCCAGGCTCGCCGGCTCGATCGGGACAACCGCCTCGATGACGTAGCCCGACGCGCTCGGCCCTGCCTTGACGAGTTTGCCGCCAACCATCGTCAGCCGTTCGCGCATGCCGATTAGACCGCGTTGTGAGCCGCCGACAGTCGAGGCGGCGGCTCTGCCGGTCGCGACGGCGCTGTTCTCGACCACGACCTCGATCGAGTCGGGATGGCGCCGGATCGTCACCGCCGCGGCCGCGCCAGGAGCGTGCCGCAAGACGTTCGTCAGCGCCTCCTGGATCACCCTGTAGGCAGCGAGGTCGCTCATCGGTTCCAGCCGGGGCAAGCTGTCGGCGTCCAGCGTCACGGTGAGGCCGGCACGACGACAGCCGTCGAGCAGAGTTGGGAGCTGAGCGAGCGACGCCACCGGATGCGTCGTCGCGTCAACGGCATCGTCGGAAAGTAGCGTGAGGAGTCGCCTGAGCTCGCCCAGCGCGGTTCGCGCACTCGATTCAATGGTCGCCAGCACGTCCGCCGCGACGTCGGCGCGGGCAGGAAGCGCGCGCGCGCCTGCTTGGGCCTGGATGACGATGACCGACACCGCGTGGGCCACGATGTCGTGCAACTCGCGGGCGATGGCGGCACGCTCGGCCGTGGTTGCCGCCGCTACCTCGTCGGCATGGCGGCGTTCGGCGACCGCAGCCTCGTACTCAAGTGAGCCGATGCGGTGCTGTCGCGCGTAAACCGCACGACCTAACAGAAAGCTGATGGCGAGCAGCCCAAGCGCCCAAACGGCGTCCGAGACTCCGTGCACTTGCGGGTCACGCATTTCGTGAACGATGCCCGCGGCCAGTGCCCCGGCTGCTATGACAATCGGTCGGGTGGTGTACGCCGCGCCGGTGAAGGTCGTCGCGATGAACAACAGAAACTCGGTCGTGGCCTCTCCACCCCCGAGGATCAGACTCGAGACGGCGAGCAACCCAAAGATGGTGAGGCACACCACGAGTGGATGACGGCGTCGGGCCATCAGCGGCAGTGTCATGCACGGAATCAAGATCGCGTTAACCGCACGGGGGCCCGGCCAGACGGCCGCACCCGAATAGGTCGCGTGTGCGAAGAGTTCGTACTCGCCGGCAGCGCACAAAGCTAGCGCCAGCACCACATCGCGATAGCGCCCAGCGACGGTGATCCACTGGGCCGCGACTCGCGGTGCTGCTTTCGGCATGGCGGTCAGGCTACGGCTCCGAGGGCGCCCGCGCGTCCAACTCCGGTCGGATTTCTCCATCACCTCCGACCATGGGCTGAGGCCGAGATTCCGTCCCTCGCCGGACGACTCCGGGCCGCGTGGCTCCTACCGTTGCCGGCGTTTCCAGTTCTCAACCGCAAAACGAAGGAGTGCACTCTCATGGCTGGTCAGGCGGGAACTGCGCCACGCGCAGCCGCGGTCGTCGCCGCGCTCGGGTTCATCGTCGAGGGCGTCGCCGTGCTTGGTCACAAGGTGCCCGAGTCACACTGGGGCATTCGCGGGTCGATCGTTGACGCTTCTTTCGCCGTCGCGGTGATCGCCGCCGCACTTGCGTTGCCCGCCCTAGCGAAGCGGCTTGAGGTTCGACGCGTCGGGCACCTAGGCAGCATTGCCGCGCAGGTCGGATTCGCCGCGATGGCAATCGAGTCAACCGCAAGCCTGGTGCACGGCGGTAACACGATGGGCCCAGTCTTCGCCGGCGGGATCCTGCTTGTGTTCGCCGGCCTTCTCACGTTGGCGGTGGCGGGCCTGGTCGCCGGCGCGCTGCGGTGGGCTGCCCCGTTGCCGGTGCTCGGCATGCTGGTCGGTATCGCCGGAGGCGATCAGGGCGGCTCGCTCGCGCTCGGCGCCGTGTGGCTGGTGCTCGCCGCTGTTCTCGGCCGGCCAAGTGCCGCGACTACAGCCGCCCCGAAAGCGCGCGCTAGCCGAGCGGAAGGCTTCGGTGTCTAAGAGGACTTGCGGAAACCCAGGGTGATGAACGTGTAGTCGATGCCGACCCTTTCCCAGTGCACCGGTCGCTCGGCGTGCGCGAGCTTCAACTCGCCGACCAGTTTCAACCCCACGTCGTCCGCTTGCTTGACGATGTCGCGGATCTCGTCGGGGGAGAAGATGTGCACCGGCTGGCCGTAGGCGGCTTTCCCTGTGGTGTCAGGCGGTTCCTGGTCGTAGTCGGTGGACATGAACAGTACGCCATCTGGTTTGAGCAATCGCGCTGCCTCGACCAAGAAGCCCTTGATAGGCACGCCGTGTTCGATCACCGACAGGCAGGTGATGGCGTCGAAGCGCGCGTCGGGGAAGGACGTCGCGGTCATGTCGCCGGGCAGCAGCCGCACCGGCCCGTGATGTGTCGGTCGGCTCCATTCGAGGTTGTTGCCGAACAAGTCGGTGAACCCGTACAGCCGAAGCGTTGGCAGCAAGGTCGAATAGCGCGCGCAGCCGGCGTCGAGCACCGCGCCCGACGACGCGACGTTGTCGAGCACAAAGGAGAGTGCCGCGAGCGCGTCCCAGTTCTTGGGCTTGTCGTGGTGCAGCGGCAGTTTCAGGTCTCGAAGTTGCGCGCAGGCGCGTTCCCAATCGGCGCGGTTGTTCAAGACGTCTGTGGGCGCGACGCTGGCGGGCTTGCGACGGGTGCGGTTCGAGCGGACGTCGAGAGCGTGCTGCGCCGCCACTCGGTTCCACAAGACTTGTTCGGCCGCCCATTTCGCGGCTTCGCGGGCGATGCCGCCGGGCGCGCCGTTGGCCATACGCGCCAGGCTAGCGCGGCTACTTCGCGGTCGTGTTCGCGGGCGCTCCGAAGCGCAGGCCGTCCATCAGCAAGGTGATCAACCGAAACGCCTGCTGCTGACCTTGGTCGCTCACCATGCAGATGCCGCTCAGCGCCCGGATGAGATCCATGCCGTCGACGTCGGAGCGGATCCGGTTGGTGGCGGCGGCGTCATCCAGCAAGGCCGCGAGCGCCGTCCGCACCCGGTCGTGCACGTACGCGAACAGCTCCGCGTGCTCGCCCTCGCCGGACAGCTTGAGTGCGCCGGCGAGGCCGCGCTTGGTGGCGACGTAGCCGACGAACCGCTGCATCCACAACTCGAGCGCCTCGTCGCCCTCGTGCGCGGCGCGCAGCTCGTCGGCGGCGTCGCACAACTGCTCGACACCACGCCGGTAGGCGGCCTCGATCAGCGCGTCGCGGGTCGGGAAGTGCCGGTACAGGGTGCCGATGCCGACGCCGGCGCGCTTGGCGACGTCCTCGAGCGAGGTGTCGACGCCCTTCTCGGCGAACGCGGCTGAGGCGGCTTCCAGCAGCGCTTCTCGGTTGCGCTGCGCGTCTGCACGGAGCGGACGGGCGTCGATCGCGCTCACGGCACAGGCCTCCTCAAAAAAAGTTTGCATATCCGGAGGCAGCCTCCGTATAGTCACTGGAGGCGCCCTCCGGTTAACCCATCATCTCTCTTGGAGGCTTCAAATGCCACCCGTTACCCAAACTCGGCTGGCCGACCGGGCCATCCGAACCACTGCCCCGCCATCGCAGCTCATCGGCAGCGGCCGGCGCGGCACGATGCTGGCGGTGATCTTGCTGTGCCAGCTGATGGTGGTGCTCGACGTCACGATCGTGAACATCGCGCTGCCTGACATCCAGCAAGCCCTCTCGTTCTCCAGCACCAGCCTGTCGTGGGTGCTCAACGCCTACAGCCTGACCTTCGGCGGTCTGTTGCTGCTCGGCGCGCGCAGCGGCGACCTTTTCGGACGACGCCGGGTCTTCCTCGCCGGCATCGCCTTGTTCACCGTCGCGTCGTTGGCCGGAGGCTTCACCACGTCGTCCGCCTTGCTGTTGACCTCACGCGCGGTGCAGGGGATCGGCGCGGCACTCGCGTCGCCGTCCGCGCTCGCGTTGCTCATGCTCAGCTTCCGCGAGGGCGCCGAGCGGGCCCGTGCGCTCGCCCTGTACGCGGCGGTGTCGATCGGCGGCAGCGCGGTCGGGTTGCTCGCCGGCGGCATGCTCGTCGAGTGGGTGTCGTGGCGCTGGGTGTTCTTCGTGAACGTGCCGATCGGCGTCCTGCTGCTGGTGCTCGCCCGGCGCGAGCTGCCTGAGACAGACCGCCACCACGGCGGGATCGACATCCCCGGCGCGCTGGCGTCCACCCTCGGCATGGGTGCGCTCGTGTACGGCTTCGTGCGCGCTGCGTCTGACGGTTGGGCCAACACCGGCACCGAGGCGGCCTTCGCCCTCGGCGTGCTCCTGCTCAGCGCGTTCGTCGCCATCGAGCGGCGAGCCCGGACGCCCATCACCCCGTTGCGGCTGTTCGCCAGTCGCGACCGCGTTTTCTCCTACGTGGCAAGGCTCTTGCTGGTGGGCGGCATGTTCGGGATGTTCTTCTTCCTCACCCAGTTCTTGCAGGACGTCCTGAACTACAGCCCACTGGTCACCGGCTTGGCGTTCTTGCCGCTGACAGTCGCGCTGTTCGCGGCGTCGCAGCTCAGCGCTCGCACGTTGCTGCCGATCGTCGGCGCGCGGCGGTTGATGGCGGGCGGCATCACGCTGTCGACCATCTCCTTGCTGGTGCTCACCCAGTTGTCGCAGCACAGCAGCTACGCGCTCGTGTTGGTGGCCCTGCTGCTCTTCGGCATCGGCAATGGGCTGGCGTTCGTCCCGCTGACGGCCGCGTCCCTTGAAGGCGTTGCCCCCGGCGACGCCGGGGCGGCGTCCGGCTTGGTCAACGTCATGCAGCAGGTTGGTGGCGCGGTGGGCCTTGCGGTGCTGGTCACCGTGTTTGGCACGGCCACGCGCTCGGCCCGGCACGTTGCGGGGGTGAGCGCGGCGCAGGTGTTCACGCACGGCGCCGACCGCGCGTTCCTCGCCGCGGCGCTCATGCTCGCGGTGACCGTGGCACTCGTCGCGAGCATGCGGTCGGGCGGAGGCCGCGGCAGTGTGACCGCCGCCCGCGAGGCGTCGGCGGAGGC
>JAICYF010000259.1 GCA_025934355.1 Acidothermaceae bacterium
CTGCGGTCGGCTCACACCAATGAAGGAGAAACAACATGAGCACGGTGGTTGACACGCTTGAGGATCTCAAGCCGTTGGTGGGCACGAGCCTCGGCGTCAGCACCTGGGTGGAGATAGGCCAGGAGCGAATCAACACGTTCGCCGACGCCACCGACGACCACCAGTGGATTCACGTCGATCCCGTGCGTGCGGCCGACGGTCCGTTCGGCACGCCCATCGCCCACGGCTATCTGACGCTGTCGTTGTTGATTCCGATGTGGAGTGAGTTGCTCGACGTTCGAGAGGTCTCGACAAAGGTCAACTACGGCCTCAACAAGGTGCGCTTTCCCGCGCCGGTTCCGGTTGGCTCGAAGGTACGCACCGGCGCCACACTGGCCAGCGTCGAGGAAGTCCCCGGCGGAGCGCAGCTGACGATCGACGCCGTCATCGAGATCGACGGTGGCGCAAAGCCGGCATGTGTGGCGCAAATGCTGGTGCGCTTTTTGCGGTAGCACGAGAGTTCCGGCCGCGCCGCTCCGAGCAGGGTTGGCAGGGCGAACGTGCCAGCCGATGTCAGCGACCGCAGCGGTCGATTCGTTTCCACGGCCAATCGGCGGCGAGCCAGCGCGCGACGGCGTCGGCCAACGGCACGTCGAGATGTGCTCTGTCGGCCCGGACCCACGTTTGCACCGTGACGTCGAACTCCTCTGCGGCCGTGGGATAGATGTAGACGCACCCGATGACGTCGTCGACGTCGGGGTCGAGCACGGTGAAGGTGAATCCTTTGCGCCGCGCGAAGTCGTCGGCGTGACGACGCAGGTCGGCGAGGTTTCGCTCGAGCGTCATGCCGTCGACGGGCGGCCACTTGCCGTCCGGATAACCTGGCGTCGATCTGATGTGCTCGATGCTCGACATCCAGGCGGCATGATCGGTCTCGTTGTGCTGCGGCCCCAGCGGTTGTAGCCGGAACTGGTCGGTGACGAGTGTGGTCGGCGGATCAAAGCTCTCCGGTACGAACTCACCAGAAGTCATGACGCCGAACGTACCGGGCCGGCCAGCCCAGCCGCACCTGAGTTCTGCTCAGCGCCGACGTGATCGACCTCTGGCCACGATCCAGCCGATCGCCGAACGTGGTGTACGGCGGCATGCCACAGTGGCGCCCATCCGCGGTGTCGTTGGAACGGGAGCTCGAACACGGCCGCGAACAGCCGCGCGAACCCAACGGTCAGTGGCACAAGAATCGCAGTCAGAACAAGGAATGTGGACGTCCCGGCTTTAATCCGACCTAAAACGAGTCCGTAGGAGACGGCGATGACGATCGGCGCGTGAGTGAGATAGAGGCTGTATGAAAACGAGCCCAGGCTGCGCAGCGGGCGGCTGTCGAGAACGTGCACGAGACCGCGCGGGCGCGACGTGGCGAGAGCGACCAGCAGGCAGCCGATCGCCGGGGCCCAGGCGAGGTCTATCCAGAACAAGTTCTCGTTCGTCCATGTTGTGCCTCTGACGCCGATGAAAGCGATGACGGGGGCAGCGGCGGCTGCGGCAAACCAGTGCCACGGCCGACGGACCCGCGGGTCGCTCGTGCTGACAATTCCAGCGGCGACCACACCGACCACGAACAGCACGGCGAGGTCCGGCGTGAATCTCATAAGCGCGTCGTCGACCGATGTGACGCGCAGGCCCACCACGCCGATGCCGATCACGATCGTCGAAACGATCGCAGCCATGGCCATCGCGCTTGTCCGGCGAACGATCAAGAGCAATAACGGCAGGACGACGTAAAGCTGGGCCTCCACCGCGATGGACCAGAACGCCCGGTTCGGAATCGCCGCCGGAACCGCGTTTTGGACGAGCAGGCCGTACACCACAACCGACTGTCCGTCGGGTCTTCTCAGCCCGGGTTGCGCGAGCACAAACCAGGTCATCAACAAGCTGAATCCGAGTGCCGCCCAGTACGCAGGCAAGATGCGCCACGCCCGTCGCCGCGCGAACGTCGTGATGGAGTCAAAGCGCCAACCGGCGCGGGCAGGGGCGAGTGCCAGCGAGAAGCCCGACAGCGCAATGAAGATCACTACCGCGAAGCGTCCGTAGATGAAGTACGCAGCCCAAAACGGCGCGTGATCAACCGGGAATCCTGGCCACGCCCGCAAGAAGATGTGGTTGAGCACGACGAACAGGGCGGCGACGCCGCGAAGTCCGTCTAGACCGACGATCCGGCGTTGTTGCGACGCCATATTGCCTATTACGCGCGGGTGAGGGGCCGGGTTCAGGCGGAGGCGCGACGGGGACGACGCTCCGCGTCGGCCCCGGAGAATCGGTATTACCGAGACGTTACCTCGCCGTCGTCTACTCGGCTTCGAGCCATTACGGATCCCCACGTGCAGGAGCCAGTCATGAACGCGCGACTTTCAACCTCGACTGCCATGGTCGTCGCCCTCGTGGCGACCGCCGCGCTCTCAGGATGCAATTCGAACAAGAAGTCTGCCGCTCAACCACAGGCCAGTTCCTTCCCAGCTGCGTCGGCGAAGAGCGCCCTCGCCTCGGTCGGCGGGTCGTCGACCCCAACCGAAGCGGGGTCGACGGACGCCAAGGCCGTCGACGTCTGTGCGCTGATCAGCACAGCGACGGCAGCCCAGTTGTCGGGTCAGCCGTACACGACGGCGACCCCGGAGGCTGGCCACTTTGGATCGGAATGTGCCTACAACAACGACGACAGCACGGCGCAGGGTGTCAACCTCAGCGTCGACGACCAGAACGTCGACAGCACGTGGCAGCTTGTGCAAGGAGCCGGCGGAACCAAGGTTAGCGGCGTCGGCGACAAGGCCATCTGGGACAACGACAACACGCTCTACGCGGTGTCCGGGGCTGTCATCATTCAGATCAACGGGCTGGACAGTGAGGACAAGTCGGTGGCGCTCGCAAAGGCTTTAGTCGCCGCGCTCCATTAGCGCCAACGGAACTTGCTCCCACCGCTGCGGCAGCTCGCCCGATCTAACCCGCGCCGGACGTTGGTCCATTGGTGTCTGATGCGGGGAGGCTGACGCACGCGGGTGCCGGTCCGGCGATCAGCGGCGTGGCGGCCTGCAGCGTTGGCATCGCCGCTGTTTGTGTTCTGGTTGCGGATGCCGCTGATGCGCTCAGTCGACAGCGGGAGGACGACCGGACTGTCTCGCATCCGCGAGGCGGCGGGCGGCCA
>JAICYF010000032.1 GCA_025934355.1 Acidothermaceae bacterium
AAGGCCGCGCAGTACATCCGCGACTGCGGCGGGGTTGAACGCAGCCGCGTGTTCACCCGGATTTGGCTGGCGCTCTTCGGACTTTGGTCGTGGGACGACCTGCCCACGATGCCCCCCGAAATGATTTTCCTGCCGTCGTGGTTCCCGCTCAACATCTACGACTGGGCCTGCTGGGCCCGGCAGACCGTCGTCCCGCTGACCATCGTCGGAACCATTCGGCCGTGCCGCCCGATCGGGATCGCCATCGACGAGTTGCGCACCGGCCTTGGCCCCGAGCCGCTGTCACCGGTGTGGACCGTGGCGGGCGCTTTCCAGCGACTCGACAAGGTGTTGCACGGCTATTCGCGGTTTGCCCGCCGCGGGCCGGCCCGGGCACTGCGCTCGCTCGCAATGCGCCGCGGCGCCGAGTGGATCGTCGCCCGGCAAGAAGCTGATGGCTCGTGGGGCGGTATCCAGCCTCCGTGGGTCTACTCGATCATGGCGCTGCACCTGCTCGGCTACCCCCTGCACCACCCTGTGCTTCGCAAGGGCCTCGACGGTTTGGACGGCTTCACGGTCCGCGAGCAGGGGCCGGACGGAAAGATGTGGCGTCGGCTCGAGGCGTGCCAGTCGCCGGTGTGGGACACCGCGCTCGCGGTCATCGCGCTGGCCGACGCCGGCCTGCCGCCCGATCACCCGGCTTTGGTCAAAGCCGCCGACTGGCTGGTCGACGAGGAGATCACCGTGCGCGGCGACTGGGCGGTGAAGCGGCCGCAACTGATGCCCGGCGGATGGGCGTTCGAGTTCGACAACGACGGCTACCCCGACACCGACGACACCGCCGAGGTGGTGTTGGCGCTGCGCCGGGTGCGGCTGCCTGATCCCGACCGGCAAAAGCAGCTAACGGCGTCGATCCGGCGCGGCGTCGCCTGGACGATCGGCATGCGGTCGAAGGACGGCGGTTGGGGCGCCTTCGACGCCGACAACACCCGCGAGCTGATCCGTCGGCTGCCGTTCTGTGACTTCGGCGCGGTGATCGACCCGCCCTCCGCGGACGTCACGGCCCACATCGTCGAGATGCTGGGCGCACTCGGCCAGGCCGACGTGGAGGCTGCGCGTGACGGCGTCGCCTGGCTATTGCGACACCAGGAGGCCGACGGATCGTGGTTCGGCCGCTGGGGCGCCAACCACATTTACGGCACCGGCGCTGTTGTGCCTGCGCTCGTGGCGGGGGGTGTCTCGACGTCCGCGCCCGCGATCAAGCGCGCGGTGCGCTGGCTGGAGCGCCACCAAAACGACGACGGCGGATGGGGCGAAGACCTCCGGTCCTACGGCCACCCGTCTTGGATCGGGCGCGGCGTCTCGACCGCGTCGCAGACGGCCTGGGCGTTGCTTGCTCTACTGGCCGCCGACGAGCACGACTCTGCGGCCACCCGCCGGGGGGTGGCCTGGCTGGTCGAGACCCAGCGCAGTGACGGCACCTGGGACGAGCCGCAGTACACCGGCACCGGATTTCCCGGCGACTTCTCGATCAACTACCACCTGTACCGGCTGATCTTCCCGGTCACCGCGCTCGGCCGGTACCTCTCCGCGAATCGGGTCATCGACCTGACCGCGGAGATCCCCGACCAGCAAACCGGAACGCCGTGAGCGCCGGGCCGCTGGTCGCGGTCGCGCTCGGGTTCGAGGCCCGGGCCGTGAAAGCCGGCTGGCCGCACGCCGACATCGCGGTGATCGGTATGCGGGCGCGCAACCTCGACCGGGTCGCAGCGCACGACGGTCCGGTCCTGCTCCTGGGCTTCGGCGGCGGCTTGCGCGCCGGGCAGCGGGCCGGCGACGTCGTCGTCGGCACCGACGTGCGCGACCGCGACTCCCACGCGCGGCTGCCGAGGGCCCGCGAGGCGCGCGAGGCGTTGCGCCGAGCGGGGCTCGCGGCGTCGTCCGGAATTGTTTGGTGCAGCGACGTGATCGTGCACGGCACGAGTCGGGCCAAGCTGGCGGACGTCGCGTCGGTCGTCGACATGGAATCCGGCCCGCTGCTCGCCGCCTGCGGCGCGGACCGACTTGTCGTGGTGCGGGTGCTGGTCGACACGCCGCAGCGGGGTTTGGTGCGGGCGTCGGTGTTGAACGGACGACGGGCGAAGCGTGCGCTGTCTTCCGCATCGGCCGCCCTCGCGGCGCATTACGAGACGATCTCGTCGGGTACGGTCAACGTGGCGGCTCGCGCCGCGGGCCCCGACGCATAACGGAAGGCGAAGGCAATGGCTGTTCCTGTTCGGCAAGGGCTGCGTATCGGCGCGTACCTCGCGAAGCAGCGGATCAAGCGGGTCGAGAAGTTCCCGCTGATCGTCGAACTGGAGCCGCTGTTCGCCTGCAACCTGGCGTGCGAGGGCTGCGGAAAAATTCAGCACCCGCACGACATCCTCAAGCAGCGGATGCCGGTCGAGCAGGCGGTCGCCGCGATCGAGGAAAGCGGCGCGCCGATGGTGTCGATCGCTGGTGGCGAGCCGTTGATGCACCCCCAGATCGAGGTCATCGTCGAAGAACTCATCAAGCGCAAGAAGTACGTCTACTTGTGCACCAACGCGCTGCTGATGCCGCGCAAGATCGACAAGTTCAAGCCCTCGCACTATTTCTCGTGGGCCGTGCACATCGACGGCCTCGAGGAGCGACACGACGAGTCGGTGGCAAAGAAGGGTGTTTTCGCGCAGGCCGTCGACAACATCAAGGAAGCGCAGCGGCGGGGGTTCCGCGTCACCACCAACACGACGTTCTTCAACACCGACACACCGCAGACCGTCATCGACGTCCTGAACTTCTTGAACGACGACCTGAAGGTCGACCAGATGATGATCTCGCCGGCCTACGCCTACGAGAAGGCGCCCGACCAGGAGCACTTCCTCGGCGTCGAGGAGACCCGCGAGTTGTTCCGCAAGGCGTTCGCCGACGGACGACGGAAGAAGTGGCGGCTCAACCACTCGCCGCTGTTCCTCGATTTCCTCGAGGGCAAGGTCGACTACAACTGCACCGCCTGGGGTATCCCTAGCTACTCGTTGTTCGGATGGCAGCGCCCCTGCTACCTCATGAGCGACGGGTATGTGAAGACCTACAAGGAACTGATCGAGACCACCGACTGGTCAAAGTACGGGCGCGGCAAAGACCCGCGGTGCGCCAACTGCATGGCACACTGCGGCTACGAGCCCAGCGCGGTGCTGGCCACGATGGGATCGCTGAAGCAGTCGATTCGCGCGATGTCGGGCAAGTAACCGCCCGAGCCGCCGGGAGCGCTGCCAGCGGTAAGAAGGGAGCCGGCCTCGATGCCAGGCGGGGCAGGCAAGTCAGCTCGCGCTGTGCGACCTGACCAAACCGCGGCGGATGTCCCTTCCACGACAGGGGCGACGATCCTTGGGCCGAGCGCGAGCAAGGTGGCGCCGTCACCTGCCGACGCGGCCGAGCCGGCGCATGCGCTGATCCCGAGGTGGCTTTACACCGGGGGCGCCTGGTCGTGGCGGCTCATCGTCATCGGCGTCGTCGCGTATTACCTATTGCGATTCTTGCTCAAAATAGAGCTGGTCGTGGTGCCGTTCCTCGGCGCCCTGGTCTTCACCGCGCTACTTCGCCCGTTGGCGCAACGCCTCCAAGACCACGGCTTTTCTCGCTTGCTGGCGACCTGGACAACCTTCCTCATCTCGCTGATCGTCGTGCTCGGCCTTGGCACGCTTGTGGTGTATCGCTCGATCGCCGAGTGGCACGTCTTGGTCAACGACTTGTCTGACACCACGGCCAAGTTGCGGCACTGGCTGTCGGGAGCGCCGTTCCACCTGAAGAACACCGACCTCAAAGACCTGCAAAAGAAGCTGGTCGACACCCTCAATCAGCATCGCGGTGTGGTCGTCAACGACATCATCAGCGGCGCGAGCATCATCGGTGAGGCGCTCGCCGGCATTATCTTCGCCGCGTTCATCACGTTCTTTTTGCTCTATGACGGCGAGCGCATCTGGCGTTTCGTCCGGTCGCCGCTGCGCCCCCGCACCGCCGAGCGAGTCGACCGCGCGGCGTCCGCGGCCTGGCACACGCTCAGCGGCTACATCAGGGGCAGCGTCGTGATCGCGCTGATTCACGCCATGGTCATGGCAGTTTCGCTGATCATCCTCGGGGTTCCGCTGGTCGCGCCGTTGGCCCTGTTGGTGTTCGTGACCAGCTTCATTCCGCTCGTCGGTGTGTTGATCGGCGGCGGGTTGTCGGTCTTCGTGACCCTGGGCACGCAGGGCCTGACGCCTGGGATCGTGCTGCTGGTGATTCTCGTCGTCGAGCACCAGCTCGAGGGTCACCTGCTTCAGCCGTTCATCATGGGTCGCTACGTGCGAATCCACCCGCTCGCGATCGCGCTCGCACTGGGCATCGGCAGCCTGCTTGAGGGCATTCTCGGCGCGATCATCGCGGTGCCCGTGGTCGCGATGGTGCACGCGGCGTGGCCGCACCTTCGCGAGTCCGAGCTGACCGTGCCGCCCGACGAGCCGCCACCGCCCGGTCACGTGCTGGTGGGAGGTGCGCCGAACTCGGGTTCGGCGCCGACGAACTGACCGCTGGCCCGGCCGTCGGTCCGGCCGCTAGCACCGTCGCTAGCCCGCGGCCTGCTCGATCGGCGACAGTTCGAACCAGATCGTCTTGCCACCCCGTGACTTCTGCACGCCCCACCGGTTGGCGAGACGATCGACGAGTTGCAGGCCGCGGCCGGTGCCGGCCAACGCGCTGGTGTGACGCGCCACCGGGACGACGGGACTGCCGTCGGCGACCTCGATACGCAGGACGCCGCGGCGAATCGTCACGTGCAGGGTGACGTCGGTGCGGGCATGCACGACCGCGTTGGTGACCAGTTCGCTCACCAGCAGCCCGGCGGCGTCGATCAGCTCGACGTCGGCGTGCCGAAGCGTTGTGAGTTCGTGACGAAGGAGACGGCGGGCGACGCCGACACTGGATGCGTCGCACGGCAGCACCGTCCGAAGATCCATGGCGGCAGGATACGGAGTCGTTTTTGCGATTCCGCGCTGACGGCGGCGCGGCGCGCGGACGAATTTGCCTGCTGTCCGGCAAATTCGCGGTGATGCAGGTAAGGTCGGCCCGGTTCTCGGTCGAAGAACGGGACAAGCCAGACAGGAAGCAGGATCGTCAAGTGCAGTACGCAGGTCCGGACAAGTCATCACACATGCGCACTGCTCGGCGATCTTCCCGGGTGTCCCGATCCGCTCTCGGCCTCGGCGTGGTCGCCGCCTTGGTCATCACCGCCGGCTGCACGAAAGCCCACTCGAGCGTCACCTCGACGCCGGGGGCGTCGTCCGGTCTCAGTTCTGCGAGCCCGCTGACCTCGGGGAGCGCCGCGCCGTCGTCCGCGTCACCCGCCTCGTCGGCGGCGACGTCGGCCACCGACCCGCTCACCGGGTTGCCCGAGACGGCCGCCGCGGCGAAACGGCCGGCGCTCGCGGTGAAAGTCGACAACGTCTTGGGCGCGTGGCCCCAGGCTGGCTTGAACTACGCCGACATCGTGTGGGACCTGCCGGTCGAGGGCGGGCTGACCCGACTGCTCGCCATATTCCACTCGCAAGACGTGCCGCTGGTGGGGCCGATTCGGTCGGCGCGGCCGGTCGACTCCGACATCCTGCCGCTGTTCGGCCACACCTACTACGCCTTCTCCGGCGGCACCGCGTCTGACCTCAATCCGATCGCCGACCACTCTGGCGCCACGTCGATGTGGTGGGACGTCACGCCGTCCCTCTTCGTCACCCGAACCGACCACAAGGTGCCGCACCAAGTGTTCGCGACGTCGACCACGCTG
The DNA here is from genome assembly GCA_025934355.1 of Acidothermaceae bacterium. Lineage (GTDB taxonomy): Bacteria > Actinomycetota > Actinomycetes > Acidothermales > Acidothermaceae > JAICLV01. Next base: position 5,813 of record JAICYF010000032.1, read on the forward strand.
TACGCCGGCGGGCAGGCCCGCAAGCCCTCGACCACGCCGCCCCCAGCGGTGTTCTCCTATGGGGCGTCGCCGGTCGCGGGCGCCACCCCGGCGACGTCCGTGACGGCCTCGTATCCGTCGGCGACCGCGTCGTGGACCTGGGACGGCGCAAAATACCTGCGCACGCAGAACGGCAATCCCGACATGCTCATGGCGGGCGGCCAGGTGACGTCGTCCAACGTCGTTGTGATGTCGGTTGCCGTGCAATCGACGGCGGCCCATGACTCGCACGGCAGCGTGGTTCCGCTACCGATGGTGATTGGCACCGGCACGGTTTGGGTGTTCCGGAATGGCACTGTGATTAAGGGAATTTGGAGCCGTCCGAAGCTGGCGTCGCCGTTGAAGTTGGTGACCGCGTCTGGCGAGACCATCAAGCTGTCGCCCGGACGCACGTGGGTCGAAGTGCTGCCAAACTCGTCGCAGCCGGCGATTCGCTGACTCGGCTAGCTCGAACCCCTCTCAGTGGCGCCCAGCTCGCCAATCTTCACAACGTCAACGTCGCTCTGCGCGCAGCGCCACATCGGGCCTGCGGCGCTGAGTTCGGCGTTCAGCGGGTGTGTCCTCGGATGCATTGGGCATTGCGGCCAGTGGTGGGTCAGCACGTCGTCGATACGGGCACCCTCGTACATTGTTGAACCGTGGCACGCGGCATGGTGACGTGCAGGAAGCGCACGTCGCCATCCTGGTTTTGCATAGTTCGCAATCTGTTTCTCCACAGACTCGTGGCTTGTTGTCCACAGATTTCCTTGCCGTTGCTGGGAAATCACAGAATGTCAGAGGCTTCTCGTAGCGTTGCGGCCATGTTCGCGATCAACCTTGAGCCGCCGTTCGGCGCGGCGTCCGTCCACGAAGGTGATTGGACGTTGGAGGAGCTGCTGACCGTCGAACCCGGCCCGGCGGCGATCGCGATGCTGTGCTCGGTCGATCCGGCGCGCCGCAGCACCCGAGACAAGCTCCTGATCCTGCGCGCCTGGGAGCGGCAGGCGGCCTGGCTGGCCGCCCGTCAGCACGCCGCGATGGCCGACACCGCGGGTCCTGAGGCACTGATTCACGACGATCCGGTGCGCGACGAGATCGCCGCCGCACTCGGTCTCTCACGGCAAGCCGCCGACAACCGGATCCACGTCGCCCGCACGTTGGCCGACACCCTTCCGGCGACGCGGGAATTGCTAGAGGCCGGAGAGATAACCCCCAGGCACGCGATGGTGATGGTCGACGAGTGCGGCGCGCTCGACAATGCCACCGCCGAGCAGATCGAAAAGAGGGTGCTGGCGAATGCCCCGCACCAGACCGCGGCGGCGTTCCGACGCGCCGTACGGCGGGCGGTCGATTGCCGCCGTGCCGCGCCAGGGTCCGCCGCGTTGGCCGCGCACGAGTCCGCGAAGGCGGAGCGCAAGGTGATCGTCGTGCCGGAGGCCGATGGGATGGCAAGCCTGATCGCCACCCTGCCTGCGGTCGACGCCCTCCGATTGTTCGACGCGGTCGACAACCTGGCCCGGGCCCGCCACGCCAAGTTGGGCGGCCGCCGCCGCAACCCAGGGATCGACGCCCGCCGCGCGGACGCCCTCGTCGCACTCGCCGAGCACGCGCTGGCCGACCGGCGGCTTCCCGCTGGCGGGAAGCGGCGGCGGATCGAATTGCAGGTCGTCATCGACCTGCCCACCCTGCTGGGCCTACGCGAAAACCCCGCCCAGCTGCCCGGCCATGGCCCGCTGCCCGCCGCGCTTGCCCGCGAGCTCGTCGACGACGCCGAATGGCGACGACTCGTCGTCGACCCGGTCGACGGCCACCTGCTCGACTACGGTCGCCGCACGTATCGGCCGCCGCAGAAGCTGCGTGAATACATCATCGCGCGCGATCGCACCTGTCGGTTTCCCGGCTGCAGTCAGCCCGCGCGACGGTGTGACCTCGACCATGTGATTCCATCGAAGCGCGGAAAAACCAGTGCTGACAACCTAATTCCGCTCTGCCGCCATCACCACAGGCTGAAAACCCATCACGGCTGGAGTGTGCGGCTCAACCCCGACTCCTCCGTCGTCTGGCGAAGCCCCGCTGGCCGCGAATACCACCTCAAACCGCGAAGCCAGCTCGACGACGACTAGCAAGAACCACCCACACCGCTTTAATGGCTGTCGTCGAACAGTGGCGGTCTTCTGCTGTGCTGTCGCCGATTCAGTGGCCCACATTCATAGCGTTACGTAACTCGCCGCGCCGGTATCTCGATGTCGAGATACCGGCCGGACGAAACGATGTCGCGCAACCGGCGCATGCCCTCGTACAAATCACTGAAGGACGTCGTCAACGGCGAGCAACCCAACCGAACCAGGTCGGGACGACGAAAGTCTGGCACCACTTGATGCTCGATGAGCGCCTGCGAGATGCGGTAGGCGTCGTCGTGACGCAGTGATACGTGAGAACCCCTGTCGGCAGCCGAACGCGGCGACCCAACCGAGAATCCGAGCGGCGCAAGCCACGAGTCGGCCAGCGAGATCAGCAACGACGTCAGCGCGATTCCCTTGGCCCGCAACCGGTCAATTCCAGCCTCGGCGAGCAGCCGCACACCCGACTCCACGAGTGCGATCCCAAGGATCGGCGGCGAACCGACGAGAAACCGCTCGATCGACTCAACCGGCGAATACACCGAGCCCATTTCGAACTGCGCCTGCTGCCCGAACCAGCCCCAGATAGGCTGCCGCGCCGAGGAATGCAACGCCGACGCCACGTAGAGGAACGCCGGCGCACCGGGCCCGGCGTTGACATATTTGTAGGTACAGCCGACGGCGAAGTCCACCGCGCAGGCGTCCAGCGACACCGGCACCGCCCCGACCGAATGGCACAGATCCCACAACACCAAGGCGCCGGCGGAATGCGCCGCCGCCGTGATCGAGTCCATCGGCAGCAACGCGCCCGTGCGGTAATCGACGTGCGACAGCGCCACCAACGCGGTGTCGTCGGACAGGACCGCGGCGACGTCCTGCAAAGCGGCTCCATCGATTTCAACGACTCGCAACCCGCGCGCCGACGCGAGCCCGGAAAGCACGTAGCGATCGGTCGGAAAGTTGCCGCTGTCGGTGACGATGGTGCGCCGAGAGGGGCGCAGGTCGAGAGCAGCGGCGGCGAGCTTGTACAGATTTACCGACGTCGAGTCACTGATGACCACCTGGCCCTCAGTGGCGCCGAGCAACGTCGCGCCGAGGAGGTCGCCCACCGAGCGCGGCCACGAGATCCACGACTCCCAGGAGCGCACCAGACCATGCGCCCACTGCGAGTGCACTACGTCGAACAGCCGGTCGGCCGACGCCACGGGCAGCCGCCCCAACGAGTTCCCGTCGAGGTAGATCAGGTCGTCGTCGGCCCCGACGAACCGGTCGCGAAAACCGCGCAGCGGATCGGTGCGGTCAAGCTCTTCGACGTCCGCCCTGGTGATCACAAAAGCTCAGTCGGACGACGGGGGCTCGCCGGTCAGCACGTTGTCGTAGATGTCTTTGCACTCGGGGCAGACCGGGAACCGGTTCGGGTCGCGCGACGGCACCCACACCTTGCCGCACAACGCGGTGATCGGCGTCCCCATCACCGACGCCTCCACGATCTTGTCTCTCGGCGCGTAATGCGCGAAGCGCTCGTGGTCGCCGTCGTCATTCGACAGCCGCGGCGCCGGAGTCTCCGTCTCCGGCAACGTCATGGTCTCGCCCAGCCCGGGCAGTGTTTCGATTTCGCTCACAGTCGCAATCCTAGGTGCGCAATGGCTAGTTCTGGGTCGGATCCAGCGGCATCGTGTGCAGCAAGGCGAGCTCGCCGCGCTGCCTCTTTAGCACCCGCGACCACAACGTGTCAGGCCGCGCGGTGAACGCGTCGTCCGGCTCGGCTTCGACGACCAACCATCCGCCGAGCCGCAGCTCCATCTCCAGCTGGCCCGCTGACCATCCGGCGTAGCCGGCGAACAATCGAAGCCCGTCAAGCACGTCGATCAGGTCTTCCGGCGAACTGTCCAGGTCGACGGCGCCGATCGGCCCGGCGAGCCTCGTCCACCCGGAGGGCGCCTCAGACCGCACCCGGCCAAGACACACCACGACCTGCGGGGTGACCGGTCCCCCGACATGGACGACGGCAGGCTCGCTGATCGCGCTCGCCCACCGCGGCACCGCGTCGTCCGCGGAAATCTCGCTCGGCCGGTTCAGGACGACGCCGAGCGCGCCATCGACATCGTGGTCGAGTATGAGGATGACCGACCGGGTGAAGTTCGGATCGTCGAGCGTCGGCGAGGCAACCAGGAGCTTGCCGGCAAGCGAGGAGTCGACCACCACACCATCATGCCCACGGCGCCGCCTGGAAGCGCAGACCACCACGCCACTCCGAACCCGGCCGCGAGCACATGGCCCCAGGCCGTGACGTCGGGGTCGGCGACCAGCGCCGCGCCGAGATAAGCCCAAAGCCCGAGGACCCCCACCACCCGAAGTCGCTGCGGCAGCAAGCCAATCGCCGTCGCCACGACCGCCGCGAGCCCGTAGCTGACACCCACGTCAAGCCGGGACAACGCGGACGACGGCAACGCTCCGGCCAACACGCCGATCGCGACCGCACCCTCGGTGAGCAGCGTTGCGCCCACATGGCCGCTGAGGAAGACGCCGAACGTGGCGCGCGTTCCGATGCGCCGCTCAACCGCAGTCGCGGCGACGCCGAACAGCACTGCCACGGCGATGAAATCGAAGACGTTGTTGACCCACAACCCGCTCGCCACGAGCACCAGAATCGGTCGGCTCGCGAGATGCATGACGTCGGTGCTCGACGCGTGCAACACATCGGAACGGGTCTGCGGGTCAAGTGCGCCGAGCGTGAGCGAACCGGCCGCGAGCAGGCACAGGTAAGTGAAGGTGAACGGTGACTCGCGCCAGCTTGGCCACCAGGGAGCAGGCCGCCTCATACTCGACACCCTCCCAACTGAACACCTGCCGGCGCTAGTTGTTTTCCTTCCCTCTCAGGGAAATCTCACACGATGACGCCAGGATGCCCGTCACCGTCGACGACCGGCAGACCCGCGGCGGCCCACGCCTCCATGCCGCCGACGATGTTGACGGCTTGCCAGCCGCCACGGTTCAGCGCATCGACGACCATCGCGGAACGGCCGCCGATGTGACACACGCAAACGATGGTGCGATCGGCAGGCAGCTCTTCGACGCGTTGACCAATCTCTGACATCGCGATGTGCAAAGCCTGCGGCGCATGCCCGCGCTCCCACTCGAAATCCTCTCGGACGTCGAGCAGCAGCGCACCCGCATCGACAGCGGCTGACGCGTCAGACGCACTCACCTCAGGCACAGCCTCAAAACGCATGGTCCTATTCCTCAGGTCTCACCGTGGCCAGCCGTTCGGCGCGCAGCGCTTCGACGGCAGGAAGCTCGAGCGACGGCAACGCGGAACCAACGACCCACGACAGCAAAAGGTCCGCCAGCTCGGGGTTTCTGGCCAACCCCGGCCCATGGAGGTATGTGCCCACGATCCGCCCTTGTACCGCACCCTCAAGGCGGTCAATCCCGTTGCCGACGCCGGCGCGCACCCGCGCCAGCGGGTGCGCGCCGGCGCCCAAGGTCGTGCCGCCCGCGTGGTTCTCATAGCCGGTGAGCGGTTGGGTCAGTTCAACACCGGACGACGAAACGGGTTCGGCCAACAACTCGCCGACCGCGCGCTTCGGCAACCGGGTTGTTGTCACATCGAGCAGCTCGACTCCAGGCTCCAAAACGCCGTCCGAACCCGGGAATTCCTTGCCCAGCAACTGATACCCGGCGCACACGCCGAAGACGACCGCGTCGTGTGCGACGGCCCGCGCCAGCCCGCCGTCGCGCCGCAACGCGCGGGCCGCCGCGACCTGCGCGTCGTCCTCGCCACCGCCGAGCAAGTAGAGGTCGGCGTCAGCGGGCACCGGCTCTCCGGCGTCCAACTCGATCGGCTCGACCTCAAAGCCGCGCAGTCGCGCCCGCGCCGTGAGCACCCGCAGGTTGCCGCCGTCGCCGTAGGTGCCGAGCAGCATCGGGTAGATCGAGACGAGACGGATCGCCGACTCACTCGACATCGCGCGCCCCACCTCCTTTGCGCAGCATCTCGCGGAAGGCGGTGTACGTGCCAACGGCGTCGAGGGGCTGATCGGAGGCGGCGACCGCGGCCGGCATCGTCGTCCAGGGATCCTCGACGGTCACCTGGTCAACGCCCGCGTACGTGAGCCGCACCGCCAGATCGTGCCGCCGCTCCCCCGTCGCGACGACCAGCCGCCCGGCCAGCTTCTCGAACGGGACGTCCCACAGCCACGACGGGTCTTTCCCATCCGCGGCCCGAGCGTTGATCGCGATCACCACCGGGGCAGGTGGGGGCGCGAGCATGCCAAACATCTCCGCCCAGCCCGCCGGGTTTTTGCCCAGCAGCAGCCGAACCCGGCGGCCGCCCAACGTCACGGTCTGGTAGCGGCCGCCCACCGAGCCGACCGATGCCATCGCGGGCAGTGCCGTCTCCACCGGAACGCCTAGCGCGTGCGCGGCGGCAAGCGCCATCACCGCGTTCGCCTGGTTGGCCCGACCCGGCAACCGAAGACCCAACCCGTGCCTCGCGCCGCTGGGGTCGACGACCACCCCGTCGGTCAACACCCACGACGGATTCGGGCGACGAAACCCGCACTCGCAACTCCAGTCGGCGCCGTCGCGACGCAAGATCGAGCCACACGAGGGACAAAGCACCGAGTCGGCGGTCCACGTGTTGCCGACCGACACCCAGGTGACCTCAGAGATGACCGCGGCGGCCCATGCGACATGCGGATCGTCGGCGTTTGCCACCGCCGCCAGCCCTGGAAGCTCGGCGAACGTGCTGCGCCAGCGCCGCGCCACCATCGCCACCTCGCCCACCCGGTCAAGCTGGTCGCGGCTCAGATTGCCCAACACGACCAGCGCGTCGGGTGTGCCACGCAGCAGGCCAGGCAGGTACGTCTCGTCCGCTTCGAGGACGACGGGGGCGTCGTCCGGCACCCGCTGCGTGGGCATCGCGAGCGCCGCAACGAGACCGGCGGGCATGTTCGCGCCGGAGTTGTTCGTCAGCACCGGGCCGGCGGCGCGCATCGCCGCCGCGAGCAGTTTCGTGGTGGTCGTCTTCCCGTTGGTGGCGGAAACGAAGGCCACCCGACGGCCCGCGCAGAGTCGGCCAAACGCGTCAGGACATGCCGCAAGCACCACCCGGCCGCCGATCACGAAGCCGTCGCCACGGCGAAGCGTGCGCGACATCACACCGGCGAACCGGCCGAGACCGGTGGCAGCCCGCAGCCGCAAGCCCGACATTCCAGCGGCGGGCACCGGCTCGCCAGGCTTAGTGGGCAGCGGGCTCTTCCGAGCGCTGGGCCGGCTCGGAACGCTGCGCCGGCGCGCCGAGCGTCGGCTGCTCGGAGGGCGGCTCCACCGCGTCGTGCTGACGGCTGGCGGTCTCGACCCGCGCGGTCACGTCGGCCATGGCGTGGGTCAGGCCGCCGAAGATCGCGGCGAGCGCGACCAGTCCGACGCCGACGAAGAACAGCCACGGGCGGGCAGCGACCAAGCCGGCGCCGGCGGCGAGGAAGCCGACGCAGATCAACACGACGACCACCCAGGAGATCGGACGACCCTTTACGTGGCCGTTCCACTCGGCAATCGACGTGGAGTCGGAGTCTTGGCTGGTGCCGCTCATGCGAGTCCTCCGCGGGCGATCGCCGGTCGGGTGTCGACTTCACCCTCAGGTTTGCCAGGGGCGGCGTTCGCCGGCCACCCGAAGGTGTCGCCCCGGCGCCGGGGCCGTTGGGCCAACTCGACGCCGGGCAGCACCCCGACCAGACCGGCCGGGATCGGCACCGGCGTGGTCACCGGCGGGTGGCCGGGCACCGCGGGCAGCTGGCCGGACGCCGAGATCGGCGCCAACTCGCTGCGGCCTCCGGGCGGCGGCGGTTCGAGCCCGGACTGGCTCGCCGGCTGGACGGGCTCGAGCACGCCGTCGTCAGGTCGGGGTTGCGTCATGGTCCTTGGATACCACACGGGCGACGGCTCGCCGCGTGCACGTCTCCGGTCCGGCCGCTGTGTCCCGCCGAGCGTTAGCTGGCCCACTCGAGCAGCGAGTCAGGCGAGTCGGGGTCGCGCAGCTTGGCCAGCGCTTCCTTCTCGATCTGCCGGATCCGCTCGCGGGTCAAACCGACGTCACGACCGATCTCGTCGAGGGTGTGCGGACGACCGCCCACCAGGCCGAACCGCAGCCCCAGCACCCGCGACTCACGCGGGTCGAGCCCGTCGAGCGCGCGGTGGATGGTGTCGATCATGGCCCGGTACTCCAACGCGTCGCTCGCACCGAGCGCCTCGGCGTCCTCGATCAAGTCGCCGAGCCGGGTGTCCTCGTCGTCGCCAACGGGGTTGTCGAGACTGACCGGCTGCCGGGCGTTGCGGAGCATCTCCTCGATCTGCTCCGGCGTGCGGTCGAGTTCGGCGGCCAGCTCCTGCGGGGTTGGCTCCCGGCCCAGCCGCTGATGCAGGTCGCGCTGGAGCCGGCCGAGCTTGTTCAACTGCTCCACCACGTGGACGGGCAGCCGAATCGTGCGGGCCTGGTCGGCCAGCGCACGGGTGATCGCCTGCCGAATCCACCACATCGCATAGGTGGAGAACTTGTAGCCCTTCATGTAGTCGAACTTCTCGACCGCGCGAATCAGCCCGAGGTTGCCCTCTTGGACGACGTCCAAGAACGACATCCCGCGGTTTGAGTAACGCTTGGCGACCGAGACGACGAGACGCAGGTTCGCCTCGAGCATGTGCGCCTTCGCGCGCAGGCCGTCGTCGCGGAGCAGTTCAAGCTCGCGGCGCAGCTTCGCCGACACCTTGGCGCCCTGCAGCTTCTGCTCGGCGTACAGGCCAGCCTCGATGCGCTTGGCGAGGTCGACCTCTTGCGCGGCGTCAAGCAGCGGGGTGCGGCCGATCTCGTTGAGGTAGTTGCGTACCGGGTCAGCCGAGACACCAGGCTCGTCGCTGTCGAGGTCGGGCTCGTCGTCCGGCGTCGACTGGGCGTCCGGCGTCGACTGGGCGGCAGGGGTGGCAACCTCGTCGACGTCAGCCTGCTCGGGGTCGCCGTCGGCCTGGTCAGCGGTTATGGTGGAGCGAACCTCGAGTTCCTCGCTCGTGGCGAGGTCCGCGGTCCGCTTGCGGTCACGCGTGGTGATGATGAGCTCCTTCGTGGGTTCGTCCATTAGCGCTGCCTTCATTAGCGCTGCCTTCATTTGCGCTGTACTAATACAACGCTTGACGCCCCCCGGTGTTCCGAGGTTGTCGCATTTGGCATACCCGGTGAGAACTGATGATCACATTCATCGCCTCGCGTTCCGCCTGCGATGATCTCGATATGACTGTGACGCAGGTCACCCATCGTCGTCATCGCGATGCTCGTGCCTTGGCCACTCGGCACGATCCAAGTGCCGGACGGCGAGTCGCTCGGCGTCGACCTCTTGCTCGGAATCCTGCTGCACCTGCTGGCAATTCCCCCCGCGGTGCTCATCGGGGCGTGGGCCAGCCGACCTATCGTCGTCGACCGCGGCCGGTCAATGCTGACGTTGGTCGGAACGAGGGTCGCGTCGATCCTGCTCGGCGTCGAGTCATGGAGCGGAGCCGCGGCGGCAGCCGCACCGCCGCTCGCGTCGTCGGTGCGCGCAGCCGACCGCGGCGAGCATCATCTGGTCTCGAGCCTGCCCCTGCTGGTGTTGCACATGGTGCTGTGGTGTGGCGTGATCGGCGCAGGCTGGCTCACGTTGCGCCGCCGGCGCGCCTGAGGTTTAGTGCAGCAACTGCGGCAAGCCTTTGAAATTCTCCAAAGACTCGGGATTCGCCAGCGCCTCGGTGTTTCGCACTGGCCGGCCATGCACGACATCGCGCACCGCGAGTTCGACGAGTTTGCCGCTGCGGGTGCGTGGCACATCCGGCACCGCGACGATGAGCGCGGGCACATGGCGCGGGGAGCAGTTGGCCCTAATCGCCGCCTTGAGGCGGGCGGTGAGCTCGTCGGTCAACTCCTGGCCCTCGGCCATTTTGACGAAAAGGACGACCCGGACGTCGTCGCGAAAGTCTTGGCCGATCACCACCGACTCAGCGACCTCGGGAAAAAGCTCCACCTGTCGGTAGATCTCCGCGGTTCCGATCCGCACTCCGCCGGGATTGAGCGTCGCGTCGGAGCGGCCGGTGATGACGAATCCGCCGTGCTCGGTGCGGGCCAGCCAGTCGCCGTGCCGCCAAACGCCCGGGAAGTCGCTGAAATACGCCGCTTCGTAGCGGCTGCCGTCGTCGTCCGCCCAAAAACCCAACGGCATCGAGGGAAACGGTGCTGTGCAGACGAGTTCGCCGGTGACGCCGACGGGCGCGGGTTTAGCGTCGTCGCCGTAAACCTCGACAGCCATGCCAAGCGACGGCCCTTGGATCTCGCCGCGATACACCGGCCGGGTGGGATCGCCCATGACGAAGCAGCCGCAGATGTCGGTGCCGCCGGAGATCGACGCGAGATGGACGTCGGACTTCACGTGCTCGTAGACGTAGTCGAAATTCTCCGCGCTCAGAGGCGAACCGGTCGACGTGATTGTGCGAAGCGCGCTGAGGTCGTTCGTCGAGGACGGCGTAGCCCGCGTCTTGCGAAGTGTGTCGATGTACTTGGCGGACGTGCCGAACAGTGTGATGCCGAGTTCGTCGGCGAGATCGAACAGCGAAGTCGAGGATGGGTGCACGGGCGAGCCGTCGTAGACCACCAGCGTCGCCTTTGACGCGAGCGCTCCGAACAGCCAGTTCCACATCATCCAGCCGGTGGTCGTGTAGTAGAACACCCGATCGCCGGGGCGGATGTCACAGTGCAGTTGGTGTTCTTTCAACAGCGTGAGGAGCAGGCCGCCGGCGCGATGCACGATGCACTTCGGCGCGCCTGTGGTGCCCGACGAATACAGCACGAACAGGGGCGCGTCGAACGGCAAGGGCGTGGCTGCAAGCTGCGCTTCGTCGCGCAAGAAGTCTTGCCACAAAACCGAATTCGGCAAGCCGCGCAACGTCGGAGCGTCAGCCAGATACGGCACCACCACGACCTTCTTCAGGCTCGGCAACGCCGAGCGAATCTCGCGCAACCGGGCCAGGCAGTCGTGCGATTTGCCGGCGTAGACGTAGCCGTCGGCGGCGACGAGCACCTTCGGCTTCACCTGGCCGAACCGGTCGAGCACCCCCGTCACACCGAAATCTGGCGAGGTCGACGTGTAGACGGCGCCAATCGACGCCGCGGCAAGCGCGGTGACAAACGCCTGCGGAATGTTCGGCAGCCACGCCGCGACCACGTCGCCAGGCGTCACGCCGGCGTCGCGAAGACCGCTCGCCGCCGCCGCAACGCGCGACCGGAGTTCCTTCATCGACAACGCGGAGGTCTCGCCGTCTTCGCGGGCGGCGAGAATCGCCGGGGTGTCGTCGGTTGCAGACAGCAACGTGTCGACGACATTGAGCCGCGCGTCGGGAAAGAACCGCGCGTCGCGCATGTGCGAGGCTGGAACGTATGCGCGCTCTCCGCGGTCACCGATCACACCAGCGAAATCCCATAGCGCGGACCAAAAGTCGCCCGGCCGCTCAATTGAAAACCGATGCAGCGCCGCTGAGTCGGGCAGCTCGGCCCGGTGCCTTGCCGCGACCTGCGACCGGAACGTGGTCATCGCGGCGGTGGCGACCTGCGTCGGAGAAGGCCGCCACAGCGGGCCAGCGGTGTTCGCCATCGCGTCGTCCATCGGCTAGGACGAGGAGGGGCCGGACCAGATGTTGACGCCGCCCTCAACCGCGTATCGGTCGATGTCCGCGAGCTCGCTCGCGGTGAAGTCGGCGTTGCCCAGTGCCCCGACGTTTTGCTCGAGCTGCCGGACACTGCTCGCGCCGATGAGCACTGACGTCACCCGCGGATCGCGCATCGCCCAGGCGAGCGCCATCTGGGCGAGCGTCTGCCCGCGTTGCTGCGCCATGTCGCTGAGCGCGCGGACATGCGTCATGTTCTGCTCGGTCAGCATGTCGGTGGTCAAAAAGCGACCCTGCGCGGCGCGCGAGTCGGCGGGCACCCCGTTCAGATAGCGGTCGGTCAGCATTCCCTGCGCCAACGGCGAAAACGCGATGCACCCGACGCCTTCGCGACCCAGGACGTCGAGCAAGTCTTCCTCGACCCAACGATTCAGCATCGAGTACGACGGCTGGTGAATGAGCAACGGTGTGCCGAGCTCGCGCATGATCGCGACGGCCTCCTCCGTGCGCTTGCCCGAGTAGGAGGAAATGCCTGCGTACAAGGCTTTTCCTTGCCGCACAGCGGTGTCGAGCACCGACAGCGACTCCTCCATCGGCGTGTCGGGGTCGAAGCGGTGATGGTAGAAGATGTCGACGTAGTCGAGCCCCATGCGCTTCAGGCTCGCGTCGAGGCTGGCCAGCAGGTATTTACGGGAGCCGAGGTCGCCGTACGGCCCTGGCCACATGTCCCAGCCGGCCTTCGTGGAGATGATGAGTTCGTCGCGGTAAGGCTTGAAGTCCTCACGCATGTGCCGGCCGAAGTTTGTCTCCGCGGCGCCGGCCGGCGGCCCGTAGTTGTTCGCCAGGTCGAAGTGGGTGATGCCGAGGTCGAACGCGCGGCGCAAGATGTCGCGCTGGGTCTGGAACGGCTTGTCATCGCCGAAGTTGTGCCACAACCCGAGGCTGATCGCGGGCAGGTCGATGCCGCTGTGTCCGCACCGGCGGTATGACATCCGCTGGTAGCGCGCTTCCTCGGCCTGGTAACTCACGACGTCTTCTCCCTCTATCCGACGGTCACGGCTGTGACGCCGTCCATCGTGCCGATCAACACGGTCTTACCCGACAAGGACGGGGACGCGAAGTGCGGCAGCGAACCGACCGCGATCGTCGCGCGAACTGCGCCGTTCGTCGCGTCGAGCGCCACGAGCGACCCACCTTGCGTCGAGTACAGCGTGCCGTTCGCGTACACCGGCGGCCCGGTGATACTGGACGACGCGTGCCACGCGACGGTCATCGTGCTGCCCGACACTGACACCGCCCGAATGCCGTCAGTGCAAGGCAAAAACGCGACGTTGCCGTTGACAGCGGCGCCTCCGAACGGACGGCACACGCTCGTTTGCGCGAGCTGCCCGCCAACTCCGCCAAGGTGCGTGGGCGACAGCAGGTACGCCGTGCCGCGCTTGCCGGCGATGAGCACACGTCCGTTGACCAGCACGGGCGACATCGAGCCGAGGTCGAGGTCGCCGTCGTTGTCCGACGCCCACGTGCTCGGCGCAAAATAGTCGACTCGGCTGAGCGTCGGTGACAACCGCGTCACCGAGTCTGAGCCGTCGAAGCTGGTGTCGGACGCGCCGTTGCCCGCGGCGACGAGGATGGTGCCGTCGGTGTCGGCCACCGGACCGGCCGGCGCCCAGATGCCACCTTCTCGAGTTGTTGGCACGGCCCAGGCGATCGGGGTCCCGCTTCCGTTCGTGGGCACCGACACCACTTGGCCGATGTATTGCCCGCAGTCACCCGCCAAGCCGCCGTATGCGATGTAAACCCGGTCGTTGGCGACCAGGATCGCCGCCCGCTGCTGCGACGCGATGGTCGCGCCGCTGAGCGGGTCGACGCTCTTCGCGAAGATCAGCGCGCCGTCGGACGGTCGGACCGCGGCCAGGATGTGATGGCCGCCGGCCGTCTCGGCCACCGCGTAGACGAGCCCGTGCGCCGGGTCGTACGCGGGGGTGCCGGTGACACCGAGCGGGTCGATGTCGCCGCACGGCAGCGACGACTGCGGGATCGGATCGGCAATGTGCCGTCGCCAGAGCACGGCGCCGTTCGTCAACGACAAGCCATACAGCGAGCCGCCCTCTGTCGCGGCGATGACCGTCGAGCCGAGCACGATCGGCTGCCCGTAGACAGCGCCGTCCAGGGCTGCCTTCCAGCCGGAGTGGAACGCCGCGAAGGCCGGGGTGCCGGACGTCGCGCCGGTGCGCTGCGCGTCATGGTGATACGTCGGCCAGTCCGTCGAGCCAGCTGGCGGCGCAGGCGGTGCAGGCGGTGAGGTCGGCGGATTACCCGACTGCAGGCCACTTGTGACGGCGTCCGAGATCGCCTTTGACCCGCCGAGAACGGCGACCGACGTCGCTTGCACCGCCTGGATCGTCTGCCACGTGGAGGGGGTGAGGTAACTGCCGGGCGCCAGGAACAGCGGTCGGCCCGACGCCCCCGCCCACGCCGCCCCCGCGAGCGCGTCGGCGAAGTCAAGGCCCGTCGCCAGCAGGGCACCCTTCGATGCGGTCGTGCCGCCGCCCACCTGAACCACCGTTGAGGCGATGGCGTCGGCGGTGGCGTACCGGTCGGTGCCCGAGATCCGCGACTTCGTCGCGCCGCCTGCGGCCGCGGCCGCGGCGGTGAGCACCGTGTCGCTGACAGCGGACGTGCCGCCGAGAGCGACGATCGCCGAGGGATGCAACCGGGCGATCTCCGCCGCGGTGGCCGACGGCAATGACGTCGGCGTCGCCAGCAGCAACGGACCGCCGGCGACCGCGGCCAGCGCCGAACCGGCGAGCGCGTCGGGAAATGCCGTGCCGGTCGCTAGGTACACGTTGACCGCGCCGTTCGGGTAGGTCGCCTTGGAGATCGAGGCGGCCGTCGCGTAACGGTCGGCGCCCTGCCACCGCTCGGCGGTCACACCGAGATTGCCCACCGCAGCGGCCACCGAGGCGGACAGCGCCGACGACCCGCCGAGCAACGCCACCTTCGCTGGCTTCAGCCGGGCGATCTCCGATTGCGCGGACGACGAAAGCGAGCCGGACGGCGTGAGCAGGATCGGCACACCGAGGTGGCCCGCCGCGGCCGCGCCGGCGACGGCGTCGGGGAAGTTCTGGCCGGTGGCCAGCAGAAGCGTCGACGACGGCGGAAGCGGCGAAGGCCAGCCGGCGTCGGCTATCGCCGCCGCGGTGGCGTACCGGTCAGCGCCCGAGACTCGGGTGACGGTGACGCCGGCCGCGCCCGCCGACCCCGCGGTGACGACAAAGTAGGCGGACACCAGCACCGCCGCCACGGCGATTCGGCTTCGCATGTGCCTCACCCTAGGTGGGCGAGCTCGCGGTGGTCGACCTTGGTCACGGTGACCTGGCTTGCGCGGCCCTCGACCACAACGGCGGCGACGACGTCCGAGCCCAGGTCGACCGCGGTCGCGTGCCACTTTCCCGGAACGCCCGACAGGCGGTCGTCGTCCGGGATGAAGTTCGTGGATCGTAGGTCGAAGCCGAGGCCGACGCCGATGGCTTTGCCGTAGGCCTCTTTGCGGGTCCACAACCGGAGAAACTCGCGGTTGCGCCGATCGACGGGTTGCCGCTCCAGCCAGCGAAGTTCGGCCGGGGAGCTGACCCGGGCGAACAGGCCAGGATGCGACGCCTCCCTGTCGACATGCTCGACATCGAGCCCGACACGCGCCGAGGCAAGAGCGACGGCCACGACGAAATCGGTGTGGGTGAGGGAGACAAACGTCGGTTCGGCGACGCCGCTCACGAGTGGCTGGCCCGATTCCGCGTTGACGACGCGACCGACGCCGGCGCCGAGGCGCTCGTCGAGGACGCGACGAAACAACGCCGCTGCGAATTGCCGCCGGACGCCGAGTGGCTCGGCGTCCGGCGTTTCTACATACGCGATGTGGACGGCGACAGGCACGCCGCCATTGTCGCGGCTACGAGCTGACCGCGTTAGAACCCAGGGTCACCTTCACCGTGACCGGATTACCGTTGCGATCGACCGTCAGCGTCACGGTGTCGCCCGGCTTCTGCGACCGCACCGCCTGCTGGAGGTCAGAGCTGCCGGTGATCGTGGTGTTGTTGAACTTGGTGATCACGTCGTTGGGCTGCAGCCCCGCCTTCGCCGCCGGGCTGCCCGGCTGCACGGCCACAATGCCCGCCCCGTTTTGCGCGTCGGCAATCTCGACACCGAGATACGTGGTGCTCTGGTTGTTGCCGGTGGAGCTCTTGCCAGCCTTCAGATCCGGAATCGCCTGAACCACGGTGTTACTCGGGATCGTGAAGCCGATGTTTTGGGCCGGCTCGGTGCTGGTGCCGGTCGCCACCGCGACGTTGATGCCGACGACGTCGCCGTTGGTGTCGACCAGCGGGCCGCCGCTGTTGCCAGGGTTGATCGCGGCGTCGGTCTGGAACAGACCGCTCAGGTTGTCTTCACTGTCGGAGAGGCTGCGGCCCTTGGCCGAGATGATGCCTTCGGTCACGGTCGGCGAACCGCCGTAACCCAAGGCGTTTCCGACCGCGATTACGCTGTCGCCGACCTGCACGGTGTCGGAGTTGGCAAAGGTCGCCGCCGTCAATCCCGAGACGCCTGACACCTTGATGACCGCGAGGTCCTTGGTGGTGTCCATGCCGACGACGCTCGCGTCGTGCGTGCCGCCATTGTTCGGCAACGTCACCTTGATGTTCGAGGCGCCATTGACGACGTGCGCGTTCGTCACCACGTAGCCATCGGAGCTGATGATGATGCCGGTGCCGGCGCCATCAGCTTGGAAACCGCCGAAGCCACCGAAGCCGCCGCGACCATTTCCGGACGTGGTGACCGTGTCGTTGATGATGACGACGGACGGCTCGATTTTCGCCAGCGCCGACTTCACGCTTGTCGACAGCTGCGCGGCCGACGGCAGGTTGCTGACGGAGGTCGGCGACGCGGCCGGAGGCGTCGCGTTCTTGGTGTTGCCACTGTCGATGGCGTGGACAACGCCGCCGGTCGCAGCCGCGGAGATGACGACAGCCGCGACGAGGGCGCCGGTCTGCCGAAGCCAGGGGCGTTGGCGCTTCGGGCCGGCCGCCGCCGGCTCCGAGGGATCGGCAGACTCGATCGGCTCGGTCGGCTCGGCGGGCTCGGCGGCCGCCGTCGGCTGGGTAGGCGTAGAGGGTCGCGACCACCACGGCGTCGGGTCGGGGGTCTGGTCTTCAGGCCGCTCGTTGTCGTAGGGGTTCACCGTGCACTCCTCCGCGTCGTCCGCTAACTGTCACCAGCTAACTTCGCCGCCGTGGCTGGGAGTTTCCTGAGTCGAAGATGAAAGCGGCCGAAGAATCGGTGGCTACTCCGGGCGGAGCAGTTCGAAGCCAGCAGGTAACGGCTCGCTGTGCAGCACGCGCAGCCGCTGTGTCGGCCGGGTGATCGCGACGTACAAGTCGTTCGCGCCACGCGGCGAGTCGCGCAGAATCCGCGCCGGCTCGACGAGCACGACGGCGTCGAACTCCAAACCCTTGGCCTCGGTGACCGAAAGCACCGCCACCCGCGCGTCAAGCGATCCCGCGCCGTGCCCGACGTCGCCCGCGGGTAGCGCCGCCGACAACGCCGTGTACACCGAATGCGCTTGTGCGGCCGCGCTGATGACGGCGAGCTTCCCGCCGTTGAGAGCGTCAACCTCCGCAAGCACGCCACGCACCACCTGGGCCGCGTCGTCCGACGAAATCGCTTGCGCCACAGGTTGAAACTCGCCCTCTCGAGCCGACGTCGGCGCGGCCGCGTCGATGCCTGCGGCGTGGAGCACCTCGGTGGCGAGCCGCATCACCTGACCCGGTGTTCGGTAATTCACCGTCAGCTCGGCAAGCCGCCAACGATCGCCCACGTGTGGGCCGAGCGCGGAATCCCAATCGGAAGCGCCAGCGGCTGAGCCGGTCTGCGCGACGTCGCCGACGAGCGTCATCGACTTCGTCGGACAGCGCCGCATCAGCATCCGCCACGCCATCGCCGACAACTCTTGCGCCTCGTCGACCACCACGTGGCCATACGCCCAGGTGCGATCGGCGATCGCCCGTTCCGCGGTCGACAGCAGCGGGCCTTCGTCGGAGAACCGGTCGGCCAGTTGCTCGGCCGACACGAACGCGCCCGCTCCCGACAGTTGCAGCGCGCCACGTGCGTATTCGATCGCCGCACGACGTTCGGCGGCGACCGCCCGCGCGTGCTCTGACGCCGACTCCTCCTCGCCCAGGA
>JAICYF010000255.1 GCA_025934355.1 Acidothermaceae bacterium
CAGCACGATGCTCGGCGTGCCGAACATGTGGCCTTCGATCGGTGTTAGACCAAAATCTTCGTGCGCGACAGCAATAACCGCTTTCGCATTGGCATATAGCCAACGCAGCTGCGCGTCAGAAATCCCCTGCAGCGCAAGCACCTTCGACGACGGCAGCGCGCGTGGGGCACCCCCAACGCACACCAATCGAGCACCGGGCACTTGTTCGACCGCGTCGCAGATCGCCCGGGTGTTCTTGTAACCGCGGCGTCGGCCCACCGTCAAGAAGAAGCCGGGCTCTACGCCGGCCACCGCGGCCATGGGACCGTTCTCGTCGATGCCGACCGGCGGGAAGACCACCCGGGCCTGAATTCCGTAGGCCTCCCAGATCCGACGAGCGACGCTGGTCGAGTTGGCCAAATAGAGGGCCGCCGACAGCGCGTGCCGACGATCCCATCGACGCAGCGGGCGCAACGCCGCCCCGATCAGCCGCCGCGAGGGCGCCGGCAAACCGCTGAAGTAATCGTCAGGTTGGTACAGCCACCGGGCGGGGTTGTGGCAGTAGACGATTTTCGGCCCGCCAGCGCGAACGGCGTGTGCCCAGCCGGACGAACTCGCCACGAGCACGCCCGGGGCCGGCGGTAGCGACCTGACCAGCATCGGAATCACCGGGAACAACGCTCGCACGTGTCGTCGTAGCGGACCGACCCGCTCCGCGGCAGACGCGGTGATCCGGCGCCGGGCGAAATCCGGAAAGGTGCTGCGCGGCTCGTACACGGTGGTCATCAGGTCGGCGGAGGGAAAGGCCTCGCACAAGCTCAACACCACGCGCTCGGCCCCCCCACGTTGCGTCAGGTAGTCGTGCGCGATCGTGACGCTCGCAACATGCTGGTCCTCGACCGCCACTGTCAGTCCTGTGAGCCGGCACGCTCGGCGTTACGCCTTCTTCCGATGCCGAAGAGCACGGCGCCGGCGCCGATAAGGGTGGCCGCCGCCAGCGCTTCAAGTGCGAGTGGGGAGCCAGTGAATGGCAACTGCTGCGCGGCCGGCAGTACCGCGGTGGGCGGCGACTGCGCGAACTGAACGCCAAGGACGGAGGGCGCTGGGGATGACGGGGCCGCCAACTGAAGAGGTAGCACGGTCGTCGGCGTAGTCGGGCCAGGCGTCACCGTCGAGGTAGCCGTCGCAGTCGGGCTGACGCTCGTCGTCGGCGTGACCGTTGGTGACACCGAAGGCGTCGGGCAAGCGCTCCCGCCAATCCAGGTCGCCAGAGTGTTCGAGGCGAAGACCTGGACCGGGTAATGCGGTGCCGGCCCGTCAACTCCGTCGTTCTTCGTGGTCCCGATGACGAGATCGTTCTGGCCGTAGCAGCTCGAGCCGGTGACGCTTAGGGACTGCGGGTCACTCGTGAGGTGAACGGTCGCGAACCCGACCAACCGCTGGTCGCCGCTGGTCGGCCAGGTGGGGCCATCGGTCTGGTAGGCGTGCAGTGAGACATCGCAGGAGACACCGGAACTGCCACTGGCGAGCCGCACGCTGACCGTGGTCAGGTCGGCGTTCCTACTGACGATCACGACGTCGGACTTCGCGCAGTCTGATGACAACGTCGGCGTCGGCGTCGGCCTTGGCGTCGACGCCGCTGGCGTGGCACCCCCTGCCGCGGGGCTCGCGGCAAAAGCGGCGGGTGACCAGCCAAAGACGGCTAGCGCGGACCCGCCGACCGTGGCGAGCACAGTCACCCCGGTAGCGGCCTTGCGCCGCCACCTCGGTGCCTGAAGTGACCGGCCGTCGGCCGTGCTTGACATGCTGGCACCAACTCGTCCAGCGTGCGCGTTGATCGCGTTCATCGACTCGAACCCTTTCGACTCACCGGCCCTGAGGTCGGCGAAGCGGGCTCGAGCTGAATCGCCAGCTCGTTTCCTCATCGCTCCCCCCCAGCTCGCTACATCTGGGTGCGCAGACACGTCGGTGACCGCGACAGCCAGCGCTGGACCGAGAAGTCCCCCGCGTCGTCCCCGCTAAACGCGTATATCCAGCAATTTCTGGATTCAACGGTTATCGGGAGATCTTGGTGGCGATGCTGAGAAGATGCCCGAGCGATTGAGCGACCCCTACCCGGCCGAAAGCCCGGATATGCCCGACGCCAACCCGCCGGCGACCGACACCGACGCCGGGCCCGAGGTTAGGCCCGAGGTCAGGCCAGAGGTCAGGCCGGAAGACGGGCCCGAAGTCGGGCCCGAAGTCAGGCCGGGAATCGGCGTCGTGATCCCCACCCGCAATCGCTCAGAGCGACTCGACCGGCTCCTGACCGCGCTTCGTCAGCAGGGCGACGTACGCGAGATCGTGGTGGTCGACGACGGATCCACGGATGCCACCCAGCAGACCTTGGCGGCGCACGCGGCGGGCGACAGCCGGGTAGTCAGCGTCCCTGGGCCCGGCCGGGGCGCCGCCGGGGCTCGGCTCGCGGGCGCGCAGGCCGCGACGTCCGAGATTCTTTTGTTTTTGGACGACGACGTGGTGCCGACCGCCGGGCTGGCTGCGAACCACCTGCGCCACTTCGCGGCGCTTCGCGACGCTGGCCGCGCAGTCGAAAGCGCGAATCTCGTCGTTGTCGGCTACATGCCGACGACGATGCCGGCCAAGTGGTCGCCGAACACGTTCGTCACCGCGCTTTACGCGCAGGAATACGAGGGACGCTGCCGGCACTACGAGTCCAACCCCACCGGCATCTTGCGCAACCTGTGGATGGGCAACGTCTCCATCCCACGTGAACTGTTCCTCGACGTCACCGCCCGATGGCCAGAACCGTTGCCGACGGGTCGGCATGAGGACCAGCATGTCGGCCTGCGGTTGCTCTCGATGGGCGCGCTCGCGGTGTTCGATCGTTCACTATTGGCCAGCCACGAGCACTGGCGGGGCCTTGCCGACTTCCGCCGTGAGTCTTGGTTCGCGGGCACCGGCCACCAATCCATCGAGCGCAGCCACCCCGACGCGCTGACGCCAGCGGGGCCGGATCGGTATCGCGTCGACCTGCCGGCACTGCCACGGACGATCGTCGCATTGACCACCCGTCGACCTATCTACCGCGCGGTGTCGTCAGCGCTGGCGGCGGTGACGTGGGCCGCTGGCCGCGCGCACTGGTTCGGACTTCAGACCACCGTTGCCCGACTGCTGCGCCGCATCGACCAACAGCAGGGGTACCTCGCGACTCGTCGCGACAGCCACTGACCGTCGACTGTCGTGGTGCGGTGCGCCGACCGACCCTGGCGACTTCGCGCCTCGTCCCCGGCGACGGGTGAA
>JAICYF010000313.1 GCA_025934355.1 Acidothermaceae bacterium
CACGTGGCGTCGTGCGGCGGACGGCGAAGTCGCCCGACGTGCTCTGGTTCGGTGGCTTGGCGCCCGACATGGGCAACATCGGGAGCACTGCCCGCTCCCAGGTGCTGTTGAACACCATCGCCGTCGCGGTGTAGGCGGCCACGGCGGCCGACGCGATCAGGCAGTAGCCACCGATGTGGCCGATGATCGTGGGCATCCCGGATCCGTAGAAGTTCGCCATCGCCACGAGCACGAAGCCGGGGCACAGCGACAGCAGAATCGCCACGAAGGCGAAGTTGAGCTTCATCGCGATAATCCCGAGCACCAGCGCGATGTAGCCGAAGCTGAACAGCTCGAGACCGAGCATCTTCACGTCTGGCGAGCCGAGCTTCGTCGACACCGACCCGGTGACCTGCATGAGCATGAAGACCGACACCACCACGTTGTTGGCGCCGAAGGCGCAAAACGCGGTTCCGGCAAAGGTGTTCTCGCGCCGGAAGGCGACGAGCCCGCCCAGGAACTGCGCGATGCCAGCGAAGATCAGCACCGGTGGCACCGTCGCGGGAAGTGCATGCGTCGGTACGAAGCCACTCAGCGGCCAGGCGATGATGAAGGTGCCGACAGCGAAGCCGAGGAGCGCCATCGCACCCGGTTCACCGACTGACGCCTCTTGCCGCTCCTTGATCGCCGCCACCTCGTCGGTGCGCAACAGCTCGGTGTCGACGGGCCCGCCTTTGGTCCACACTCTCGTCAGCTCGTGCCGCCCGACTGTCGTCGCCGGCGTTGTTCGTCCGTTGGTCGTGGTCTCACTCATCGTTGTCTCCTCAGCTGCGTCGCGTCACTTGACGCCGAATCGTCGTGCCGCGTAACCGATGCCTCCCGCCGCGAGCAGCCCGGCGATGGCAGCACCACCAGCGGCCAGCGCCGAGCGACTCGCATGGGCCGTCCCCTCCGGGCGAAGGATGTCGTCGACCCGATGTTCGGGGTGCGACGACGGGCCGCGCTCATCCGCCGGGTGACGCGCCATCCAGAGCAGCTCGGCGAGGTGGACCGCCTTGCGCTCGGTGTTCTGCGCGATCTGCTCCCGGCAGCTGAAGCCGTCGGCCACGAGAAAGGTGTCGGCGCTGGCGTCCCGCACGGCGGGAAGGATCACTCGCTCGCCACAGGCGATGGAGACGTCGTACTGCTCGCCCTTCTCGTAGCCGAACGAGCCGGCCATCCCGCAGCAGCCGCTGTCGGGCACCTCGACGTCGAGACCCATCCGATCCAGCAGCTTGTGCTCGATGTCGTAGCCCAGCACGGCGCCCTGGTGGCAGTGCACCTGAACCAGCGCCTTGCCGGCCAGGTGCGGCGGCTCCCAGTCGGGCGCGTGCTTGTCGAGGAACTGCGCGAGCGTGTAGGTCTGCGCGGCGAGCCGGCGCGCGTTCTCGTCGTTGGGGCGGAGGTTGCCGAGCTCGTCGCGGAAGACGGCGACACACGACGGCTCGAGCCCGACGACCGGCGTGCCGCGGGCGATGTCGTCGGCGAGCGTGCCGAGGATCGTGTCGAGGTAGCGCTTGGCGGTGGTGAGCATGCCGTAGTCGTAGAGCGGCCGGCCGCAGCACAGGCGCTGCTCGGGCACCGTCACGTCGAAGCCCGCCGCCTCCAAGACG
>JAICYF010000304.1 GCA_025934355.1 Acidothermaceae bacterium
GCGCAACGATCGCGCCGCCCAGGAGGCCCTCCTCGACCACGTACCCGTCGACCCGGCGCTCGTGCACCGGATGCCACCAAGCGACGGCCCGGACGGCGACAACGCCGAGGCCGCGGCCGCGCGGTACGCCAAGGAGCTCGCCGCGGCCACCCGTCCCGAAGACCATGGACCGGTGCCGATTTTCGACGTCCTGATGCTGGGTCTCGGCGAGGACGGCCACGTCGCGTCGCTGTTTCCCGGCCAGCCCGCGCTTTACGACACCCGCCCGGTGGTCGGTGTGCACGGCTCGCCGAAGCCTCCGCCGAACCGGCTGAGCTTGACGTTCCCGTCGATCCGGGCGGCGAACGAGGTTTGGATCGTGGCCGCTGGCGCCGCCAAGGCGGCGCCAGCGAACCTCGCGCTCAGCGGGGCTGGCGAGGTGGAGATCCCCGCCGCGGGAGCGCGCGGTCGGCAGCGCACGCTCTGGCTGCTCGACCAGGCGGCCGCCGGCCGACTTCCGCGCAGCCTGGCGCCTCTCTCAACGTGACACCGCGGCCCGCCGCAAGCGCCAGACAGTCGCGGCGGTAGCCAGCGCCAATCCGCACTCGACCGCGGTCATCACCAGCGTCGCTTCCCGCCACCGACCGACGTCGACGCCGCTGCCAGCGACGCTGAACAGCACCGACCCGACGATCGACGCGCCGGACGCCAGGCCGACCTGCAGCGCGGTCGACAGCACGCCGCCCGCGAGGCCGGCTCGCTCTGCGGGCAGCCCGGCCATCACCACGCCCATCAACGGCACCATGGCGGCCGCCCAGCCAAGACCGAGCACGACAAGTGGGGCTGACGCGGCGGCCGCGTTAAGGTGCGCGCCGGACGCCGCGACCACCGCGGCGAACCCGGCCAACCCGACGGCGAACACAAGCGACCCGCCGGCCACCAGGCGATCACCAAACCTGGCGGTCAACCGGCGGGTCAGCAACGCGACCACGAAGAAAGCTAGGGCGCTCGGCACCATGGTCATGCCTGACTTCAAGGCCGAGTAGCCGTGGCCGGCCTGCAGCACCATGGTCAAGCTGAACAAGAAGCCTCCGACACAAGTGGCGAACAACAGCATCGCCGTCAACCCAAGTCGCGCGTACCGCACCTCAAGTAACGACAACGGCACCAGCGGCGTGCGACCGGACCGCTCGAAGCGGCGCTGGCTCGCGACGAAAAGCACTCCTGCGACCGGCGAGGCGGCGAGGCTCACCCAGGTCCAGGCCGGCCATCCGCTTGCCCGGCCCAGCGTCAGCGGCAGCAGCACCAAGGCGATGGTCGCCGCCAGGGTGAGCCCGCCCATCACGTCAATCGCCGGAGCGGTCGGCGTCCGACTCTCGGGCAGCATCCGCCGTCCGACGACAAGTGCCACCACGCCCACCGGGACGTTGACCAAGAAGATCGGGCGCCAGCCCATCCCAGCGATGTCAGCGGCGAGCAGCGAGCCGCCGACGATCTGGCCGACCGCGCCCGCCGCCCCGACGACGGCGCCGAGGAAGCCGAGCGCCCGGTGCCGATCCGGTCCCTCGAAGCCCGCCTGGATCGAGGCGATCACCTGCGGGAACATCAGCCCGGCAGCCAGTCCCTGCACCACCCGAAACACGATCAACAGCGGGGCGGACGGCGCGACGCCGCACAGCACCGACGCGAGGGTGAACGCCGCCATGCCAGCGAGAAACACCCGGCGTCTTCCGAGCCGGTCGCCGAGCCGACCGCCGGCCACCAGCGAACATGCGTAGGCGACGCCGTAGCCGGACACGGTCAGTTCGAGTTCGGCCGGACCGGTGTGCAAGTCGCGGCCTACGGTGGCGAGCGCCACGTTGACGATGAA
>JAICYF010000220.1 GCA_025934355.1 Acidothermaceae bacterium
AGCGATCCCTCGACGGCGCGCTTGATGTGCTGCGGCTCGCTAGAGACGCCGGTCTGGCGCCCGTCGTCGTCGAAGGTGAAGCCGAACTTGGTCGCGATGACGACCTGATCTCGATGCGGCGCCAACGCCTCGCCGACGACTTCCTCGTTGACGTACGGGCCGTACACCTCGGCGGTGTCGAAGAACGTGACGCCGCGTTCGACCGCGGCGCGGATCACGGCGACGCCGTCCACGCGGGCTAGCGCGGGGCCCAGCGCGTGGCTAATGC
Source organism: Acidothermaceae bacterium (assembly GCA_025934355.1). Taxonomy (GTDB): domain Bacteria; phylum Actinomycetota; class Actinomycetes; order Acidothermales; family Acidothermaceae; genus JAICLV01. The sequence goes on from JAICYF010000220.1 coordinate 269, forward strand.
CCATGCAACCCAAGCCGAGGGCCGAAACCTGCAATCCGCTGCGGCCAAGTGATCGCTTCTGCACCGGAAGTCGCCTCCTGCACTCGGCACCTCGAAGACTCGACGCTATCGCCTTCCTAAACTCGGGCCCGCGGTGACCGAATGTGGATCTTGCAGGCCGAACTCGCCGAAAGGAGGCCGCCGTGGCTCAGTTGCTCGAGTGTGGTGATTGCTGCGCGTTGCTCACCGCCGATCGCATGCTCGTGCATGAGCAGACGTTGCACCGCGACCCGTCGTCCGAGTTGTCGACCAAGTCGTAGCCGCGCCGCTGAACGCTACGAGCCGTCGCGCATATTGCGCAGCCCCTCCGGCACGAAGCTGATCTGGTCGAATGTCGCCGTGCAGCCGTCGCCCGTGGGCGACTGTCCTTCGAACCCAATTCGGTGCCGCTCGATCCCGTCGCCGATGCTGAAGTAACGGATCATTCGCCAGTACGATCCGTCGGTCGACGCGTGGTAGGCGTACGTGTGCCCGACGCGCGAAACCCGCAACCAGATCGAGCGATCAGCCACCGCGAACGCGTTCGCGTCGTCCGAGAAATCGCGATTGACGACCGAGACAACCATGGGTTCGCCGGTCGGTGAGAATTCGAAGCAGAGCTTGCCCCAGTGGCGAGCGTCTTCCCAGAGCAGCAGCACCCCGGCGTCGAATGTCGATTTGAAATCGACGCGCACGCGTGCGCTGAGTTGGAAGTCGCCGGGTGGCGGGCTTCCGAGCAGCGTCGCCGCGTTCAGCATCGACTCGATGTCGGACGCCGCACCGGCGGGATCCGTGAAGATGTCGGTGTGCGGCGGCACGGTCACCGTTACCACACTGGACGACGAGTCGACATGCCATGCGTCGTCCGGCGAAGCGGTGAGCGCAAACGGCAGGCTGGCGAGGTTCGTTGAGTCGGCCACGTTCGAGACTCTAGATTAACCAGGGTTGTGAACGTATCCGTTCAGCTGGACGCGGTCACGACGACGTCCGCGCGCTTGTCTGGCGCGAGGAACTCCATCAACCGCGCGCCTTCCGCGCACACGTCGTCTGACTCTCGACCCGACAGTTTCGGCGTGGCCGTGACGGCGAGCGTCGCGTACTCACCGTCGACAGCGACCTTCCACGTCGCCCGAAATTCCCCGTCAACGAGCAGCGTTCCAGCCCGCGCGCCGTCCCCTGCGAACAGCGGCACCGATCGCTTGTCGGGAATGATCCGCGCGCGGTCAGCGTGCGACAGGAGCACGTTGTCGTACTCCGGCAAGAACCGCACGGGCGCTGGCGCATCGCCGCTCGGTCTCGGTGCGTTCGGCAGGTCGAACAGCTCGCGGCCATCTTCGTCGAGAAACACTCGTAGTCGCGGCCGCAACCGTTCCACGACCTCGCGCAACCCGGAAAGCCCTGACCAGTAACGGATATCAGCCACCGACGCGGGACCAAAAGCGCTGAGATAGCGCAAGACAAGGTCATCGACAGAGCTTCCGCCGTCCGCTGAAGCACCGAGAAAACCTTCAAACGACTGCCATTTTGCCGTTCCGCGTTTCCCCCACACTGCGCGCGGCGGGGCTTGAACCATCGGTTCATGGAAGATCGCGGCATACGCGAGCGCCTCTTCCGGGGCGCCGGGGAAGTGTTGCGCCAGTCGTCGTCCGAGCTCAACCCGACTCAGCGGCGCGTCCGCGACGAGAGTCCGAGCGATCCGGCTTACCTCGTCGATCGCGACGCCGTCGAGGTTCTTCGCAAACGCCGTGGAGCCGAACCGCACCGCCAGCATTGGCGCCATCAACGGCCGTAAAGCCAATGCGTCGCGCCGCGAGAACAGGTGAACCGTGCCGCGCATCGCGTGTGTGCGAACGAGAACGCCGCCCGCGACGTCCGCGCCCACCACATCGGGGTCGATCGCGGTCAGCCGACTCCACAACCCGACGTACGGCGAGAGCGGAGCCTGCGCCTGCATCCCCACCAGCTGCTCGACCATCTCGTTCGCCGGCAGCGAGGCGGGCTCAAGCAGGTGCTGTCGGGCGAGCAGAGCGCGATTGAGCTGCCGCCGGTCGAGCCGGTCGAGCCGGTCGAGCCCGTCGAGTCGGTCGGATGGGTCGGATCGGTCAGCACTCACCCGCACAGCATTGCGGGTCTAGGCGTTGTCGTTCGCCGGTGGGATGGGCTGGGTGGTGATCTGGATCGGCGGCAGCCCGGGGGAGCCGGTGGCTTGTGGGAGGTCGACCGGCGTGAAACTCGTCGAGCAAGCCGCCGACGCACCGGCCTTCGTCGCCTGCACCTCGACATTGACCTTCGTGCCGGCCGCTTGCGAGCTCACGGTCAGATCGGCTCGGCCGTCGGCATCGGCGTTGATTGCGTGCTGCGGCATCGACATTGACATTGACATTGACATCGTGGCCGCTCTCGACGAGGCCGCCAGCGAAACCTGCGCGCCGCTCACGGTCTGGACGATCACATGGGTCGGCGAGCCGCGTTTCGGCGTCGGGTTCGAAACTGTGGCGCTGCAGGTGATCGGCGCGTTGGCGTCAGCAGTTGTCGGCGAACCCGTCGGAGTTGGCGTCGGCGCCGCGAGTTCGGACGACGCCCCGGAGCCGCCGGGGGAGGTGGTCGATGTGTCGGACGGCGAAAGAATCGAGGAGTCGGCCGATCCTGGCGCGACGGCACCGCTGGTCGACGTCGTCCGGCTGGCGCACGCGGTGGTAATCGCCAACGCGATCAGGGCACCGCCGAGGCCGGCCGCGCGCGCCGGCGACCGCCATTGTGATCTACGTGCGGGATCCATCGATGCCGACGCTACGCCGTGCGGCGATCGGAGCCAACCCGCGGCGCGATGACCAATCGGATTCGGTAGGCGTGGCTTGTCGCCGTTGGCGCGTGAATCGGGCACAGTGAAAGCGCGCGAGTGCGTCGAGTCACTTGTCCCCCCGGGTGACTTCCGGCCGCTCGCGAAGTGGCGGTCCGGCGAAGCGTCTCCCCCCACCGCCAAGCCGGACCGCCGCGCCCCAGCACGCTGCATTCACGATCCCCGACAGCGATCCCCCGCAGCGGCCCCCACTGCCCCCGAAGAATCCCCGGACATGCCGGGAGTGCGACGCCGGTCCCCCCACGGTCGGCCTCGCTTGATCAATCCTCGCGCAAGGTGTGCCGCCTCGGAACCGGCCAAGCGGCCAGTTCCGCTGAGGCGTCTGCGTCATTCGGCGGCGCCGTTCGGCCCATCCGGTAATCCACGGCCGGCGGTCAGGTTGATGCGGGCGTGAGGTCCTTGTCTTCCATTTCCCACGCGTGGTCCATGGTGTGGTAGGCGCTGTGCCGGATGAGATATGGCAGGTTCCACGAACGCATTCGCTTGCCTTCGCCCGTGTTGTACTCCCGCATCGCCGCGAGGTAGGTGCGCCGATGCTCGAGCAGACCCGCGGGCGTCAGCGCGGCGCATTCGGGGATGCGCAACCCGAGCCGCTTCGCGAACTCCTCGCTCTCGACTCGGATGGTGTGTCGGATGATCCGGTCGCGGTCGCGCCCACCGCCGCGCGGTCCCGTCCGCATCTCGGCCGACACCCGAGCCGCGACGTCGTCGAAGTACTGCCAGCATGCCCTGAGCAGCTTGATCTTGCGGTCCAGCTCGGCGTCGGACATCGGCTCTCGCTCGAGACTCGACGGCGCGTACGAGATGCCCCAGAAGTCGGTCGAACCGGGACCGACGCGGTCCTCGACGATCTCAAGGGGCCCGGCCGCGTCGAACTCGCGAGCCAGCCGTGCCGTTGCGGCAATTGGCCGGTAACGCGGTCGATACGAGTCGAGCAGCTCGATCGCCTGGTCTGCGGTCTTCGCCCCGCGGCTCCAACCCGGCCAATCGATTGCGAACGCCACCGCCTTCTTCCCTTTAGGACCGCGCTCGACGACGGTGCGCACCGGCATGCGCCGCATGGTACGCCGGACGGCGGTTGCCTCCCGGCTACACTATGCGCGTGGCACGGCTGTTCTCGCTGCTCCTTAACTTGCCGCGCTGACCCAGCGGTTAGCGCGGCGGCCCCTCCTGCGCGAGGGGCCTTTGCATGAGCGGAGCATGAGCAGACCTGAGCAAGCCCTGACGTGAGGA
>JAICYF010000310.1 GCA_025934355.1 Acidothermaceae bacterium
CCGCCGTCCGACGACTGAGAGATAGCTGGGAAACCGCTGCGAAGTTGCCGCGAAACGGCTGACTTCACTTGTCCGGCGTCGCCGCGCACCGCACGCTTGCCACGTGAAAATCGCCCTTTCCCTCGGACGACGCGGCGTCGCCGCTGCTGCCGGCGCATCGGCCGCAGGGTTGGCGGCGATACTTGTCGTGGCAGGTTGCAGTGCCGCCTCCGGTAGCAAAACCGCAAGCAGCACAAGCGGTTCCGCGGCATCCTCCTCGAGCGCTTCAGCGACGTCGTCCAATCGCGCTGCAGACTTCGGCGCCTACACGCAATGCCTTTCACAACACGGTGTCGCGGTGCCGACGTTCAGCGGTCGCCCGGACTTCGGCGGCCGGCCGGGCTCCAGCGGGCGACCCGTTTTCAGCCCGCGGCCGCGACCGTCGGGCGGGTTCGTCCGCCCGAGCGGAGCGCCCCGAAGCGGCGGGCCAGGCGGCCGGTTCGGCTTTCTCGGTAGCGCCGACCCGAGCACCCGCGCGGCGATGCAGGCGTGTCAAAGCCTTGCGCCACAGGGCGGGTTCGGTTTCGGAGGCGGTGGTGGCGCGACCATCAGCGCCGCGACTTTCGGCGCGTTCAAGAGCTGCATGAGCGACAACGGCGTCACGATAGCCGCAACAGACCCGCAGCAGGCGCTTCGTTCGCTGGACCGGTCCGACCCGAAGACCACCGCGGCTCTCAAGGTGTGTCAACCCATCATCGGACGGCCAACCGCAAGCCCGTCGCCGACCGGGTGAGGCTCGCTGCGAGTCGCTAGAAGGAGCGCTACGACTCGCTGGGGTAGGTCAGGCCAATCTGACGGCGAATCTCGTCCATCGTCTCCATGATGGCGATCGACTCATCGAGCGGCAGCGCGTCGCTTTCGGTTAGTCCGGCGCGCAGGCAACGGCCGACGGTGGCGGCTTGGTGGCGCAATCCATGGCCCTCGTGCGGGAAGTCGAATTGCTCGACGTCGCCGTCGCGGGTGACGAGCCGGAATCGCGACGGCGTGTAGAAGACGCCTTCGATCTCGATGCGCGCCTCGGTGCCGTTGACGCACGCCCAGTTCGGCGTCCGCGTTTCAAGGCTGGTGAACAACACCGCGTGCTGGCCGCCTTGGTACTGAAGGAGAATCCCGGTCTGCGCGTCGACACCCGTGAACGCCTGGTCGCTGACCGCGGTGATTCTCGACGGGTTGCCCAGCACCATCGACGCGAACGAGATCGGGTAGACGCCGAGGTCGAGCAATGCGCCACCGCCAAGCTCAGGGGCGAAAAGCCGGTGCGCGGCGTTCTTGGTGAACCACTGCCCGTGGTCGGCCATCACCGAACGGACGGCGCCTAACCGCCCCTGCGCCAGGATTTCCCGAAGAGCGACGATGTGCGGCAGATGCCGGGTCCACATCGCCTCCATGAGAAACGTGCCGCGAGCGCGCGCCTCACTGACCAGTTCGCGCGCCTCTTCGGCGTTGATGGTGAAGGGTTTCTCGACTAGCAACGCCTTGCCAGCCCGGATTCCGAGCAGCGCGTTAGCGTGGTGCATCGGGTGCGGCGTCGAGACGTAGATGGCATCGATCTCGGGGTCTTCGGCCAGCTGCTCGTACGTCCGGTAGCGGCGCGGGATGTCGAACCGGTCGCCGAACTTGTCGGCCGACTCCTGCGAGCGCGAGCCGACCGCGACGACCTGCGCGTCGGGCAGCAGCTTGAGGTCGCCGGCGAACGCGGAC
>JAICYF010000159.1 GCA_025934355.1 Acidothermaceae bacterium
CTCGCTGTCGCCGTCCTCACCGAGCGGGGTGTGCAGGGAGATCGGCTCGCGGCCGTACTTCTGCACCTCGATGACCTTCTCGGGGGTCATGTCGAGTTCGAGCGCCAGCTCTTCGGGGGTCGGCTCACGGCCGAGGTCTTGCAGCATCTGCCGCTGCACCCGGGCCAGCTTGTTGATCACCTCGACCATGTGCACCGGGATGCGGATCGTGCGGGCCTGGTCGGCCATCGCGCGGGTGATCGCCTGCCGAATCCACCAGGTGGCATACGTCGAGAACTTGTAGCCCTTGGTGTAGTCGAACTTCTCGACCGCGCGGATCAACCCAAGGTTGCCCTCCTGGATCAAGTCCAAGAACAGCATGCCGCGGCCGGTGTATCGCTTGGCGAGGGAAACCACGAGGCGCAGGTTGGCCTCAAGCAGGTGATTCTTCGCCCGCCGACCGTCCTCGGCGATCCACTCCATCTCCTTGCGCAGCTTCGCCGCGAGCTTCTCCCCGGAGTTGAGCTTCTCCTCCGCGAACAAGCCGGCCTCGATGCGCTTGGCGAGCTCAACCTCCTGCTCGGCGTTGAGCAGCGGCACCTTCCCGATTTGCTTCAGGTAGTCCTTAACCGGGTCGGCCGTGGCGCCAGCGTTGACCAGCTGCGCCTGCGGCTCGCCGTCGTCCTCAAGGGCGAGATCGGCCTCGTCGGGCTCCTCCTCGGCCTCCTCGGCGGCCGCGGCGGTGGCGGCCAGTTCTGCCTCAGGCGCGTCGGCGACCTCCGCGTCCGGCGTGATCTCCAGATCCGCCTCAACTTCGACGTCGGCAAGATCCGCCAGCACGGCGTCGTCGGTGAGGTCGGCGAGGTCGGCGTCAGCGGCGGAAAGATCGCCGTCCAACTCGGCGTCAACGCCCGCGGGCGGGGCGTTGGCGGCATCGGGCTGGAGGTCGTCGGGGTTGCCGTCCGCCTTGCCCTTCCCCGACTTGCGCACCGTCGCGGCAGCGTTCTTCGCCGCGCTCAAGATGCCCCTGGCTTTCATCGCCTTCGGGGCAGCAGCGGTTGGCTCGGTCGACAACTCATCGATCGGAGCCGGCTCTTCTGTGCGGCGTTGCGCCGCGCCCTTCGCTACCACGCGCATCGTCCTTGGCAACTCGCTGGAGTACTTACAAAAGCTTCGGCGGCCAGCACGCAGCACCCTTCATCTATCGCGTCATGTGTCTTGGGGCGTCGAGCCGAGCGCGGCGGCCCACTAGGTGATCCACGATGTGGTGGCTCACATTGTGACATGGCAAGTGACGACACGACGGCTGGTGACTCCTCGGGGTCGATGGGCCGCCTCCCCATTGTGCACCGCAAAGCGGCGGGTCGTCGGCTCACAGTCCGCCACAGGTCAGTTCGGCGGACCGTCGGCAAGGTTAAACACGATCGTGGCCGTCGCGCCCTGCAGATACGGGGCCACGCCGTCGGCGAAACCGCGCCAAAGCGGGTTGGGTGACCCGTCAAGCGCCTCAATCCGCGCCGCGTACCGGGCTGCGTCGTGGGTCTGGACGACGTCGTGCGCGTCGGCCGAGAACTGGTAGGTCAGCCGCTGTGGCGTCTCGGGCGCGGCGGCGACCGCGTCTAAATGGGTGACGATGTCGTTGACGTTCTCCACGCTCAAGACCGCGGTGCCGCTCCCGGGCGCGACCGGTTTGGAGCTGATCGGCGACCCGGCGGCGACGACGTGGGTCACCCGCACCCGGCCGCCGTTGAACGCCGGGTCGCCGGCGAGATCCATCGCCACGATGCCGCCTTCGCTGTGCCCGACGAGCAGCACGGGAGCACCCCTGGGCACGCCGGCCGCGTCGAGAGCCTTGCCGACGCTGCGGGTGTACGCGGTCGCCGGCAACGCCATCGCGGCGACCGAGCCCGACAGGTCTTCGGGATCGGCCGACACGCCCATGTGACGCATGCCAGGCAGCTCGACAACCCATCGGGTCGTCCCGTCGGCGGCGACCACCCGCTCCACGGCCAGATCAGCCGACGGCGCGTGCTCCAGATCGCTGACCCGCCGCATCGCCGATCCGAGCGAGCCGATCGGGCTGTCAGCCCATACCGGTCGAACCGGCGAGACCGCGACGTACCCCGGCCCCTCGCGCGCCAACAGGCCGACCAGCGCAAGGGGCGCTCCGAACACCGGATCGACCTGCAGCGGGCGCGTCGCCGCGACGTCGGAGCGAAACCGGGCGGACGGCGCGAGCATCGAGAGCATCGGCTCCAGGAACGGCGACAGGTATCCAATGCCGGCGTCGCTAAGAGCGGCAAGCCGCGCGTTGCCGTCACGCAGCACGCCGCCTGGGTCGAAGGGCAATCGAAACGCGGCGGTCGTCAACCAGCCGTCGAACGCGGCGAGCTCCCGCACCGGAAAGTCGTCGACGAACTCCTCCTTGAGCACCACCGCTTCAAGGGCCAGGCCATCGGCGGCAAACTTGGCCGACATGGCGGCGAGCCCGTGCGGCACCGCCGCGGCCGCCAGTATCGCCACGTCGGCGTGCGCGGCGCCAACCGGATCGAAGACCGCGTTGGTCGCGATGCACGGCTCGCCGGCAAGTGATACGACCGAGAGCGCTTGCCCTGCAAGCGATTTCGCTGCGGCCGCCCAAACCCGTGACATTCGGCGCAACTCTTCGTAGTCGACGACGATGCGACCGCTCATAGCCGACCCACGAACGAGATCGCGTGGCCGACACCGTGCACGACGGTCTGCTCGAGCCTGCGCAACCTGGCCTTCTCCATCTCGACGTCATGCGCGAAATGGCTAACCGCGGACGACGCCGAGCGGAGCATGCCCGCGACCTGCGAGCAGTCGCGTCTGCGCCGTGCGACATGTGCGCGAAACGCGTCGGCCGCGACGGAGGTCCATGTCGCCACCGCGGCGGCATGCACCAGCTCGTCGCCGATCGCCTCCGCCCGACGCGCATGTTGTCGCAACTCGTCGGCAAGCGCATCCAAGCTCGACACGCGCCACCTCGAATCCCTTTGTCAGCAGGAAAGATTCGAGACGATCCTAGGCGGCCACGGCACGGCGGAGCGACAAATACCCGTGGTGGTGAACACCGGCTAGCCGCCCTGTGGACGGCGGCGCGCGTCAGCGTGACGACTTGCGCGCGGCCTCCTTGGCGGCGGCCTTCATCTCCTTCTTGAAGGCGCGCACCTTTTGCAGCGACTCCTCGCTCGTGACGTCGGCCACCGAGTGGTAGACGCCGTCCTCACCAAACGGACCGGCCGCGGCCCGCCACCCGCGCGGCCGCACACCACGCTGTTTCCCTAGCAGGGCAAGGAAGATCCGGGCCTTCTGCTCACCGAAGCCCGGCAGATCGCTGAGCCGCTTGAACAGCTGCTCACCAGAGGACGCGGCACCCCAGATCATCGCGGCGTCATCGCCATACTCGTCGGCCACCACGCGTGCGAGCGCTTGCGCACGTGCCGCCATCGCGCCCGGAAACCGGTGTATCGCCGGCGGGCCCGCGAACATCTTCGCGAACGTGTCGGGATCGTGCCGGGCAATCTCGGCGGGATCAAGCCGGTCGACGCCCATGCGCTCAGCAAGTAGCTTCGGCCCGAAGAACGCCTTCTCCATCGGGATTTGTTGATCCAGCATCATGCCCATCAACAATGCGAATGGGTCACGATCGAGGAGTGCGTCAGCGTCTGCGTCTTGCGCAAGGAAGAGGCTCATCGTCGGCTCCGTTTCAGGTCGCCACGCCAGCCTCTCAGATGCCAGCCGCGCAGGGAACCCACGAACGAGTGCGGCTTAGTACCAACCGCCCGGCGGCAACGACTCCCCGACCGGAATCACGACATCAAGAACGTTGCCCGGCTGCGCCAACGGGCACACCCACGCCGGGTCGTACGCGCACGACGGGTGGTACGCGAAGTTGAAGTCGAGCACCAGCGTGCCTTGGCCGGTGTGGAGATCGATGGCGCCGCCGAGGTCCGCGCCTTTCACCGTGTCGATCAGGTAGCGGCCCGCGCCGTACGTGGAGACGCCAGCCGTGCGATCGCGAAACGGCACGAAAATTCCGCCACCGTAGCTGCGCAACGCCCACACATCGAGGCTTCCGACGTTCGGCAGCCGCACAACACCCACTCGCTCAAACGGAACGGCGCCGTCGGTCGCGGTCGGAACCGCGATCGCCGCCGGCTCGACGTCTGTGTCGACGGCCGCCTCGAAACGCCACGCCGCGTCGTACGGCGCCACCGGCAATCCGGCGAAGTCGTCGGGGCTCTCAAACCTGTCGGACGAAGCGAGCGGCGACTGCGGATGTCGTCGAAACAAGTCGTCGCGCATTTCCGTCCACAGCGCGTGTGCGGTCGCCGGTTCGGACGACGCGCGCACCGCGGCGTACAGCTGATGCACCGTGCGCCGCCAGTCGAGCAGGGTGAGCCCGTGCGAAGTCTCCCCCATCTCTACGGCTGGAAGTCACGCGGCATGTCAGCCCACACGTCGTCGTAGCCGGTCTGCCGGTGTGACGCCGCAAGGACCTGGGCCGTGGGCACGATCGGCCAACGGGTTTCGAACATGAACGCCATGCCGTCGTCCAACTTCTGCGGTTTCAGGTCTTGCGTCGACGCCTTGCGGAACGTCTCCGCGTCTGGCCCGTGCGAGCTGAACGTGTTGTGCACACTGGCGCCACCCGGCAGAAAGCCCTCGGCTTTCGCGTCGTACTCACCGCGAATCAAACCCATGAACTCGCTCATGACGTTGCGGTGGAACCACGGCGGCCGGAAGGTGTCTTCCGCCACCAACCAGCGGGGGGCGAACACCACGAAGTCGGCGTTCGCGACACCGTGCGTGTCGGACGACGAACTCAGCACGGTGTAGATCGACGGGTCCGGGTGGTCGTAGCTGACCGTGCCTAGCACGTTGAAGCGCGCCAGATCGTACTTGTACGGCACGTAATTCCCGTGCCAGGCGACAACGTCAAGCGGTGAGTGGTCGTAGTCGGCGGCCCACAGGTTGCCACCGAACTTTTGCACCACCTGCACCGGTCGCTCAACGTCCTCATACGCCGCGACGGGCGACAAGAAATCTCGCGCGTTGGCGAGTCCGTTGGCGCCGATCGGCCCGCGCTCCGGAAGCTCGAACAGCCGGCCGTAGTTCTCACAGATGTAGCCGCGAGCCTCGCCGTGGTCCGAGATGTCAACCGCGAACCGCACACCCCTCGGCAGCACGACGACCTCGCCGGGTCGCACGTCGAGGACCCCGAACTCGGTGCGGACCATGAGGCTGCCTTGCTGCGGAACCACCAGCAACTCGCCGTCGGCGTTGAAGAAGTAGCGGTCGGTCATCGATTGGTTCGCCCGGTACCAATGGATTCCGATGCCGACATGCGCGAGGACGTCGCCGTTGCCGCCGACCGTGTAGAGACCGTCGACGAAGTCAGTGGCAGTGTCGAGCGGTGGCGGCGCGTCCCATCGCAGCCGGTTCGGATTTGGCGGCACGTCACGAAACGGCGCGCTGCGCAGCGATCGGTTGCTGTCGAGCTGGCGAAACTCCGGGTGCTTGGCCGACGGCGCGATCCGGTAGAGCCAGCTTCGCCGATTGTGTGCCCGCGGCACGACGAACGAGGTGCCGCTGATCTGCTCGGCGTACAAGCCGTGCGCCACCCGCTGCGGCGAGTTGCGGCCCTGCGGCAACGCGCCCGGGATCGCCTCGCTCGCGTGCTCGTTGCCGAAACCGGAAAGGTAGTCGAGTCTGCTGCCGCCGGGTCGCGACCGCACGACAGGCTCGTCCATCACGCCTGACATGTGCACCTCCGTAGGTGGTCGTCTCCCGCCATCGGATCGGGCGGCGTGGCGGTACGTCAAGAGCGGCGATCAGGTTCGCCTTGAATCGGGTGGTGACCTGCCGAACAAGACGACGTGCCTCGTGACCAGGGCAGGGCGACGAGCGGCGCGCGGCGAGCAGGTCCGCGACGGTCCGCGCATTTCACGTTGGTCGAATCCGGACCGAGTCTGGCCACCCACCTCCTCGCCGACTTCCTTGCTGTTGTGTCGTCGTTCCCGACCGCAGACGAGGCGTTAGAGGCTGCGGTTCGACACGCCGCCGCCGCGTTGGAAGCCGACCTGGCAGCGGTGGTCACTGACGGCGAGACAAACTGCTGCTGGCCGGCCAACGCGGTCCCGTCCGAGCTGTTCGCGGCCGTCATGGCAGGTGGCGACGCGTCACTGGAGGTACCGGGTGTCGGCGCCGCCGCCGCGCTCGCGATTCCGCTCGGTGGCGCGGTCGACGGCCACCTCGTCGTAGCGCGCAGCGGCAAGGAGTTCACCGAGCACGACGTCAATCTGCTGCGTGGAATGGCTCGCGCGATCGAGCTCACGGTGGAGATGTTGAGCACGCTCGACGCCGAACGCCGGCTGCGCGCGCAAAGCGACCAACAAGCGAACGAGAATGCCGCGCTTCTGGCGTCGTTGCGCGAAAGACAGCGACTGATGGAGAAGCTGTCGGTAATCCAGCGGATGATCTCCCGCCGCGAGCCCCTCAACGACATCCTCGACGCGATCGTGTCAGGTGCGCGCGACCTGCTGGGCAGCGACGTCGTCATGCTGCGGCAAACCGAGGGTTTGGCGCCGGCGCCGCCGCGGGTCATTGCTCGGGCGGGCGGCAGCGAGCGGATCGCCGGGTGGCTGGCACGCGTTCCCATGCCCGACCAACTCGCGCCGGGCGAGCCAATCCGCACCGACGACGTGGTGCATCACTATGACTTCCCCGCCGTCGACGGCAACGCGGTGCGGGTGCGGGTGCGTTCCGCGATCGCGACGCCGGTGCACGAGAACGGCACGGTGATC
>JAICYF010000076.1 GCA_025934355.1 Acidothermaceae bacterium
CACTTCTTTGACGCCGGCGTTCACGGCCGAGAGCTCGACGAACAGCTTGTCGGTCGCCTGGCTGACGACATAGGCGAGCGTGGTCTTGCCGGTGCCGGGCGGACCCCACAGGAAGATCGAGCTGACCGCCGTCGTTGGGGCCTCGACCATGCGCCGGAGCGGGGTGCCGGGGCCGAGCAGGTGCTGCTGTCCGACGATCTCGTCGAGCGTGCGCGGGCGCATCCGGACCGCGAGGGGCGCCACCGCGCGGGTGGCGTCGACCGCTGGGTCGTCGAACAAGCTCACGCCGCCGAGCGTATCCGCGCCCGCCGACCGCGCGCGCCCACCGCTGGACGCACCCACGCCGCGCGGCCATCCCATCTGCCCCTAGGCACCGCAACTCACGCCTCAACCACGCTGTTGCGGTGACCAAGCGTGAGTTTCAGTGCCCAGGGGCCGAGGCCTTCCAGCCTGTGGATCATTTCAGCCGCGCCAACGCGGCTTTGGCCCAGTCTTGAGGTCATGCCGCTACCAGCCCGACTCGCTGCCGTCGCCGCCAGCCAAGCTGGTTTGTTCACCACCGCCCAAGCAGTTGCCGCCGGCTACCACCCGAACGAGATCACACGGCTGCGGCGATCGGGCGATTGGGCCCGACCACGTCGAGGGGTCTACATCGAACGCGCGCTCGTGCCGAGCGACCCCAAGGGCAAACACCTGCTCCTCCTGCGCGCCGCGTTGTTGACCTTGCACAGTTCGAGCATCGCCGCCGCGAGCCACATCAGCGGTGCCGTGATGCTTGACATCGCGTTGTTGGACTCAGACCTGTCGCTGATCCACATCACCCGCGAGGGCGCCTACTCGGCGCGAACAGTCGACGGCGTGCGGTATCACCACGCTGCACTGCCGTCGAGCCACCTGACGAAGATCGACGATGTCGTCGCGACCGGCGCCGCCCGCACCGTCGTCGACCTCGCGCGGCGCATGGCGTTTGATGTCGCGCTGGTCGCGGCGGAGTCGGCGCTCAACAAGGAACTGACCACACTTGCGGAGCTCCGACACGTTCTCGCCGATTGCGTCGACTGGCCCGGCGCACGTAGAGCGCAGCGGGTGGTCGACTTCGCATCGCCGCTTTCGGAGTCGCCGGGCGAGACTCTCGGGCGGATTGCGTTCGACGTGCTCGGCATCCCGCAGCCTGATCAGCAGGTCTACATATTCGATCAAAACGGCTTCATCGGCCGGTCGGACTACTACTGGACGAAGCACCACACCGTTGGAGAGTTCGATGGAAAGCTGAAGTACACCGACGGTCGCACCGACGGCACGGGCGACGATGCGCTCGCACGCGAGAAGAAGCGCGAGGATCGGCTGCGGGAGGCAGGTCTCGAGGTGTGCCGCTTCGAATGGGCGGAGTCTCGGGCCTGCGCGCAGTCGGTTCGACGCAAGACGTTAGGCGCGTTCCGTCGAGCCGAGCAGCGGCGCGACCGCCGGACGTACTTCGTCAAGCGCCAGCTACCGCCCCGATAGCGAGCTGGCCTTCGGCACCGCAATTCACGCCTCAACCACGCTATTGCGATGACCAGGCGTGAGCTTCGGACCCTGGGGAGATCAACTTCGAGGAACGGTCGGCGGCGGGGCGGGCGGCGATCCAGGGGCCGCCGGACGACGGGTACGGCGATCCCTGCCGGCTACGGCGTGGGCGGGTTGCCGGCCGCGACGGCGGGGACGGCCGCGTCGATGCCGGCCTCTTTGCGCTGCGCGGCAGTAATCGGTGTCGGCGCCCCGGTCAGCGGGTCCCCACCCGACGCCGTCTTCGGGAACGCGATCACCTCGCGGATCGACTCAACCCCGGCCAGCAGCGCGCACAACCGGTCGAGGCCGAAAGCAATCCCGCCATGCGGCGGCGGACCGTACTGGAACGCCTCCAGTAGGAAGCCGAACTTCGACTCCGCCTCCGCCTTGGTCAGCCCGATGACGTCGAACACCCGCTGTTGCATCTCAGCCCGGTGGATACGGATCGAGCCGCCGCCGATTTCGTTGCCGTTCAGCACGATGTCGTACGCGTAGGCCAGCGCCTCCCCCGGCAAATCCTGAAAAGACGAGGCGTATTCAGGCTTCGGCGAAGTGAACGGGTGATGGACCGCGGTCCAGCCGCCCTCGCCGTCCGGCTCGAACATCGGCGCGTCGACGACCCACAAGAACTCCCAGCGCGATTCGTCGATCAGCGCGCAACGTCGTCCGATCTCGAGCCGCGCGGCGCCCAACAACGTGACGGACGACGTGAACTCCCCGGCCGCGAAGAACACCGCGTCGCCCGGCTGCGCTCCGACCCGCGCAACGATCCCATCCCGCTCATGCTCGGCGAGGTTCTTCACCACGGGACCGCCGAGCGAACCGTCCTCGTCGACCAGGATGTACGCCAACCCGCGCGCGCCACGCGACTTCGCCCAGTCGGTCCAGGAGTCGAGCTCGCGACGGGTCTGCGACGCGCCGCCCGGCATCACGACAGCGCCCACGTGTGGCGCCTGAAACACCCGAAATGGCGTCTCGGCAAAGAAATCCGTGACGTCGACGAGCTCCAACCCGAAGCGCAGGTCTGGCTTGTCGGATCCGTACCGCGACATGGACTCGGCGTACGTCATGCGCCGAATTGGCAACGCCACCTCGACGCCGACCAACTCGCGCCAGACGGTGGCCACGACGTCTTCGGCCAACGCGATGATGTCGTCTTGGTCGATGAAGCTCATCTCGACGTCGAGCTGGGTGAACTCCGGCTGGCGGTCGGCGCGGAAGTCCTCGTCTCTAAAGCACCGGGCAATTTGGTAGTAGCGCTCCATGCCGGCGACCATCAGCAGCTGCTTGAACAGCTGCGGCGACTCCGGTAACTCGAACCAGTGCCCAGGTTGCAGCCGCACCGGCACCAAGAAGTCGCGCGCGCCCTCGGGCGTCGAACGGGTCAGGTTCGGTGTCTCGAGCTCGACGAAGCGGTGCCGGGCCATGACCGAGCGGATCACCCGGTTCACCTCGGAACGCAGCCGAAGAGCACGGGCCGGGCCCTCGCGGCGCAGGTCGAGGTAGCGGTACTTCAGCCGCGTTTCTTCGTTGATGTCGCCAGCACCGACGACGGGGAACGGCAACGGCGCCGCCTCCGAGAGAATGTCCAACTCCGAGACGACAACCTCGATCTCACCCGTCGGCAGCTCGGGGTTCTCGTTGCCCGCCGGCCGCTCGCGCACCTCACCGACCACCCGCACGCAGAACTCGGCGCGCAGCCGCTCCGCGACCGAAGCCGGCTCGCCCTCGCGGAACACCACCTGCGCGATGCCCGACGAGTCGCGCAGGTCGACGAACGCCACGCCGCCGAGATCGCGCCGCCGCGCCACCCAGCCAGCCAGCGTCACGACCGTTCCGGCGTCGGCGCGGCGCAGCGTGCCGGCCTCTCTCGTGCGAATCAACTACAGCTCCTCATCGCGTGCGGCGGGACGAACAGTGGGCCACAAATCATCATCTGGCGGCAGCCAATTTTCCGCGGACGACGGGACCTGGTCCCCCGATCGGATGTCTTTCACTGAATCTTCGGCGTCGTCACAGAACCAAACGAACGGAATGCCCCGCCGGTCGGCGTGCCTGATCTGCTTGCCGAACTTCGCCGCCGAGGGCGCCACCTCGGTCGCGATCCCCCGCGCCCGCAGCGCCGACGCCACCGCCATCGCCCGCGGCCGGGAATCCTCGTCAGCCACCGCCACGAGCACGCAGGTCGGCACCGACCGCGACGCGGCCACGACGCCCTGTCCCAGCAGCCGCCCCAAGATGCGCGACACCCCGATCGAGATGCCCACGCCCGGATACGTCGTGCGACCGTCCGACGCCAGCGAGTCGTAGCGGCCGCCCGAGCTGATCGAGCCCAAGTCCTCGTGCCCGGCCAGCAGCGTCTCGTAGACGGTTCCGGTGTAGTAGTCGAGCCCGCGCGCGATCCGCAGGTCGGCCGCCACGAGCCCGGGCCGCAACGACGCCGCGCCCTCAACCACCCGCACCAGCTCGTCGAGCCCCTCGTCGAGCATCGGGTCGCTAACCCCGAGCGCCTTCACGCGGTCGGCAAAAGAGGCGTCGGACGACGAGATGCCCGCCAGCCCCAGGCACGCGTCAGCGGCGGCACCCGAGAGCCCGGCGTCGGCAAGCAGCAACTCGCGCACCGCGTCCGGCCCGATCTTGTCGAGCTTGTCGACCGCCCGCAGCACCGTCGCCGGGTCGGCCGCCCCGACGCCCCGGTAGAACCCCTCGGCGAGCTTGCGGTTGTTCACCTGGATGCGCACCGGCGGGATCGGCAGCGCCCCCAGCGCCTCGCCGATCACCAGCGGGAGCTCGATCTCGTAGTGGAACGGCAAGGTGTCGCGGTCGATCACGTCGACGTCGGCTTGGGTGAACTCGCGATACCGCCCCTCCTGCGGCCGCTCGCCCCGCCACACCTTCTGGATTTGGTAGCGCCGCAACGGAAAGACCAGGTGCCCGGCGTTCTCGAGCACGTAGCGCGCGAACGGCACGGTGAGGTCGAAGTGCAAGCCCAAACTGTTCGGCCCGGCGTCGGCCTCGTCGGCGGCCGCGTGCAGCCGCCGCAAAACGTAGACCTCCTTGTCGATCTCACCCTTGCGCAGCAGCTGGTCGAGCGGCTCGACCGCGCGGGTCTCGATCGAGGCGAACCCGTTGAGCTCGAACACCCGGCGGATCGTGTCGAGGAAGTTCTGCTCGACGATCCGTTGCTCCGGCAGCCACTCCGGAAACCCCGACAACGGAGTGACCCGGCTCATCGCGCCGCCTCCCCCGACAACCCGCGCAAGTGCGGATTGGAGGCTCGCTCCCGCCCGATCGTGGTGCGCGGCCCGTGCCCGGGCAACACGACCGTCTCGTCGGAAGAACCCAGGACGACGCGAGCCAGGCTCGCCCGCATCGCGTCGTCGTCACCGCCCGGCAGGTCGGTGCGCCCGATGGAGCCGGCGAAAACGAGATCACCGGCGAACATCATGGGCTCGCCGGACGGCCCGCCGTCCGTCGTCCGGAAAACAACCGACCCGGCACTGTGGCCGGGGGCGTGCTCGACGCGGAACGACAGCCCCGCGACGTCGACGGACGAACCGTCGGCGAGCTCGCGCACGTCGTCCGGCTCGCGAAAGGTGATGCCTGCGACGTCGAGGACGAGCCGCCACTCGCGGGGCAGCCAGCCGAGCGGGTCGGTCAGCTGCGGGCGGTCGGCCGGGTGGATGTACGCCGGCACGTCTCGCGCCTCGCAGACCGGCAGCACCGACGCCATGTGGTCGAGGTGACCGTGGGTGAGGAGCACAGCGGCGGGCCGCAGCCGGTGCTGATCCAGCGCGGCGTCGATGGCCTCGACGGCGTCCTCGCCTGGGTCGACGATCACGCACGCCTCGCCCGCGGCGGGTGCGACGACGTAGCAGTTGGCCGCGAACGAGCCGGTCGGAAACCCGACGACGAGCACGATCGTCCTTTCGTGTGGCGGCAAGATCCGCGGCGCAGGAAGCGGCTGGTCTTTAGAAAGCCCTGAGAAACTCCGGCGCCGCCGAGAGGAGCCTATCGGGCGCCCCTAGACTGTCGCCCGCCCGAGACGCCAGCCCGACAGAAGGAGAGCAGGTGGCCGGCAAGGACCGCAGACGGCAGATCGCCCGTGAACGCTACGAGCGACGGCTGCAGGAACGCGCCGCGGCACGCGCGAAGGCGCGCCAGCGAATGACGATCGGCGGCGCCGCGGCGGCCGTGGTCGCCATCGTCGCGATCGTGCTCGCCGTCGTGCTGTCGGGCGGCAATGGCAAGTCAGCGGCATCTGGCTCGTCGCCGGTGGCCACCGGCGCCGGCTCCGGCGCGCCCACCAGCAGCGCCCCACCGCCGCCGCCGCCCACCCACGCCGACGGCTGCACCAGCAAGCCGAGCGTGGTCGCCTCGCCGATCGCCAACTTCCCGATCCTGCCCGCGGGCGTCGACCCGGCGCTGAAGACCGAACCGACGATCACCGTTCCGGCGGGCGCCGTCCCGATCACCCTGCAGACCAAGGACCTCGTGGTCGGCACCGGCGAGACCGTGGCGGCCGACGACACCGTGACGATGAACTACCTCGGCGTCAACTACGTGACGTGCGAGGAGTTCGACTCATCGTGGTCGCGCGACCAGACCGCCACCTTCTCCATGCAAGGCGTCATCCCCGGCTTCGCGCAGGGTGTCACCGGCATGAAGGTTGGCGGCCGCCGCGAGATCATCATCCCGCCGAGCCTCGGCTACGGCACCGCCGGTTCGGGCGGGGTCGGCCCCAACGAGGAGCTGGTGTTCGTCGTCGACGTGTTAGCGACCACCCACTCATCGAGCGCTTCCCCGTCGTCGGGTGCGCCCAACCCGGCGCCAGCCTCCAGCACCAAGTAGCCCGCACGTCTGCCGTCGGCCGCCCAGCAGCGGACGACGTCAGGCGCGTGCGGGCGTCACACCGGAGGTGACCCGGTAGGCGTCGTAGACGCCGTCGACCGCGCGCACCGCCTTGAGCACGTGCCCTAGGTGCTTGGGATCGCCCATCTCGAAGGTGAACCGGTTCACCGCCACCCGGTCGCGGGTGGTGGTGACCGACGCCGCGAGGATGTTCACGTGCTGGTCTGACAACACCTGGGTGAGGTCGGCCAGCAGCCGCGAGCGGTCGAGCGCCTCGACCTGCACCACGACGAGGAACACCGAAGCCGCGCTCGGCGCCCACTCGACCTCGACCACGCGATCGGGCTCGTTCGCCCGCATGGTCACCAGGTTGACGCAATCGGCCTGGTGCACCGAGACGCCGTTGCCGCGGGTGACGAAGCCTTGGATCCGGTCGCCAGGCACCGGCGTGCAGCAACGGGCGAGTTTGACCCACACGTCCGACGCACCTTTGACGACGACTCCGGGGTCGCCGGCGGAGCGCAGCCGCCGCGCCGGCTCGCCACGCGGGATCGGCTGCACGGTCTCGGCGAGGTCTTCGACCGCCCCCTCGGCGCCACCGCGCGCCTGAATAAGCCGCTGGACGACGGTCTGGGCCGTGACGTGTCCCTCGCCGACGCCCGCATACAGGCCCGAGACGTCGGCGTAGTGCATCTCGCGGGCCAGCGTGCCCAGAGCGTCGTCGGAGAGCAGCCGCTGCAACGGCAGTCCGGCCTTGCGGATCGCCCGCGCGATCGCCTGCTTGCCGTCCTCGATCGCGTCCTCGCGCCGCTCCTTGGCGAACCACTGCCGGATCTTGGTTCGCGCCCGCGGCGACTTGACGTAGGAAAGCCAGTCGCGGCTCGGCCCCGCGTTGGGCGCCTTGGAGGTGAAGATCTCGACCGCGTCACCGTTGTCGAGCGCGCTGTCAAGCGGCACCAACCGGCCGTTGACCCGCGCGCCCACGCAGCGGTGGCCAACTTCGGTGTGCACGGCGTAGGCGAAGTCGACCGGCGTCGACCCTTGCGGCAGGGCCAGGACGTCGCCCTTCGGCGTGAAGACGTAGACCTCGGCGCCTTGGATGTCGAAGCGCAGCGACTCGAGGAACTCACCCGGGTCGGCCGCCTCCTTCTGCCAGTCGAGCAGCTGCCGAAGCCAGGCCATGTCGTTGCCGGACGTCGAGGAGCCCGTGTCGGCGCCGAGTGACTCCTCTTTGTACTTCCAGTGCGCCGCGATGCCGTATTCGGCCCGGCGGTGCATCGCGTGGGTGCGGATTTGCAGCTCGACCGGCTTGCCGCCAGGGCCAATCACCGTCGTGTGCAGCGATTGATAAAGGTTGAACTTCGGCATCGCGATGAAGTCTTTGAATCTGCCGGGCACCGGATTCCAGGTCGCGTGAATGATGCCGAGCGCGGCGTAGCAGTCGCGGACAGTGTCGACGAGCACCCGGACCCCGAGCAGGTCGTAGATGTCGCCAAGGTCGCGGCCTCGGACGATCATCTTTTGGTAAATCGAGTAATAGTGCTTTGGCCGGCCGGTGATGGTCGCTTTGATCTTTGCGCCGCGCAGCTCCTGGTTGACCTGGTCGATGACCGTCGCGAGATAGGTCTCCCGGCTCGGAGCGCGATCGGTGACCAGCCGCACCACCTCCTCGTAGCGCTTGGGGAAAAGCGTCGCGAAGGAGAGGTCCTCGAGCTCCCACTTCAGGGTGTTCATGCCAAGTCGGTGGGCCAGCGGCGCGTAGATCTCCAACGTCTCGCGGGCCTTGCTCTCCTGCTTCTCGGTCGGCAGGTAACGCAGCGTGCGCATGTTGTGCAGCCGGTCGGACAGCTTCAGCACCAGGACCCGCGGATCGCGCGCCATCGCGACGACCATCTTTCGCACGGTCTCCGCGGTGGCGGCGTCGCCGTACTTCACCCGGTCAAGCTTGGTGACGCCGTCGACCAACGCGGCCACCTCGTCACCGAAGTCGGTGCGCAGCGCGTCGAGCGTGTAAGGGGTGTCTTCGACGGTGTCGTGCAACAGCGCGGCGACGATCGTGGGCGTCGTCATGCCGAGCTCGGCCAGAATCGTCGCGACCGCCAGCGGGTGGGTGATGTACGGGTCGCCACTCTTGCGGAACTGGCCCTGGTGGTGGTGCTCGGCGACTTCGTAGGCACGCTGGATCGGGCGCGTGTCAGCCTTCGGGTGTGCGGCTCGGATCGCCCGGATCAGCGGGTCGAGCACCGGTGACGCCGGCGTGCCACCGCGTTGCGCCGCGAGCCTCGCCAACCTGGCCCGTACCCGACGGCCGGAGGACACAGCGGGTTCGACGTCGGCGGACACGTCGTCCGGCGTCGGTTCGGCCTCACCGCTGACGGCCAAGTCGACCGATTGCTCAGGGTTGTCGGGTTCACTGGTGTGTTGCGGTGGGCCCGGTCGCTCTGCTTTCTCGGCTCGCTCTGCTTTCTCGGCTTTCTGGGCTTGCTCTGCTAGCTCGGCTTGCTGGGTTGCGGCGCGCGCGGGCGACTCTGGCGCGCTGACCGCGCCCACCGACTCAGGCGCGCCTACGGCGCCGTCGGGAATCGCCCCACCTTGCACCGGCACTCCTCGTCGCGGCGGACTGGAAAGTTTCCGCGAGGCTTTTCAGTCTACCGACCGAGGGCCGAACCAGGCAGCGCGCGAAACCGCGCCGCAAACGGTCACACCCGTAGCAGCGTGTGAATGTCCGCTCCGGGCAGCTTTTGGCGGCCCGACAGGGCGGTCAGCTCAAGCAGGAAAGACAATCCCGCGAGTTGTGCGCCGCACTGCTCAATGAGGTCGATCGCCGCCGCCGCGGTGCCACCGGTGGCCAGCACGTCGTCGACCACCAGCACCCGCTCCCCTGGCTGGAAGGCGTCGCGGTGCACCTCGATCGTGGCGCTGCCGTATTCGAGGTCGTAGCTGGACTGAAACGTGGCGTAGGGCAGCTTGCCCTTCTTGCGCATCGGAACAAATCCAGCACCAAGATGGTAGGCCACAGGCGCGGCCAAAATGAATCCGCGCGCTTCGATGCCGACGACCTTGTCGATGTTCCCGACGTTGCCGCCACTGTCGGCCGGGTCGCCTGCGCCGGCGTGGTGCTTGTCGACGAGCGCGTCGACGACAGCCGCAAACGCCCCTGGGTCGGCGAGTACCGGCGTGATGTCCTTGAACAGGATGCCCGGCGACGGGTAGTCGGGCACGTCGCGCACCAGCGCGGTCAGCAACTTTGCGACGTCGGCCCCCACGGCGTTCGCCTAGCGCCGCTTCTTCTTGCCCGTCGGGCGGTTGCCCGGACGGCGCTGAGCGGCGTTCGGCCGTCGCACGGCGGGTGGCGGCGTGCGCGCCGCAGCGGACGACGTGAGCCCGGCGGGCGGCTCGGTCGGTTCCTCCGCTGGCGCCGGCCGGGTGCGGCGCACCGGTGCGGCTTCGTCCGCTTCGACCTCGGTGCCCGCAATCGCGACCCCACCGGCGCCAGTGGCCCCGACGACCGCGGGAGTGCGCGCCGCGGTGCCCTGACGGGCGGCGACCCGCTTGACCAACGCCTGGTACTGCGGTTCGCGCTCCTTGAAGAGGGTGGCGAGCGGCGTGGCGATGAAGATCGACGAGTAGGTGCCGGTGGCCAGACCGATGAACAACGCGAGAGCCAGGTCTTTCAAAGAGCCGGCGCCAAGCAGCCCAGCGCCGACGAAGAGCAGCGACGCCACGGGCAGCAACGCGATGACGGAGGTGTTGATCGACCGCACCAACGTCTGGTTGACCGCGAGGTTTGCCGCCTGGCTGTATGTCATCCGGCTGCCGCCTGCGATGTCCTTTGTGTTCTCTCGAACCTTGTCGAACACGACGACTGTGTC
The DNA here is from genome assembly GCA_025934355.1 of Acidothermaceae bacterium. Classification (GTDB taxonomy): domain Bacteria; phylum Actinomycetota; class Actinomycetes; order Acidothermales; family Acidothermaceae; genus JAICLV01. Next base: position 10,272 of record JAICYF010000076.1, read on the forward strand.
GTACAGCGAGTAACCGAGAATGGTCAACAGGCCGATGACAGTAGACGGCGCGACCTCAAACCCTACGAGCGCGTAGATACCGACGGTGATGACGAGGTCGTGCAGCAACGCGATGATCGCCGCCGCCGCCATCTTCCACTCGTAGCGCAGCGACAGATAAATGACGACGGCGATGATGAAGATGATCAGGCTCTCGATCGCCTTGTTGGTGATCTGCTGACCCCAGCTCGAGCCGACCGTGTTCGTCGACACGTCGTCCTGCGCGACTCCGAGCTTCGACGTGATGGCCCCGACCACCGTCGTCAGGTCATCCTGGGTGAGCGACTGCGTCTCGACTTGGAAGCTCTTGCTGCCGACGCCGGAGTTCGTCAGGGTCTGCACGACGGGGTCGGCGATGGCCTCCTTCGTGCCGGCGCCTGTGACGACGTCACTCACCTGCGACGTGGAGAAACCCTTGTCGGGGAAGGTGAACTGGCTGCCACCCTTGAAGTCGAGGCTCAGGTTGAGGCCGCGCACGCCGAGCCCGATCAGGCTGATGATGATCACCGCGCCAGACAGCGCAAGCCAACGCCGCCACTTTCCAACGAAGTCGTACGAGACCTTGCCGGTGTAGAGGTTGTGTCCGAGCGTTCCGAGGCGGCTCATGTCAGACCTTCCTGGCCGGAGCGGCACGTCGGGTGGCGGCTGTTGCGACACGCAGCTTGTCGACGCCGAGGTGGGCGGGGTCAAGGCCGGAGAATCGGTGCCCCTCGCCGAAGAACTTCGTTCGGCTGAGCAGCGTTACCAGCGGCTTGGTGAAAAAGAAGACGATGAACAAGTCGACGATGGTCGAAAGGCCGAGCGTGAACGCGAACCCTCTCACGTCGCCGATTGCCAGCCAGTACAAGATGACCGCCGCGATGAGCGAGACCAGGTCGGCGGACACAATCGTGCGTCGCGCTCGCACCCAGCCTTTCTCAACCGCACTGCGCAACGAGTTGCCCTCGCGCACTTCGTCGCGCAGTCGTTCGAAGAAGACGATGAAGGAGTCGGCGGTGACGCCGATGGCGACGATCAGACCGGCGATGCCGGCCAGCGTCAGGGTGTAACCGATGCCCTTGCCCAGCAACACGATGATCGGGTATTGGATCGCGGCCGACAGCGCCAAGCTAGTGACTGTAACGAGGGAGAGCCCTCGGTAATAGAGCAACGAGTAGAGCAACACGAGGATAAGGCCGATCGCGCCCGCGAGCAGGCCGGCGTGGAGTTCGCTGTTTCCGAGCGTCGCCGACACCGTCTGCGCGGTCTGCTGGTCGAACGCCAAGGGCAGCGCGCCGTACTTCAAGACGTTGGCGAGGTCACTGGCCTGCTTGTGGCTGAAGTTGCCGGTGATCTGGGTCGGCCCGGTGATCGCGCCTTGGATCGTTTCAGCGGAGAACACGTTGCCGTCAAGGACGATCGCGGTGAGTTTGCCGATGTTGGCCGCGGTGAACTTGGCCCAGGTGCTTTGCGCGCCGCTCTTGAAGGTGAGCTGAACGCTCCAGCCGGTGCCGCCCTGCGTGTCGAATTGCGCCTGCGCGCTCGAGATCTGCTTGCCCGGAATGAGTGTCGGGTAGAGCAGGTACTTGTACCAGGTGGTGGAGCCGTCGGGCGCGCCGCAGGTGACCAGGAACGCGTTCGGAAGGTCGTTTTGCGGCTGACCCTGCTGGTTCTCCTTCTTGCTGCAGTCGAGGCTGTTGTAGGCGGCGATCTGCGCGGCGCTCGGCGTCGTCTCGGGCTTGGCCGGGTTCTTCGGTGCGGCCGACGACGGAGCCGAGGAAGGCGCCGACGACGGAGCGGCGGACGGCGGCGCGCTCGCCGCGCGCACGAATGCGGCCGGCTGGATCTGCGCGCCCGCGTCGTCTTGGCCACCCATCGACTTGGGGCTAGTGGGAGCGGAGGACGGCGCGCCGGACGGAGCGACGCTCGGCGCGGTTGTCGGCGCCACGGTCGGCGTCGACGTGTCGGGCACGGTGGTGCCGGTGGCGCCGGAGTTGGTCTCGTAGACCTGGCGGATGCTCAGCTGCGCGGTCTCGCCGATGTCGCTCAAGACACCTTGGGTGTCTTTGCCGGGCACCGAGGCGACGATGTTGTTGCCCTCGATCTTCACGTCTGCGTTGCCGACGCCGAGGCCGTTGACCCGGTTGCGCAAGATGTTGACCGCGGTGTTGAGGTCGCTCTTCTTAATCTTGGCGCCCGCCACCGTCTCGCGTGGCTTCAAGGTCACCGTGGTGCCGCCGCGCAGGTCGAGTCCAAGCGCCGGCGTGTGGGTGCCGCTCAGAAACATCCCGCCGACCAGCGCGACCAGCACGATCAGGACGAATACCAGGGCGCGGCCTGGGGTCGACCTCTTGGCAGGTGCCACCTAACTCTCCCGTTCAGCGCGATTCGTGCGCGTGCGGACCGCGAGGACCCTGGGCGGGCACGCAGCCATGAAGTATCTCGGACGACGATGGCCGGCCAGCAAGCGGCCCGCTTGCGTGGCGCAGCATCAGGCTCATCCGGTGGAAACGGATCCGGTGCCGGGTTGGTGCCCATCGACGCTGGCGGGCGCCGCGACGTCGGGACTCTTCTCGGCGGGGGCGGCGCCACCACCGTCGACACCGTCGGGCCGGTCGAGCTCGTCGCCCTCGTCAACGTCGTCAAGGGCGTCAAGGGCGTCAAGGTCGTCGGTCTCGTCGAGGTGCGGCACCACCTTCATGACCGCGGCCTTGGCGAAGCGGACGTCGACGCCCTCCGAAATCTCGATGACGATCGAGTCAGCCTCGACGTCTTGGACGATGCCGTAGATGCCGGAGGTCGTCATGACGCGCACGCCGGGTTCGATAGCGGTCTGCATCGCGGCTGCGCTCTTGCGCCGCCGGTTGTTCTGCACCATGGAAAAGACCAGCAGCACGACGACAAAGATCAGCAGCAGATACACGAGAGGAAGTTCCTTCCGGCGCCCGACTGGGCGGCCGCGGCAGCGCGATCTATCCCTCGATCACCGTCGCCGCGAAATGTGGAATTAGGGATGCCCCCAGAGTCTATGCGAAAGCCGGCGGGGGTCGGGCGCACGCGCGCGCTCAGTCGTCGGCGTCGACGTCAAAAAGGGTCACATCGGGTGGGGCCGCTGCGCCGAGGTGACCAGGCCCGGCCGTGGCGCCGAGGGCGGCGGGCGGGGGCGTGAGGCCGAGGTGCCGCCAGCCGGCAGCGGTCGCGACCCGACCGCGCGGGGTCCGCGCGATCAGCCCGGCCCGGAACAGGAACGGCTCGGCGACTTCCTCGACCGTCTCCGGCTCCTCCCCTACCGCAATCGCCACCGTGGTCAGC
>JAICYF010000141.1 GCA_025934355.1 Acidothermaceae bacterium
CGTGCGCTGCGTCCGAACCAGCGGTGGTCACTCGCCATCTTGGGCACAATCAGTGCGCACGCCAGCGGTGCCGTGACCACCACGGCGAAGGTGGAACCGTCTGGCCAGACCTCAACTGAAATCGACTGGCTGTCGGCGCGCCGCTAACTCACCACCCTCCCGCGACCACCGGCAAATCCGCTGCTACGCACGCGGATTGGCCGGTGGTCGCGGGAGTCTCTCGCTCGGCGGGCGAGGCCTGTTCGCGTAAAGGGTTAGCTGGAGGCGACAGCACTGCCCAGGTCCGCCGCTGGGAACGTCCGCGCAGGATACTCCGAACTGCGTTTGGGCTGTCGTGCGGAGTCGCGCCGCGCATGTCGGTTGTGGCGACTCGCATCCAGTCGATAAGGGAGAGGCGTGGCCAGGTTCATGCGGTCGGTTCTTGTTGTAGTCGATTTTCCAGTCTTCGGTGATGATTTGGGCTTCGAGCAGCGTGTCGAAGATCCAGCTGTTGAGCAGCTCGTCGCGTAGCCGGCCGTTGAACGACTCGACCAGGTGTTTTGCCAGGGCGAGCCGGGGTCGATGAACACGGTGCCGACGGCGTTGAACCGGCAACAGTCGGCGACGGCGTTCGCGACGAACTCTGGCCCGTTGTCGAAGCGGGCGAACGCTGGCGCGCCGGGGGTGGACCCACAGGGCGAACAGCAATTCACGACTGCTGCCCGATCAACGTTGAAGAGCCCCTATCGAGTCGGAGCGTCGGTGGGCGGACTAGCGGATCCCGCCCGGTACCCTGACGATGCGTGCGCCGTTGTTCCTACGATTGTTCGGGAGGATACGTGGCACGGATTCGTTCGATCTCGCCCATGGTGGCGAATGTGCGGCCGCATCGAACCGCGGTTGACTGCGAATACCAGAAGGTAATGGACGGCGACGCCGTGTACCTGCACCTCAGCACGTTCGGCTCCGACGACCGTCAATCGGAGAAGAAGGTGAGCCAAACTATGCAGTTTGGTCGGGAAACGGCCGCGCAGCTGCTCGCAGCGATCCGTGAGACCTTCCCGGGGCTGTAGACCGTGGTTGGCGGGCCGCCGAACTCGCCGACGCTTCTAGCGCACATCATCCCCGTACGGTCTCGTCCTGGGCCATGATCTCCCTGTGCGAACGTATGTGGGTGTGACGGATGGCGATTGGTATCGCTACCTTGCTGCGCGCCCGGAGATCACGGAGGTCAACTTCTGGCGGCCGAGCGGCGATCGGGAGTTTCGCGTCCTTGCCGTTGGTGAGCCGTTCTTCTTCAAAACACACAAGCCGCACGACCGAGTCGTCGGCGGTGGGTTCTACAGTGACTTCGCTGCTTTGCGGATCTCGGAGGCCTGGGCCTTGTTCGGCGAGGCGAACGGTGTCTCCAGCCTTCCCGCGATGCGCGACCGCGTGGGTCGTTATCGCCGAGCGCCGATTCGTCCAGACGAGGATCCCTTCATCGGATGTGTGTTTGTTCGCGACACCACGTTCTTTCGCGCTAATGACCTAGCTGAGCCGCCGCCAGCGTTCGCGCCAAACATCGTTCAGGGTAAGAGCTACGACACGCTCGCGGAGCCGGTCCACTCCTACTTCGAGGCGTTGCTTAGCCGTCTACTCGCGACTCCTGTCGCGTTCGCTGACGACGCGACCTGGCACCGACCTGGTCCGATGTACGGCGACCCGCGGCTTCAGCGACAGCGGCTTGGGCAGCGGGCGTTCCAGGCGGTCGTCCTCGACGCCTACTCGCGGAAATGCGCCGTGACCGGCGACAAGATCGTGCCCGTGCTACAGGCCGCACATATTCGGCCGCTGCCCGAAGGAGGCGAGCACCGGCTTGACAACGGTCTGTTGTTGCGGTCCGACGTACACACCTTGTTCGATCGCGGCTATCTGGGCGTCGATCCGAAGCACCGGCTGCTCGTCAGCCCTCGCCTGCGCGGCGAGTTTGGCAACGGCGAGGAGTTTTACGCGCGAGCGGGCGAACCGATCGTCGTCCCCGAGAAGCGACCCGATCAGCCAAATCGCGAATTCCTCGAGTGGCACCTAGACACCGTGTTCTTAGCCTCATGACGCCTCGACTGCCCATCTAGCCGCGACTCCCAAGCCAAAGGCGATCTCTCGCGCGCGTCATGGCGACGAACAGTTGGCGGCGTTGGAGTTCCGCGCGTTCGCGGTAAGCCTCCTCCGTCTCGGTTTCCGTTTGCTTGTCGATGGCGCGGTCGTAGTCGGGTAAGAAGACGCAGGCGAACTCAAGCCCTTTCGCGCGCTGATACGTGCCGACCTTGACGGCGTCCGACGACTTGCCGTCGTAGTCGGCGAGCGATGTAGCCAAGATGTCTGCCGCGTTCAGCGAGACGAGCCACGTTTCGACGTCCCTACGGAACTTCACGAGTACCGCGATCTCGCCCGGCCCCACGCCGTCCGCGATCGCCGCCTGAAGCGCCCGGATCAGCTCGCTGCGCTGCTCGACGAAGCTTCGCGTCGTCCGAGCAACAACGACACCGCCTTGGCGGTCGACAATGACATTACGTGCGCCGGGTAGCGAGTCGGTGTCGAGGTCGTCGAAGAGATCGCTTCGCACGATTTCCAGAGCCGTGCTGAAGATTTCGGTGGCGTTGCGGTAGTTGCGGTTCAGCACGGTGGCGCGCCCTGTCACCGAAACCCCGGCCTCCGACAGGGTGTAGCCGCCCGGATACACGGCCTGCTGGCCGTCTCCGACGAGCAGCAGCCCGTCGGGCGCGTCACCGACCAGCGCGTGCAAGAGCCGTATCCCGACGCAGGAGAGGTCTTGCACCTCGTCGGCCACCACAGCCGTGTACGCCGGCATCACCGGCTCACGCAACACGCTGTCGAACGCGAGCGACATGACGTCTGCCCAGTCGGACTCGTCGGCGTCGCGCAGGTTCTGCTGGTACGCCTGATACAGCTCCCACATAGCGCGCCGCTGTTCTTCGCGCAGCGGAGTCCGCCGACCAACTCTCACCAGGCCGAGGTAGTCGTCCACGTCGACCAAACCGCGGCCCTTGATGACGTGGCAAATCTCGTCCCGCCAATACGACGCCGGGACAGCGGATGAGCCGAGCACGCCAGAGGCACCGACGTCCGACCATGCGGCCTCGAACTCACGGCGTCCGTCGTCCGCGACCCGAACGATTGTGCCGCGGTCGCGCAGCAGGCGAACCGCCCACTTATGCAAGCCGAGGAACTCGACGCGCCGCGCCAAGTCAGGCGCGAGCCGGTTGAACAGCGACTCCTGCACCTGCGGCAGCGTATTCACGAACGATGTGACGAAGACCCGCGAGCCGGGGCGCTTGGCCAGCTCCCGCACACGATGCAAAGCGACCACGGTCTTGCCGGTGCCGGCCGCGCCGCGGATCCGCGCCGGTCCGGAGTACCGGCGGGTGACAAGCTGCGACTGCGCGGGGTGCAGCCACGTCATCCACGACTCGATCGGCTCGCGCGTCGCGGCCTCGACCGCGGCGTCCCAGATCTCCTGCGTGTCGATAAGCGTGTCGTTGCCATCGACCCCCGACGACGCCGGCGCGTCGCGCCGGACCACGCGTCGCTGCGGTGGCCAAAGCACCGACGCGGGCGGGCAATTCTCGTCGACGGCGGCCGTCAACATTCCGACCTGCGCCGAATCGAGGCGTCGCGGCAGGCGCACCAACTCGCTACTCAATGACTTCTCGCCGATGAGAGTCACGCCTTGCAGCTCTCGCGCGGCGCGCTTGAGGCCGACGAACACGATGAATGGTCGGACGGCGATCGGCGCGAGCCCGAGACCGGCGAGGACGTCGGCCACCGCGTCGGCCGCCCGGCGCGACTTGTCGAGCGCGTCGTCCTCGTTCGATTGCCCGCGCCAGAGCGAGCCGGCGCGGATGTCGGGCTCTTTCCAGTTCTTCGCGTCGAGCAGCAGCACGCCCGGCGGCCCGATCAGAATCAGGTCGAGGTTCGCATTTCGGGTGCCGGGCCAGCGCCGGTCGGCGAGCAGATGCCAGTCGGTTGAGTTGAGGTCGACGAGCACCTGGTGGACCGCGGCGGCGGCCTGACGCTCGCCTTCGCTGCCGGATTTGAAGTGCCGTTGGCGCTGTCGGAGCGCAGCCATCGTCTGCTGAAGGGTCGCGATCTGGCGGGCGGTGCTCTCGATGAGCGGCTCGAGCGAGTCGGCGTGGGCTTTCGCCGACGCTCCTGCGCGGACCAGGTCGTCGTAGATCGGCGCGGCTTCCATCACCTGAATGTCGTCGGCCGACCAACCGTCACGCTGAAGACGCAGGCGGGCCGCGCCACTGACGTTCTTTTCGAGTCTTGCGATTCTTTCGTATTGGCGTACGCTGGACTCATGAGCGACATCCAAGAGCAGACGGTGTTGCCACCGCGTGACGCAGAAGCCCTCGCGGAGGTGGAGGCGATGCTGCGCTCTGACCTTAATCCGCTCGTCATCGCCGGCCCTGACGGCGACGGCGTGCCCATGCCCGATGAGCTGCGCGGCTTGCTCACCAATGTCGTGATGGCGCTGCGGCGTGGGCAAGCGATCACCGTCGCTCCCCACGCGTTGCGACTCACAACCCAACAGGCCGCAGACCTGCTCGGCGTGAGCCGACCGACGTTGGTGAAGTTGCTTGAAGAGGGCCGGGTCCCGTACGAGACCCCTAACCGGCACCGCCGTATCCGACTCGCAGACCTTCTTGCGTATCAGCAAACCCGTCGCGCTGAACGTCGCGACACCTTGGGTGATCTCGCGCGCGACGCCCAGGAACTTGGTACCTACGAGCGCCCGGCCGAAGACTACGAGGCGGCGCTGCGCGAAGCGCGCTCGAAGCTTGCATAGGCTGCGATGTACGGGGTGGTTCTGGACGCCTGCGTTCTAGTGCCGAACGCGATGTGCGACACATTGCTAAGGCTGGCGGAGCGGGGGTTCTACCGGCCTCTTTGGTCGCAGCGCATTCTTGACGAGACGAGGCTCGCAATCCGAGCGGTGCATCCTGAAATCGATCAGAGCCGACTCGACGCGCGCGTCGCCGCGATGACATCGGCGTTTGAGGATGCTCTTGTCACCGGATGGGAGCCGGCGTGCGCGGGTCTGGACTTGCCCGATGACAACGACAGGCACGTGCTCGCGGCGGCGATCGTCGGAGGAGCGCAGTCGCTCGTCACTTTCAACCTCAAGGATTTTCCTTCATCGAGCCTTGCCTCTACCGCTGTGGAGGTGGTGCATCCCGACGAGTTTCTGCTGGACCAGCTGGACCTTTATCCCGCGAGCGCAGTGCAGGTCTTGCGCGAGCAAGCTGCCGACCTGCGGCACCCACCAAGCGACCTTGCTGGAGTGCTGAACCGGCTTGAACGATCCGGCGTGCCGAGTTTCGCAGACGCCGTACGACTGCTGTTGCCGTGACGAAGCGCCGCTCCAACGCACTAGACGTCTAGGACGTTGACCGCTGTGTCGGACCGCGACTTGCTGAGGGCTTGCCGTCGGGCGACCCAGCGCGCGTCGATGATGACGCACACGATCGCGACCAGCAGGAGCACCGACGTCAGGCATCCCAGCGCGTCACCGACGCTCATCACAGTGGGGCTGCCCTTCGCAGGCGTCGCGACGCTGGCGGTGGCCGCGGGCGGACTGTGCCGGGTCAAGATCCCGTGTGTCGTCAAGGCGATGTCGATGGCGGCCAGCACCGCGAGGAACGCGATGGCCTTCATGCGAGCGGGAGTCACCTAGCGATTCTGCCTCGCCGGCGATGGTCCTGTCGCGGGAGGGCTCGCGACCGAGACGAGACCGTTGGATCGAGCAACTGGAACGACGACAGCCGTCGTCAGGCACTCAGCGATACTTTGCTTCCGGATCGAAGCCCGTGTGGTACCAAAGCGCCAGGTTGGTATCACAAGCCGTCGGCCGTTCGCTCGTCGTCCGCCGTCATTCGTCAGCCGTGTTCGCGTCGAGCCGAGCGGCGATGGCCGCGTCGTCCCGACTGAAGGTGAGCGCCGCGGCGAGGAAGCGGTACGTCCACTCCTCGGCCAGCTTCCGGTTCTCGCAGAAGACGATCGCGACGGTCGGCCAGCGCACTTGCAGTTCGGCGATCCCGTCGGCGACTGTCGCGGGCCGGACGATCTTCTGCGCGAAGATCTGCGAGTAACGGTCCTCGACGACGACGGCCGCGCGTGGCAGCGCCGCCAACTCGCCCAGCGCATAACGCAGCCGGCCCGAGGTGAGGCTGGAAATCAAGTCAGACAGCGACTTTCGCTCGACCGCGGCGACGATGCGGTCGTCGTCCGCCACCGCGTAGTCGCCGCAAGACAGTGCTCGTCGGACGGCGCTCGCTTGCTGGCTGTCGAACTTGTAGGGGTAGCGCTCGTGGGCGTCGACCAGAATCTGCAGGTCGACCAGCCCCGACGCGCGAGCGCTCGGCACACTCACCGACGGTCGGGCCTGTTTGCGGGTGCGCGGCGCCTGCCAGAACACCATGTCGCGGCCGCGCGCCTTGGTGAACACCAGCTGCGAGCGGTTCTCCCTGCTGCGGTCGGCGACGACGTCGATGGCCGCGCCGCGTCGCTCGCATGCGCGCAGTGGCACCCGCTCCACCAGGTCGGGTTCTAACGGCCACTCCGAGCGCGGCACCGGGTGGCAGTAGATCGCGGACGTGCGCGGCCAGGTGTCTTTCGCGCGGAACACCAGGCCGCCCGAGACCGGTACCAAGATGAGATACGGCAGTGTGCTTTCGCCGTCAGGATTGCGTGCGATGAGCAGCTCCACCCGCACATCCTTGCGCAGCGACGCGCCGGGTGGGGGACTCTACCCGTTGCCCGTCACGCCGGAAACGACGGGATGCACCTGCAGGCCGTTGCACGCCGGCGGCGCCGCCTCGGCCTGGTCCGACGTGTGCAGCCCCGGCGGGGTGACGAGCAGCGCCACCAGAGGCGGACACGTCGTCCCGTCCCGTCTCTTTGCGCCGCGTCGCCCTCCACCAACGCGGACGCCGGCGAGAGCGACGTGATCGTCACCGTTCCTGGCTTGCCGCCCTGCACGCCGCTCAAGTATCCGTTCGGAGTGCGGGTCGCTTGCAAAAGTTGCTTGCCGTTCGCGTCGAGGCCGGCGACCCCGGGGTAGCCGTACAGCGTGCACGCCGCCGTGCCGAACGGCGCGAACCGTAGCAGCACGCCCTCGTGCGACAGGCCCGCCTCGCCGGTCCACGGCGTCCGCACGATGCTCACGACCACCTGGCCGTCCTTGCACGCCGTCACGCCACTCGCCGGTGCCGTTGACGCCGCCGGCAATGCCTGCCCGGCCGCGACCGCCTGGCCCAACGAATTCAGTGACGATCGCACCGCGCTCCACGGCACCACCGCGTCGAACCCGCCGCACGCCTCTGACGAGAGCTGCCCCGGCGGCGTCGCGACGTCCAACCCTGACGCGACGACCGAAACTGCCTGGTAGTTAACGGGTTTCGGCGCAATGCCGTCGTCGAAAGCTTCCTTGGCGAACGCGCTGCTACTGACCTCGCACCCGGATCGCGCGTTGACCGCGTTCATCAGCAGCGGTTTCGC
>JAICYF010000045.1 GCA_025934355.1 Acidothermaceae bacterium
ATTCGCGCGAATTGGCAGCGCAAACCCTTCACTCGACGCTGAGGGAGGCAGAGGCCGAGGGAGGCCGAGCGCCGCCGAGGGAGGCAGAGGGCCGAGGGAGGCAGAGGCCGAGGGAGGCCGAGCGCCGCCGAGGGAGGCAGAGGGCCGAGGGAGGCAGAGGGCCGAGGGAGGCAGAGGGCCGAGGGACGCTGAGCGTCGCCGAGGGAAGCCCCGACTGCGGCGTTTGCCTCAGCTTTGCGCCAGCGCGAACGATGGGACGACGTGCGGGAGGTCTACGTCGGGCGCCAGCCGATCTTCGACACCTCGTTGTCGGTGCTCGGTTACGAGTTGCTGTTCCGGCACAGCGCGAACGCCGAAAGCGCCATCTCGGCCGGCGACCGCGCCACCGGCCGCGTCATCGTCAACACCTTCGCCGAACTCGGCCTTGACCGCATGGTCGGCAACAAGCGCGCCTTTATCAATCTGACCCGGCCGTTCTTGGTCGGCACGCTGCCGTTGCCGTTCGACCCGGAGGCCGTCGTCCTCGAAATTCTCGAGACCGCCGCGGTTGATGACGACCTGCTTGCCGGGCTGCAGCGACTTATCGCCGCCGGCTACACACTTGCGATCGACGACTACCGCGCCGATGACATCGAGCGCACCGAAAAGCTGTTGCCCTTCGTGACCTACGTCAAGGTCGACGTCTTGTCGCAGTCGGACGACGAGCTGGCGGCGTCGGTGCGGCAGTGCCGCGCGCATCGGGTCCATTTGATCGCCGAACGGGTCGAAGACCACCGCACTTTCAACCGCTGCGTCGAACTCGGCTTCGACTACTTCCAGGGCTACCTCCTCGGCCGGCCAGCTGTGGTGTCGACCCCTGGCCTCGCACCGACCACGGTCGCCTGCATGGAGTTGCTGAATCGGCTGTCGAAGCCAGACGTCACGTTCGACGAGCTCGTCGAGATCGTGCGAATCGACCTCGGGCTTAGCTATCGGTTGCTCCGAGCGGTCAACTCCGCGGCGTCTGGTCTGGTTCGCCCGATCTCGTCTGTGCGCGAGGCGCTCGTCATGCTTGGGCACCGCCAGTTGCGGGCGTGGGTGTTGCTTATGGTCGTCGCCGACGCGAGCGACGTCGTCGAAGAGCAGCTCACCGCGGCGATGACGCGAGCGCGGATGTGCGAGCTGATAGCCGTGCACCTGCGAACCGTGCGCCCGGACGTCGCGTTCTTCGGCGGCTTGCTCTCCAGCCTGGACTTTTTGCTCAACATGCCGATGAGCGAGGTCGTCGAGCGGTTGCCGCTCGAGGACACCATCCGTCGGGCGCTGGTCGGGCGCGAAGGGGAGTTGGGTCAGATCATCGACACGGTCGCCGCGTATGAGGTGGCCGATCTCGAAACGCTCGAGTCGTCGCCGGTCGACCTTTCCGACCTTGCGCCCGCCTACCTGAACGCGATCGCCTGGTCGATGTCGGTGACCGCCGAGGCCGTCACCGCCTAGCGACGGATCAGCTCGCCGGGGTCAAGCTCCACCGACAGGCCGGCCGCCCTGATCATGGCGGCGCTCCGCAACGCTCATGGCTCCCTCGTCGTCGCCGGAGGGATCCAGCCTGACGGAGCCGGGCGCGCGGCCGCTGGCGTCTTCCACAGGGAGCTACCCCGTGCCCCCGCGGGCGTCGTCCGGCTTGGTCTTCTCTTCGCGCAGGCCGGCGGCTAGCGCCTCGACGTCTTTCGCGGACGGCGACGCGGCGGAGCGGTTGGCCTGCTGAACCTCGATGAACACCTCTTCACGGTGCACTTCGACGTCGCGGGGGGCTTTGATGCCGATGCGGACGAGATCGGGCCGCACCTCGAGCACGGTGACCACGACGTCGGGCCCGATCATGATGCTCTCGCCGACTCGGCGGCTGAGAACCAGCAACTGGCGCTCCTTCCCTGGCGGGCCAGAGCGCCGATATTACCGGGCGTGGCGTCAGCTCGCGCGCTGCGCCGCACTTTCCCGCGGGTCGACTTGCCCGGTCAAGGGCGCCTTCAGGGAGTGTCCGGCGTTGACCAGGGTCACCTGGGCGGCTAGCCGGGTGTGCACGTTGACCACGACCGGGGCGAATAGGTTCGCCGTGGTGCTGGCCAGGTCGGGGCCGACGGTAAGCAGCACGAGCAACATCGCGTCGTCCGCGTCTCGAAGCTCGAGCCGTTCGGCGGTGGCGTCGTCAATCTCGGGCGCGTAGTCGGGGAAGAACGGGTACGGCGCCGCGGCGACGAACTCGAGTCCCTCGATGTCGAGACAGGTGAGTCGGAACAGTACCTCGTTGTCGGGCGCCACCCGCACCAGCGCGAACCGGTGTGCCAATGGGAAGCCGATCAGGTTGCCGGCGAAGTCCAGCGTCGGCAGGTCGATGAGCGTCGCGGTCATGGTGGATGTCCTACCTCAAGAAATCGGTGAGCGAGAGCTGGAGAACTTTCGACATGGCCGCGAGTGAGGCCTGGTAGCTCACCTGCTGCATTGACAACTCGGTGGCCGCCTTGGCGGTGTCGACGTTTTCGACGTCCGACAGGTTTCCGGTGAGCGTGTCGGCATGCGCGCCGGCGAGATTGATCATGTTGGTGATCCGGTTGTACGCCGCACCCTCGATGGATTGCGCGCTGGTCATGCGGTCAAGTGCGGTCTGGATTCCGTTCAAGTCGTTCGTCAGGTTGTTCGGGTTGCTGTTGAGGTCGCCGAGGATCTGATCGAACGTCGAGAAAATGTCGTTGCCTGGCGGCCCGAACGCGTCTTTCGCGTTGACGTTGACCTGCACCGTGGCGTTGCTACCGAGCGTTCGGGTGACCACGCCGGTGTCCCCCTGGTAGGTGACGACTCCGGTCGAAGGGTCTTGGACATAGGCCGCGCTCTGTGACGTGGCGCCACCAAAAATCGGCCGGCCGAGGTAGGTCGTGTTCGCCAAGCCCAGCATGTCGGACTTGAGGCTGCTGACCTCGGCCGCGATCGCGGTTCGGGCGTTTGCGTCGCTCGCTCCCGTGTTGGCCGCCTGGGTGGTCAGCACCCGCAGCCGGTTCAGGATCGCGACGCCGCTTTGCAGTGCGCCATCTGCCGTGCCGAGCCACGCGAGACCGTCGTTGCCGTTGCGCTGGTACTGGTTCGCACGCGCGATATCGGTTCGGTACTGCATCGCCTGGTCGGTGCCCACCGGGTCGTCCGACGGCTTGCTCAGTTGCCGGCCGGAACTCAGCTGCAGCTGCAGCTGCGAAAGCTGCTGTTTGTTGGCCTGCAAGCCGGCCAGCATCGCCGTGGTGACCGCATTTTGCGTCACGCGCACGCTCACGAGTCTTCTCCCTCGCCTTAGACCAGGGTCCGGTTGATCAGTGTGTCGAGCACGCTGTCGAGGACGCTGAGGAACTTGGCCGAGGCGTTGTACGCCTGCTGATACGTGATGAGGTTCGTCTGCTCTTCGTCGAGGTCGACACCCGCCGCCGAGTCGCGCGACGTCTGAATCTGCTGGACGACGCTTTGCTGTGTCGTCAACTTCTGCTGGGCGCTTTGCGACTCAGAGCCGAGCTTCACGATCATTTGCCGGTACGTCGCGTCGGCGCCGGTGCCTGAGAAGTTGGCGAACTTCTGCGCGTTCCCGCCGTCGAGGCTCACGACCGGATTGCCGTTGGAATCAAGCGTTGGCGGCTGCGATGACGCCGCGACACCGTTCGGGTCGGTGAGCGCGACGGTGATGTTTGACGCGTTCGTCTTGGCCGGGTCGAAAAATGGGCCGCCCGCAGCGCCGGTCAGGTCGTAACCCGCGCCTTGCTGGGTGTTGACACTGCTCACCAGCTGCGCGGCCACCGCGTCGAGTTGGCTGGCGTAGTTGGGGATGGTCGTGTTGAGCGCGGTCATCAATCCGCCGACTTGGCCCGACGCCGTGTTGACGACCTGGCCGGTGTCAACCCACGACAGGCTCACCGGGTTGGCCGTCGCCTGGTCGACTGCGGTGGCACCGCTGAGCGTCAGTTGCCGAGAAAGGCTGCCGGAGACCAAGGCCGATCCACCGACGAACACGTCGGTGGAGCCGTCGGTGTTGACCCGCGTCGTCGCGCCGACCTGCGACGAAAGTTGACGGATCAGCAGGTCTCGCTGGTCCATCAAGTCATTGGGGTGGTTGCCGGCGCTGGTCGCCGCGACGATCGCCTTGTTCAGGGCGGCGATGTTTGTCGCCGTGCCGTTCACGTTGTTCACGATCGATTGAACGGAAGACAGCGACGACGTCCACTGCGATGACAGCGAGCCCGCGGCGACGTTGAGGCCGGTGGCGAGCGATTGCGCCGTTCCGATGAGCGCGGTGCGCGCCGCGGCGTCGCCCGGGTTGTTCGCCACGTCGTCCCAGCCGTTCCAGTACGACGAAAGTAGCGCCTGCAGGCCGTTGTCTCCGGGTTCGCCGAACGAGTTCTCGATGTCGGAGAGAGTTCCTTGCATGCTGTTCAGGTTCGACAGCGTGCCGTTCTCGGTGTTGGCGCGTTGCTCGAGAAAGGCGTCTTGCAGCCGCTGGACGTCAGACAGATCAACGCCGGCGCCCACGCCGTCCGACTTCGAATACATCGCGGGTATGACCGAGCCGCCAACCGCGCTGAAAACGGCGCGCTGGCGGGTGTACCCGGCGGTGCTTGAGTTCGCGATGTTCTGGCCGGTGACTTCGAGTGCCTTGCGTTCAGCTTGCAGCGCCGACAGCGCGGTGCCGATGGTGCCGAACTCGGTGCCCATCAGATCGCCTCGTCCAGCAACCGACGTCGGGGGATCGATCCCTCTCGCTTGCCAGCCGCGGTGTAGCCGTCAACGGAGACTGCGCCGATCGCGCGCAACGTCTCTTGCGCCGAGCGGTAAGCGTTGCTGACGAAGTCGCGGTTGGCCTCGGCGAGGGAGGAGATTTCCTGGGTCAACGTGAGGAATGCGCTGCGGTGAGAGCGGAAGAGGTCCGACCACGGCGCCGGTGCGGCCTCGGCGAGGCTCGACAGACTTGGGTTGGCGTCGAGGCCGAGAGAGGCGGCGACAGCGTCGACCTCGATGGAGCGGGTCAGCTCCGTCAGCCGAATCTGCTCGAGAACGAGTTCGACCTCGCGGGTGGCGCGCGCCAGCCAACGCACCTTGCCGGCGGCGAGCAGGAGTTGCTCTTCTTCAAGCTTGAACAGCAAGACGTCGAGCAATTCACGCTCTCGCCAGAGGATGTCAGACACCTCGGCGAGGCCCATCGCGCAACCTCCTCGCGCAACCGCGCTCCGTTGTCACCACGCGGGAACGCGCGGCAATCGTTGGGCTCCCATCGGCGGTGGCCACGAGTAGCTGAGAGATCTTTCGCGAGAATCCGCGTTCGAGGGCGGCGGGCTGCCGTGGTGTTGTTGACGCCGCCCAGCCCTTCCGCGACCTCCCTCAGCTCTTGGAGGATGTTGCGCCTCCGGACCGTGTGACCGCCTCACCGGGGCCGGCGGATCTTCGATCGAATCCCTAAGGTGGCTCGAGCGACCGCCGATGGAGCGTTCGGCCGACAAAAGTCGGAACGCGAAAGCAAGGGCTGGCCCACGGATGGACCGCCCGAGGCCCAACTCAAGGAGGAAAATCAAATGGGTCTTCGTATCAACACCAACAGTGACGCTCTCGACGCGTACCGCAACCTGTCGATGACGCAAAGCAAGCTGTCGGACAGCTTGCAGAAGTTGTCGAGCGGTTACCGCATCAACAAGGCGGCGGACGACGCCGCGGGCCTGTCGATCAGCCAGGGCCTGCAGGCGCAGATCGGTGGTCTCTCCCAGGCGGTCAAGAACGCGCAAGACGGAATCAACGTCGTGCAAACCGCTGACGGTGCCCTCACCGAGGTCGACTCCATCCTGCAGCGCATGAACGTGCTCGCGGTCCAGGCGAACAACACCGGTTCGCAGGACTCCGGCGCGGTCGCCGCGGCCCAGGCCGAGTTCGACCAGCTCGCTGGCGAAATCGACAACATCAGCTCCACCACGAAGTTCGGCCAGAGCAACCTGCTCGACGGCACCTTCGGCACCAGCGCGGCCAGCGAGAGCTTCTCGGTCAGCGGCGGCAAGGTCACCGCGTCGACCGGCAGCTTCAAGATCGCCGGCACGTTCAACGGCACCGCGCTCGCCGCGACCGCCGTCAGCATCAAGGACGGCGCTTACACCAGCGCGAGCGCCTTCCAGTCCGCCGTGCAGAACGGCATCGACACGACGCTGACCGGCAACGGCATCGCCGCCGGTTCCGTCACCGCCGCAGTCACCGACGAGGGTGGCGGCGTGTGGAAGGTCACGCTGAGCTCGTCCGCGGTCGGCAGCGGCAACACGTTCGCGACGTCCGCTTCGACCGGTCTGACCGACGGCAACGCGAACACGGTCAAGTTCGACGGCACCACGAGTGCCCAGGGTGCGGCCGGCGCTTCGTTCCAGATCGGCGCCGACGCGGGTGACACCCAAGCGGTGAACATCTCCAAGGCCGACTCCGCCACGTTGGGTGTCGCTGCTGGCACCGACGTCAGCAAGTCGACCACCATCACCGCTGTCCAAACGGCCATCAAGAGCGTTTCGACCCTCCGGTCGAAGCTTGGTGCCTACCAGAACGGCTTCCAGCACACCATCAACAACCTCAACGTCACGGTCGAGAACCTGCAGTCGTCGAACTCGGCGATCCAGGACACCGACATGGCGTCGGAGATGGTGAACTTCACCAAGGCGCAGGTCCTTCAGCAGGCCGGCGTCTCGATGCTGGCGCAGGCCAACTCGGCCTCGCAGGCGGTTCTGAAGCTCCTCGGCTAGTCGCCGATCAGGGGTTGGGACTCTCAGTGGATTTCGAGAGTCCCAACCCCTGATCTGCCTTGACCAGCGGTCGATAGGACCATCAGCCGGCTAGCGGAGCGGAAGGGAGCGGCATCCAATGGCAACGACGGTCACCAGCAGCACCAGCGGGAACTCGCAAATCGACGGCCTCGTCAGCGGCCTCGACACGACCTCCATCATCAACGCCATCATGGCGCAGGCCGCGCTTCCTCAGACCAACCTGAAGAACAACCTTGCCACTCAACAGGCGAAGCTCACCGCGTACCAAACCATCAACACCAAGTTCGTCGCGATGCGGACCGCCGCTGACGCCTTGACCTCGGCCACCACCTGGCAATCGATGGCGGTCACGTCGTCGAACAGCTCCGTCACCGCGACCGCCTCCGCCGGCGCGCAGGCCGGCAACTTCTCTTTCGACGTCACGCAACTCGCGAGCTACCAGTCATCGGTTTTCGCCAACAGCGTCTCGAGCACCGCCGCGACCGTCGTCAGCGGCGGAACCCAGGTGACGATCACCAGCGGAAGCGGTTCACCGGTGACAGTCGACACGGGTGACGGCTCGCTGGGCGCAGTGGTCGCCGGCATCAACAAGAGCAACTCCGGAGTGCAGGCCACCGCAGTGCAGGTCTCGCCGGGGCAATACAAGCTTCAGCTGACGTCGACCGCGACCGGCGCCAACGCCGCGTTTTCGGTGACCGGCCTCGGCGCCCTCGGCGCGATGCAGAACACGGCTAACGCGCAGGACGCGCAGATCACCGTTGGTGCGGGAACCCCCGCCCAGTACACGATCTCGTCCAGCACGAACACGTTTGGCAGCGCGATCCCGAACATGACTTTCACGGTGAGCCAACTGGCCACCGGGGTCTCGTTGCAGACGTCGCCCGACGGTTCTGGCATTGCGGACAAGGTGCAGGCCATGGTCGACACCGCCAACGCGGTGCTCACCGAAATCAGCAATGACACCGCCTACGACGCGCAGAACAAGGCCGCGTCGGTGCTGACCGGCGACATGACCGCGGAGAGCTTGCGCAACAACATCTTGAGCGCGGTTGGCTCGATGTTGGGCAACGGCACGAGCGCCACGAGCGTCGGCTTGTCGCTCACCAAGGATGGTCAGATCACCTTCGACCAGGGTGCCTTCGAGACCGCTTTCAATGCCAACCCGGCTTCGGTGCAAGCCGCCTTCACGCCGGGTGGCGTCTTCGCGCCAGCCCAATCAGGGTTGAGTGGCTCGATCACCCTGCAAAAGAGCAGCGACGCCACGCAGCCCGGCGCCTACGACGTGACAGTCACGCAGGCCGCGACCCGGGCGAGCGCCACCATCGACACGTCCGGCGGCATCAACGCAGGGCAGACCGTCACGCTCGGCTCAGGCTCAAACAGCGCGACCTACACCGTCCAAGCCGGTGACACCGCGCAAACCATCGCTGACGCCCTCAACGCACTCGCCGCGACCAACAGTCTTGGCATCACCTCGACACTGGGCAGCAACGGCATCATCAACCTGGCGTCGACGGCCTACGGCTCGCAATCCACGTTCACGTCGTCCGCGACCGGCGGCCTGGTCGCGTCCTCCATCACGGCCGGAACCGACGTCGCTGGCACCATCAACGGACAGGCCGCCAAAGGGATCGGTCAGATTCTCTACACGCCGGTCGGCGCGCCCGGTGTCGACGCCATCATGCTCAACGTCACGTTAACCACCGCGGACGTCGCGGCGCTGGGCGGTGGATCCGCCGGCACCCTCACCTACTCCGCAGGCGTCGCGCAAAAACTTGGCACCGTCGCGAACAGCGCCGTCGCATTGCAGACCGGCGTGCTGACGAACGAGATCGACGGCATCAACTCCACGATCGACAGCCTCAACACCGAGATCGCCAGCTGGCAGATCGTGCTTGACACCAAGCAGGCCGCACTTCAAAAGCAGTGGGCCGATCTTGAAAGCCAGCTGGGGCAACTCCAGGCGACAGGCGCGCAGCTCAACGCCTCCATCGCCGGATTGCCCGGCTATTCAAGCTCTAGCTCAAGTTCAAGCTCAAGCTCCAGCGGGTGAGGGATGACGTCGTGGCTGTGAATCCGAAAGCGCGCTATCTCGCGGAAGTCGTCGCGACCGCGAGCCCTGCCCGGCTCGTTGTGATGCTGTACGACCGGCTGCTCCTCGACATCGTGCAGGGCCGTGACGCCCTGCGGCAGGGCCACCGCGTCGAAGCAGACAAGCATCTGCGGCACGCGCAGGACATCGTCTTCGAGCTGCGCAGCAGCCTTCGCGTCGACCAGTGGGACGGCGCGGCGCGACTCGCCAGCATCTACGGCTGGCTGCTCAAGGAGCTGATTCAGGCGAACATCGACCGTGACGCCGAAAAGGCCGAGGAGTGCCGCAAGCTTGTCGAACCGCTGCGTGAGGCTTGGCACGGCGCGGCCGCACAATTGATGGCAGAGGCGGGCTGAGCCGTGTCTGCGTCATGGTCCGACGTGCTCGATCTATACGACCGCGCGCTTGACAACTTCCAACGCCAGCTCGAGCAGGGCGACACCGCGAACGCGCGGTTCGATTTCGTGCTGCCCCCCGATCTCGGCCCGGTTCCGCCCGAGCTCGCCGAGCAGGCCCGCGTCGTCCAGGAGAAGTCGGCCCGCGTCGAGGAGCGAGTGCGTGACGCGATGACCCAGACCGCCCGTGAGCAAGCGGCTGTCACCCGGGCACGCGCGCAGGCCACCACAGGGCGCCGGCGGCCGGCCTTCGTCGACGTCGAGGCCTAACGGCTTTGGGCTTAAGGGCCCGACAAACGACCGACTTGTCTCGGCCAGCACGCGATAGACCGCGTGCGCGCCGACACAGCTCACCAGTTCTTCTCAGAACCGCAAGCCTCCGGCCGATGTGACGCCTGAGCACGGATCGCTCAACCAGGACGCCACGGATCGGCGACCCGATACGGCCATTTCGGTGTCCGGAGGAGCGATCCAGTGTTCGACGATCTGACGACGTCCGCGCTTGAGGTCGCGGTGTCGGGGTTGTCCGCGCGCCAACGCGCGATCGCCGACAACATCTCCAACATCAACACGCCGGACTACCACGCCAAGCGGGTCTCCTTCGAGCAGAGCCTGCAGGCCGCGATTAACGCAGGCAATCCGGCGGCGGCCACGATCGCCACCCAGACTTCCCTTGAGCCCACTGAGGCCAACGGCAACAACGTCAACCTCGATGAAGAGACCGTGTCAATCACCGACACGGGCCTGAAGTACCAGACGAGCGTCGAGGCGCTGACGGCGAAGTTCCAGCTGCTCAAGACGTCAATCGGGAACGTCTGATGGCCGGCCTCTTCGACACGATCGGCATCAGCGGCACCGGTCTGACGGTGCACCGCAAGTGGATGGACGCGATTGCCGACAACCTGAGCAACGTCAACGACGCCGTGCCCGGCGACCAGCCAGCTTTTGCTGAGCGATACGTGCAGGCCTCGTCCGCGCCGGGAGGCGGGGTCGAGGTCACCGGAATCCGTTACGGCTCGAGCGCGGGCATCGAGTCCTACGACCCGCAAAATCCGTTGGCTGACGCGAAGGGCTACGTGCGTCACGCCGACGTCGACGTCACCGGGCAGATGACACAGATGATCATGGCGCAACGCGGCTACGAGGCGAACCTTTCCGTGCTGAGCCGCGCGACTGAGGCCTACCAGCAAGCCCTTCAACTCGGGAACAAGTGAGCTAACGCATGGCAGCGATACCTCCAATCTCCGGATTCTCACCGATACAGCCGATCACGGCAGCGCCTGCGGCAACGGCGACCGACCCGGCGTCGGGCGCGCAGTTCGGCAACGCGCTCACCCAAGGCATCGACGCGCTGCAAAAGACCCAATCGACGGCCGACAACCTGGCGACCCAGGCGTCGACCGGGTCGCTGCAAGACATCACGTCGTACATGATCGCCAGCCAGGAGGCCGCGATCGCGACCCAGCTCACCACCGCCGTGCGCGACAAGGCGGTCTCCGCATTCACCTCCATCATGAACATGCAGATGTGACGGGCTGCGAATGAACTTCGACATCAAGCGGTTGCTCGAGCGCGGACGCGCCATCTTCGCCGACTTCACGGCCGGTCAAAAGACCGTCACCGCGCTGGTCGTCGTCGGTCTCATCGTCGGCGGTTACTTGTTCAGCGGATGGGCGTCCAAGCCGAGTTATGCCCCGCTGTTCTCCAATCTCGCGGCCTCGGACGCGAGCGCGATCACCGACAAGCTCAACGCGGCGAAAGAGCCGTACAAACTGGCGGACGGCGGCGGCACCATCATGGTGCCGCAAAAGGACGTGTACCAGTTGCGGCTCGACATGGCGAAAGCCAACCTCCCAACCGGTGGTGTCAGCGGCTTTTCGTTGCTCGACAAGGGCGGCATCACCACGTCGCAATTCCAACAGAACGTCGAGTATCAGCAAGCGATCGAAGGTGAACTCACCAAGACCATCGAAGCCATCGACGGCGTGAGTGCGGCGGTCGTCCACGTTGTGCTGCCTAACAACGACGTCTTCAGCAGCGACGCGAGCAAGCCCACCGCCTCCGTGCTGGTGACCACCGACCCGAGCAAGCCATTGGGCGCCGGACAGGTGCAGGCGATCGTGCACTTGGTCGCGTCGAGCGTCGAGGGTCTTGACCCGTCCAACGTGACCGTCGCCGACTCGCAGGGCAACATCTTGTCGGTGGCGGGCGACGACGGTCAGCTGGTCGGCGCGAGCAGCATCCAGTCTCAACAAACGTCGTTGTATGAGCAGCGCGTCTCGACCGCGGTCCAGAATCTGCTGCAGCCGCTGGTCGGCGCCGGGCACGTGATCGTGCAGACCAACGCGACGTTGAACTTCGACTCGCAAGAGACGACCTCTGAGAACTACGTGCAGCCCAGCCCGGGCACCACGCCGATCCCGTTGTCTGAGACGAAGAGCGTCGAGACTTACTCCGGCACGAACCCGAGCTCAACGGGAATCCTCGGCCCCGACAACATCGCGGTGCCAGCCCCGTCAACCAGCGCGAGCCCTGGCACTTATTACAACGGCACGTCGACCACCGACAACGCGATTGGCCGCGTGGTGCAGCAGGTGAAGACCGCTCCCGGCGCCGTCCAGCACATGTCGGTGGCCGTGTTGCTCGACAGCACCGCGGCGGCAAAGGTGAACACCGCTGACGTGCAGAAGCTGGTCGAGAACGCCGCCGGCATCGTCACCTCCCGCGGCGACAGCGTGCAGGTGAGCACCATGCCGTTCGACCAGACCGCCGCGAAGGCCGCGCAGCAGGAGATCGCCGCGGCTAAGAAGAGCAAAGACATGAACAAGCTGGTCGGCTACGGCAAGGACGGCCTCATCGGGTTCGTCGTCCTAGGCGCGATCTTCTTCTTCATGCGCAAGGCGAAGAAGGCTCGTGAGTCGTCTCCGATACTCGGAATGGCGGAGCGGCTTGAACTCGAAGAGGCGCGCCAGATGCGCGCCCTACTCGCCGCGCAGCAAGACGAAGTGGTTCGCGAGCTGGTGCCTGGTCCGCGCGGACACGACCGACTCGAGCTTGGCCGCCCGGCGATCGACAGCGAAATCGGCGAGCTGGTCGAACGTCAGCCCGAGGAGGTCGCGCAGTTGTTGCGCGGTTGGTTGGCTGACCGGAGACCCTCGTGACGATTGCGAGCGCGTCTCATGAATGAGATCAGCGGATTGCGCAAAGCCGCGGTGTTGCTTGTCCAGCTAGGCAAAGAGCGGTCGGCTGCCGTGTTGTCGAACTTGCGCGAAGGCGAGGTCGAGGAGATCACGGCCGAGATCGCGCGGCTCGAGTCAATCGACGCCTCGGTCGCCCAGCGTGTGATGGACGAGTTCGAAGAGCTCATCGCTGCGCACAAGTACTACAGCCGTGGCGGTCTCGCGTTCGCGCGCGAGATTCTCGAGGCGAGCGTCGGCGCCGACAAAGCGCGCGACATCATTGAGCGCTTGAACGCGGTGCTCACCGAAATGCCGTTCCAGTTCCTTCGGCGGGCCGATCCGCGGCAGATCCTCTCCTTCCTGCAAGACGAGCATCCGCAGACCATCGCGCTGGTGCTCTCCCACATGGGGTCCGAGCAGGCCGCGATCGTGCTGAGCGGCATGGTGCCCCAGATGCAGGCGGACGTCGCTCACCGCATCGCGGTCATGGACCGCACATCGCCGGAGCACGTGAAACTGGTCGAAGGCATCTTCGAGAAGAAGCTGGCGAGCGTGCTGTCACAAGCGGAGTCGTCGACCGTCGGCGGCCTCGGGCCGCTCGTCGACATCATCAACCGATCCGACCGCGCGACGGAGAAACTCATCCTCGAAGCGCTCGAGGAGCGCGACCGTGAGCTTGCCGAAACGGTGCGCGCGCAGATGTTCATGTTCGAAGACATCCTCAGCCTCGACGACAAGGCAGTTCAGCTGGTGCTGCGTCAGGTCGAGGTCGCTGACCTCGCCACCGCGCTCAAGGGCGTCCGCGAGGAAGTGCGCACGAAGGTCATGACGAACATGTCGGAGCGCGCGGCGGAGAACCTCGAAGAGGAGATTTCGCTGCTCGGACCGGTTCGTCTGAAAACCGTCGAGGAGTCGCAGGCAAAGGTCGTGCAGGTGATCCGTCAGCTCGAGGAGTCGGGACAGATCGTCATTCAGCGGGGTGCGGACGATGAGTTCGTCGACTAGCGCGCCTGCGCGTTCCGCGATCCTGCGCGGCGTCGGCGCCAGCCAGGCCAATCTCGCCCGCCTTGACGGCGACTTGCGGCGAAGCCCCTTTGCCACCGGTGCTTCGGCCGATCCTCGACTCGTCGACCCGACGCTCGAGAAGGCGTTTGAGGTCGCTGTCGAGTCAGCGCGCGGGCAAGCTCAAGCGGATGGATTCCAGCAGGGATACCGCGACGGCCTGGTCGCCGCGCAACGCGAGAAGGACGCGGCCCTCGAAGAGGAACTCGCGAGGTTGCGGCAGTCCGAGGAACAACGGCGGGAGGCCCTTGACCGGGCGATCGCGCTGCTCGATCACGCGGCCACAACCTTGGCAGTTCAGCAAGCAGCCGCGTTGCACGACGTCGAGGACGTCGTCCTCAACGCGGCATTCGACCTCGCGACGACCCTGCTCGGGCGTGAGCTTGAGGTCGCGACAGCGCCAGTGCGTGACGCGATTCGGCGTGCCCTGACCGTGCTGCCTGGCGACGTCGCCGTCACCGTCATGGTGCATCCGCTCGACGTCGCGGTGTTGGACGACCTCGCTGACATCACGGCCGGGCGAGCGGTGCACATCGTCACAGACGCCGACGTCGAGCCGGGCTCATGCGTCGCGGACGGCGGCGCCACGCATGTCGACGCGAGCCTGAGCGCGGCGATCGAGCGCGTTCGGCAGGTGCTCTCGCGATGACCCTCACTTCCAACTGGGGCGCACAGTGGTCGCAGGTGCTCGACGCGGCGCGGCCGGCTGTGCAAGGCAGGCTTAGCGGGGTCGTCGGTCTGAGCCTCCACGCGGACGGTGTGAGCGCCGCGATCGGCGACGTCGTGCATGTCGAGGCACCGGGACTCCCGGTGCTGGCTGAAGTCGTCGCGGTGCGGGAGTCGGGGCTTGCCTGCATGCCACTCGGCGACATCACCGGCGTGCGCGCCGGTGCCCTGGTGACGCCGACGGGCGGTCCGATGGTGATTCCCGTGGGTCGGTCGTTGTTGGGCCGCGTGCTCGACGGGCTGGGCCGGCCGATGGACGACATGGGTCCCTTGGACGACGTGGAAAGCGTGACGGTGGACGGCACCTCGCCACACCCGCTTCGCCGTTCGCGGATCGATCAGCAGCTGTCGCTTGGCGTCAGGGCGCTCGACGCGCTCGTCCCGTGCGGCCGCGGCCAGCGACTTGGCGTTTTCGCCGGCTCCGGCGTAGGAAAGTCATCGCTGCTGTCGATGATCGCGCGCGGCACCGAGGCGGAAGTCTCCGTCATCGCATTGATCGGAGAGCGCGGTCGTGAGGTGCGCGAGTTCATCGAGAACGACCTCGGCCCTGAGGGCCTCGCCCGTTCGGTGGTGATTGTGGCGACGTCCGACGAGCCCCCGCTCGTTCGACTGCGCGCGGCTTTTGTCGCGACACGCATCGCCGAGTGGTTCCGCGATGAGGGCGCGCACGTTGTCTTGATGATGGACAGCCTGACCCGGTTCGCCATGGCGCAACGCGAGGTCGGGCTCTCCGTGGGCGAGCCGCCGGCCACTCGCGGCTACCCGCCCTCGGTGTTCGCGTTGCTACCAAAGCTGCTTGAGCGCGCCGGATCGGCCGAGAGCGGCAGCATCACCGGTCTCTACACCGTGCTTGTCGAGGGCGACGACATGAACGAGCCGATCGCTGACTCGGCCCGTTCGATCCTCGACGGCCACGTCGTCCTCACTCGTCGGCTCGCGACCAGCGGACACTTCCCGAGCATCGACGTGCTCGAATCGATCTCTCGTGTCACGAACGCGATCACCACGTCGCAACAGCGTGAGGACGCGACCGCGCTCCGCCAGATGCTCGCCGCTCACCGAGACGCCCGCGAGCTCATCGAGATCGGCGCCTACGCGCCAGGCTCAAACCCGCTCGTCGACTCCGCGTTGCGGCTGCGATCGCGAATCGACGGGTTCCTTCGGCAGGACATCATGGCGATAACGCCTGCCGCCCAAGCATGGAACTGGCTGCATGACCTGGTGGCCGCGTGAAGCGATACGTCTTCTCTTTGCACCGGGTGCTTCGTGTTCGCGCGACCCAGGAAACCGTTGCGCGGCAGGCATTGCGTTCCGCGGCTGAGCACGCGGCGCATGCCGACGAGGACTACGACTTGAAGCTGCGCAACTACGAGGCCAACGTGGCGAGCGCGGCGTCACTACGCGGAACGGTGTTGAACATGCTGGCGATGCGCGACGTCGCGACGTTACGCGCGCAGGCGGTCGTCGACGCGGACCGGCAGCGTGCCGACGCCCACGACCAGCTCGACGCGGCTCACGACAACTGGGCTGAGGCAAAGCAAAAGGTTGGTGCCCTCGAGAGCCTGGACGAGCGACAGCGGGCACAGCATCGCGTCGAGCTAGAGGCGGCAGAACAGGCGGAGGCCGACGACATCGTCACCGGACGACGTCTCCGGCGCGGCGCCGACGGCGGGGAGGTGTCGTGATGAGCGTCGTCGAGGACGTGCAGAGCAGGATCACTGCAATCAACCAACTGTTTCCGTCACTGGCGCAGACGACGCCATCGGTCGGCGTCGCATCGTCGACTCAGACGTACGGAAGCGAGTTTGAATCCGCGCTGGCGAGTATGTCATCGATCGATGTGGCCTCGGGCGGCGACGGCGGTTCAGCGTCTGCGCCAGCGCAGATCGGCGCCACGGGTGTGACCGGCGAGGCTGTCGTCGCCGACGCGGAGAAGTACCTCGGCGTTCCTTACCTTTATGGCGGCACCGATCCGAGCAAAGGTCTCGACTGCTCAGCGCTCGTCCAACGCGCTTACGGGGATCTCGGCCTCTCGCTGCCGCGCACCAGTCAAGAGCAGGCGAAAGTGGGCACGCCAGTGCCGTCGCTCGCACAGGCTCAACCAGGTGACCTGGTTTGCTTCGGCGACCCGGCGACTCACATCGGCATCTACGCCGGCGACGGAAAAATGGTGGTCGCGCCGCACACCGGAACCAACGTTCAGGTGCAGGACATCACCACGACGCCAAGCACCATCCGCCGGGTTGTCAATCCCACGCCGAGCGTCGACGCGATCGCGACCCGGCCCGCGGCGCTTTCGACAAACGCGTCGAGCGGGTGGCCGTCGGGCGCGTCCTCCTACGCGGCCGCGTTCACCGCCGCGGAGCAGCGCTACGGCTTGCCGAGCGGTTTGCTTTCGGCGGTTGCGCATGCCGAGTCGAACTATCGCCCGGACGCCGTGAGTTCCGCAGGCGCCGTCGGACTCATGCAGCTGATGCCCGACACCGCCAAAGCGCTCGGTGTCGACGCCACGAATCCGACGCAAGCGATCGACGGCGCCGCCCGACTGCTCAAGGGCCAGTTGAACAAGTACGGATCCGTGCAGTTGGCACTTGCCGCCTACAACGCCGGCGGCCCAGCCGTCGATCAGCACGGTGGCATCCCGCCCTACCCCGAGACACAGAACTACGTGCAAAAAGTGATGTCCTATATGAACGAGGCCGCATGAAAGCCATCAGTCCTGCGTTGCCCATGAACCCACCGTCGCGGCAGTCGAACGGCGTCGACGCGTCGGCCGCCGACGAGGCGTTCAGCGCGCTCATCGCCGCTGTGATTGGCGCGCCTGTGACGCCCTCGGCGCCGCCAGCCCAGTCAACTCCGTCGGCGTCGTCGGCCGTGTCGAGCGTGAGTTCGCGGTCGACGTTGCACACCGACACGTCGGACGACGCGAGGCCTGACGTGGCCGCGTCCCGCTCGACGCGAGCCGACCACGACGCAGCTGCGACGACAACCGATCAGAGCGACGCTGCGAAGCCCTCCGACCAGGCGAAGTCTCCGGGCCCGACCAAGCCGCTGGCTGAGGATCACTCGGCGGGTGAGCTGGAGCACGGGTCGTCGCTCTCTACTGCTCCGCAGAGCACACCGGCGCCGCCCATCGTGAAGGACGCGCCGAAAGTGCCCGCCGGACTTGAGAAAGCGGCTGCCGCCTTGGCGCAGGCATTGGCCACATCCGGCGGCGGGCCGGCGAAACCCGCAGCTGTGACTGGAGTTCCCGCAACGACCACTCAAGCGCCGTCCATCCTGAAGCCTGGAACTGCCCTGACCGAAGGACAGCTGCCTGCGCAGCTCGTCGCCGCGGTCACGGCCGTGCAGGCGCCGGCGAGCAACGTGCCCGCCATTGGCCCAACCGACGTAAACCCCGAACCAGAACTGGGCCCCAAGTCCGGCGACAAACCCGGTGGCACAGCGGTCACGCTGGATGCCAAGCAGCCAACCCAAGTCGCGTCGACCATCCCGCCGAAGATCGACGGCCCGCAGGCCGACGCGCCCGCGCTGTTGGCAACACCGCAACCCGCGCTGGCGGAAACGTCGTCCGACGCGAAGTCCAGCGCGGCCGGTGCGCCGGTTGTCACGTCGACCGGTTACCACTCAAAGCCAACCGAGGCGCAGCAGGGCGCCCAGGATCTGCACACGCCCGCCGCCGGGGCGCCGCACTTTGACGCGCAGCTGGCGGCGCAAGCCGCGACTCAGGCGACGCAGCCGACGCCGGTTAGTCCGGTGCAGCAGGCGCAACCGGCGTACGTGTCTGGCATGTTGTCGCAACAGATCGTTCAGGTCGTCGCGCCACTGCGCACCGCAAAGGACGGCGATTACACGCTTTCCCTGCAGCTGCACCCGGCTGACCTTGGCGCCGTGACGGTGCGGGTTGAAGTCCAGCAGGGTGTGCTGTCAGTGCACATGTCCGCGGAACACGCGCACGGGCATGAGGTACTGAACCAATCGCTGTCCGACCTTCGCTCCCAGTTGCAGACCAGTGGAGTCCGCACCGGCGACATCATCGTCGCCGCCAAACAGTCGCTAATGCCGCAGCAACATGAGCAGCAGCAGCACACGGGCGGGCGCCACCAGCACGAAGCACCGACGTACGACGACGCGGGCGGTGACCGTCGTCCGGCCGACCGACCTTCGCGTCAACCGCAGCAGGCGGACGACGACACCCTCGACGTCCGGATTTAAGGAGCAGCACGATGACCACTCCCGTCAGCGGTGTCGGTGCGACGCCGCCCACCTCACCGGCCGCGTCGAGCTCGTCCGACGGAATTGACCTCGGTGGCGGAATCAACAGCAACACGTTCTTGCAATTGCTCGTAGCGCAGCTCAGTCATCAAGACCCGATGAACCCGACCGACAGCAGCACCTACATCACGCAAGAGGCGCAGTTCTCAATGGTGCAGAGCATGAACTCGCTCGCCAAGCAGAACGCCGCCATCTTGCAAAGTCAGCAGATGCTCGAGGCCACCTCGTTCATCGGAAAGAACGTCACCTTTGTCGACGCGAACGGCGTTCAGAACGTCGGCGTCGTGTCGAGCGCGTCACCCGGTTCCAACGGCGCACTGGTCCGAGTCGGTGACAGCCAAGTTCCCATCAGCTCCATCACGTCAGTCTTCGCGGCGACTTCCAGCGCCCCGACGTCCTGAATCCAAGCCGAGCATCACCTAACAACCGAAACGAGGAAAACGCATGCTTCGCTCGCTCTTCTCCGGAGTCTCCGGTCTGCGTGCGCACCAGACGATGCTCGACATCGTCGGCAACAACATCGCGAACGTCAACACCACCGGCTTCAAGGCGTCGTCCGCCGAGTTCGAAGACACCCTGAGCCAGGCGTTGAAAGCGGCCGGCGCCCCTCAGAACGGCCAGGGCGGCACCAACCCCGCGCAGGTCGGCCTGGGCGTGCAGGTCGCCGCGATCAACACCGCGTTCACTCAAGGTCCGGCGGAGACGACCGGTGTCGACACCGACCTGATGATTCAGGGCGACGGCTTTTTCGTCGTGAACGACGGTGGCCAGCAGGTGTACACCCGCGACGGTGCATTCACGTTCGACGCGAACGGAAACCTCACCACCGCGAACGGCGGCTTGGTGCAGGGTTGGACTGCGCAAAACGGTGTGGTCAATACCAGCAGTTCGATCAGCGGCATTCAGCTTCCGTTGGGCACGTCCATGTCGCCCACGCCGTCGACCGCCGCGACCCTCGCCGGCAACCTCCCCGCTGATGGCAGCGGGTCGCCGATCTCCAACGACCTCAAGGTGTACGACGCGAAGGGCCAGCTCGTCGACGTCGCACTCACGTACAAGTACGACACCCCGTCTAAGACCTGGTCCCTGAACTTCACCGACCCGTCGGTGGTTCCGCCGGCGACCCAGCCGTCGCCCGTCAGCCTCGCGTTCGACTCCAGCGGGAAGCTGACCACGACGTCGCCCGCGACCGTGACCCTCAACGGGCAGAGCGTGAAGCTCGACATCTCCGGATTGACGGCGTTCGGTGGCGAGAACACCGCCGCTGTCATCACCTCTGACGGAAACGCCATGGGGTCGCTGGCGTCGTACTCCATCTCGCCTGACGGCACGATTCAGGGCGTCTTCACCAACGGCATGAAGCAGCCGCTCGGTCAGATCGCGATGGCGACCTTCAACAACCCCGGTGGTTTGGACAAGGTCGGCAACTCGGAGTACTCCTCGACGGTGAACTCTGGCCAACCGCAGATCGGCACGGCCGGCACCG
Organism: Acidothermaceae bacterium; assembly: GCA_025934355.1. Classification (GTDB taxonomy): domain Bacteria; phylum Actinomycetota; class Actinomycetes; order Acidothermales; family Acidothermaceae; genus JAICLV01. The sequence goes on from JAICYF010000045.1 coordinate 20,010, forward strand.
GTAGCCGCGGACAGTTGGCGTCGGGCGAGCTCGAGGGCTCGAACGTCGACCTTTCGCAGGAGTTCAGCAACCTCATCATCGCCCAGCGCGGCTTTGAAGCGAACTCGAAGGTGATCACAACGTCAGACGAGGTGCTGCAGGACTTGGTGAACCTCAAGCACTAGTAGCCCGAACGCAGCAGCGGGGGGGGGGGGGGGCCCGGCGGCGGCCGCGCGCCGCCGCCCCGGGGCGCGGGGGGCGGCCCCCCCCCCCCCCAC
>JAICYF010000068.1 GCA_025934355.1 Acidothermaceae bacterium
GCTCACCCTCGCCGGCCGGCTTTGGTACATGCAGGCGCTGGCCGGTGACCAGTACGCCGCGGCGTTGAACAAGACCGCGACGCGTGAGGTGCCGGTGGTCGCGCCACGCGGCATGATCGTCGACGACCTCGGGCGCCCGCTCGCCCGCAACGACAGCGCGCTCGTGGTGTCGGCGGTCAGCACCGAGTTGCCTAAGGCGAACGTCGGCACCGACGCAAACCCGCAGCCGAATCCGAAGCGCGTCGAGGAGATGCAGCGGCTGTCACAGATTGTCGGCGTCGCCGCTGAGGAGCTCGAGGCGAAGGCGACGCTGTGTGACTACGCCAAGTACGGCCAGCAGGCGCCGCAGAAAAACCCCGGCTGCTGGACCGGCTCACCGCTGCAGCCCATCCCCCTCTACAGCGTCGACAACTCCACGGCAGGCGGGGTGCAAAAGGCGAGCGCGGTCGCGCTGCAAGTGCTTGAGCAGCAGGAACTTTTTCCCGGCATCACAGCGCAAATCCAAGACGTGCGGTCGTATCCCGTGCCGCAGAACGCGTCGGCCGCTCAACTCATCGGACACGTCGGCAAAATCACCGGCGACGACATCGACAAAGCCAAGACGGACGCCGACAAGCAGTCGCTCACGTCAGCGGCTGGAGCCGGCGGCGTCATCGGGCAAGAGGGGCTTGAGGCCGAGTACAACCAATACCTGGAAGGAAAACTCGGCACCAAGACGGTGTCGGTCGACCCCGCTGGCAATCCGCTGTCGACGGTCTCGCAGGTCGAGCCGGTGCCCGGCGACGCGGTCGTCACGAGCATCGACGCGCGGGTGCAGCGGATCGCGGAGCAGGCTCTCGCCGACGCGGTTAATCGCGCACGCACCACGCCGCAACGGTTGTTCGGCAAGAGCATGACGGTGCCCGCCGACGCCGGCGCGGCGGTGGTTTTCGACGTCCGCACTGGCCACGTGATCGCCGCAGCGAATTACCCGACGTACTCGCCGTCAGTGTGGGACGGCGGCTCGATCGATCCGAAGGTGTACGCGCAACTGAACAGCGATCCAGGCAAACCGCTGTTTTCCCAAGCAATCCAGGGCCAGTATGCGCCTGGGTCGACGTTCAAAGTGGTCTCGACGGCGGGCGCCGTCAGCACTCCGCTCTACTCGCTGTCGGGCACCTACGATTGCCCGACGCATTACTCGGTCGGCGGCCAAACGTTCACCAACTTCGAGGGCGAGACCGGCGCCGGCAAGATTTCGTTCGCTGATGCGCTGAAAATCTCGTGCGACACCTACTTCTACTCAATCGCCGACAACTTGTGGAAGGCCGACGGAGGCATCAAGCCGGCGCATCCGGCCGACGCGTTGATCAACGAGGCAAGGCTGTGGGGGCTCGGCAAGGCAACCGACATCGACCTGCCGATCGACGCCACCGGCAGCATTGAGACCCGGCAAGACAAGGTCGACGAATGGAACAAGAACAAGGCGCTGTGGTGCGCCGATTGGCCGACCGAGAAAGACCCGACCATCCGCGACATCGTTCGAGACAACTGCAACGACGGCTATAAGTACCGCGAGGGCGACGCGCTCAACTTCGCGGTCGGCCAAGGCACCGTCACGGTGTCGCCGCTGCAGCTTGCGGTGGCGTACGGCGCGCTGGCCAACGGCGGCACCCTGTTCAGCCCGCGCGTGGGCAAGGCCATCGTCGGCCCGGATGGTTCGCTGGTGAAGAAAATCGACGCACCTTCGACCAAGCTGCAGGTGCCGGCGAACGTGTTGACCTACGAGCGCAACGCGCTCTCGGCGGTGGTCTCCGAGCCCGGGGGCACCGCCTACAACGCGTTCGCTGGTTTCCCGCTCGACCGCTACACGGTCTCTGGAAAGACCGGAACCGCCGAGGTTCAAGGCAAAATCGACACCGCGTGGTTCGCCTCTTTTGGCGGCCCGGTCGGGCAACCGGCGCAGTACGCGGTCGTGGTCATGGTGTCGCAGGGCGGCCAGGGCGGTGTCACCGCCGCTCCCGCGGTCCGGCAGATCTACGACGGCATCTACGGCCTTGACGGCAACCCCTCGATGAGCCCGAACGACATGTTCGCCAAGGCCGGGCCGGCGCTTCCGGCTGGCGCCCCGCCGGCCGCGCTGCCAAACCTCAAGCCCGCGCCGGTCGCCACCGCCTCGCCGTCCACATCACCGACGGCATCGTCGCCCGCCGCGGCGAGCTCGTCGTCCGGTTCGCCGAAGGCGATCGGCCCGTACGACGAATTGCTCGCGCCGCCGCCCGATCAATATGCGCGGGCTGGCCTGCCAACAGCGGCGTGGGCACGATGAGCGGGTCGCTGGCGAACCGGCCGATCGGCGCTCGTCCGCGCATGGTGCCGCCGCCGAGCGAGGGCCTGCTCGGCCGCGACTCCAAACTGCGGCGCACCGACTGGGTTTTGTGGGCCGCGGTGCTGAGCCTGTGTCTCCTCGGCACGCTGTTGGTCGCGGCTGCGACCAAGCCGAACAACCCGACGCATCCGTTCGCCGGCGCCGAGCACCAGGCGATGTTTGTCGTCATCGGGCTGGTGTTGGCGGTGTTGGCGTCGCTCGCCGATTACCGCGCGATGCGCTCGGCCGCGCCGATCATCTATGTGCTTGGTCTGCTCGGCTTGTTCGCGACCTTTGTGATCGGCTCGAACGTCGCGGGCGCGAAGGCTTGGATCAGCATCGGCGGCGGCTTGGAGATTCAGCCGTCGGAGTTCTCCAAGCTGGCGATCATCGTGTTGGTTGCGATGTTGTTCAACGCCAGGGTGCGTGAGCGACAGCAGGTGGGCGACGCCGACGTCGTCCGAGCACTGATTCTGATGGGCATCACGATGGGCGTGGTGCTGATGCAAAACGACCTGGGCACCACCCTCGTCTTGCTCGCCATCATGTTCGGCGTGCTGGCCGTCGGCGGCGCGCCCACCCGCTGGATCGTCGGTTTGGCGGCGCTGATGGCGGTCGGCGCGGTGGTCGTCATAAAACTGCACATCTTGCACGGCTACCAAATGGGTCGGCTCACGTCGTTCCTCAACCCGAACGCCGACCTGTCTGGCGCTGGGTACAACGCCTACCAAGCGCGCATCGCGATTGGCACCGGCGGCCTCACCGGGTCAGGCTTGTTCCACGGCCAGCAGATCAACAGCGGCGCCGTCTACGCCTCGAGCACCGACTTCGTCTTCGCGACGGCGGGGGAGGAGCTCGGGTTTTTGGGCGGCGCGGCGATCATCCTGCTAATCGCCGTCATCATGTGGCGGGGATTGCGGATCGCGGCTCACGCACCCGACTTGTTCGGCCGGATCGTCGCCGCGGGCGTCGTGTGCTGGTTCGCCTTCGAGTCCTTCGAGAACATCGGCATGAACCTAGGGATCATGCCGGTCACCGGAATCCCGCTGCAGTTCGTCTCCTATGGCGGCTCGTCGATCTTCGCCAGCATGCTCGCCATTGGGCTGCTGCAAAACGTGCACATTCAGACGAAGGCCGGGCCGAACTCGACACCTGTCTGAGGGGGCGCCGTCCCTCACGAAGCCAACCGGTCCGTGACCACCCGCACAGCGATGGTGAGGCGACCGGTTGGCTTGGTGGCGGGGTTACCGCCCGGCGCGAGTCCGTTACGCTGGCATGACGCCACCAGGTGTCGGCCTGTCGTCTGCCGGAGGAGCTCCACCGTCGTGACCGCAGTGCTTGGGTGCGCCGCAGCGCCCGATTCCGTTTTCCCTCGTCTTGAGCCGCTGCTCATGCAAGTGAGCAAGCCGGTGCAGTACGTCGGGGGCGAGCTGAACTCGGTCGTGAAGGACTGGGCGGCTTGCGCCGTGCGTTGGTGCTTGATGTACCCCGACGCGTACGAGGTCGGGCAGCCGAACCAGGGCGTGCAGATCCTTTACGAAGTGCTCAACGAGCTGGACGACGTGCTCGCCGAGCGCACGTACGCGGTTTGGCCGGATCTCGAGGCCCTGATGCGGGAGCACGGCATCCCGCAGTTCACGGTCGACGCGCATCGCCCGGTCGGCGCGTTCGACGTCTTCGGGCTGTCGTTCTCAACCGAGCTCGGCTACACCAACATGCTCAACGCGCTCGATCTCGCTGGCATACCGGTCGAGTCGCGCGATCGCGACGACACCCATCCGATCGTCATCTCGGGCGGCCACGCAGCTTTTAATCCTGAGCCGATCGCTGACTTCATTGACGCCGCCGTGCTCGGCGACGGCGAGGAAATCGCCCGCACCGTCACCGGGATCGTGCGCGATTGGAAGGCCGAGGGCAGGCCTGGTGGTCGCGACGAACTGCTACTGCGGTTGGCGAAGACCGGCGGTGTGTACGTTCCGCGGTTCTACGACGTCGGGTATTTGCCGGACGGCCGAATCGCCACGGTGACTCCGAACCGCGCGGGCGTGCCGACGCGGGTGAGCAAGCACACCGTCATGGACCTCGACGAATGGCCGTACCCTAAGAAACCCCTTGTGCCGCTGGCTGAAACGGTGCATGAGCGGTACAGCGTCGAGATCTTTCGGGGCTGCACGCGTGGCTGCCGGTTCTGTCAGGCGGGCATGATCACCCGGCCGGTGCGGGAACGGTCGATCGACACCATCGGCGCGATGGTCGACGCCGGCCTGAAGGCCAGCGGCTTTTCCGAGGTCGGCCTGCTCTCGCTGTCGAGCGCCGACCACTCCGAAATCGCGGAGGTGGCCAAGCAGCTCGGCGACCGTTACGAGCACACCAACACGTCGCTGTCACTGCCGTCGACCCGCGTTGACGCGTTCAACGTCGATCTCGCGAACGAGTTTTCCCGTAACGGTAGGCGTTCCGGCCTCACGTTCGCGCCCGAAGGCGGCAGCGAGCGGATGCGCAAGGTCATCAACAAGATGGTGACTGAGGAAGACCTGATCCGCACAGTCACAACGGCATATGCCCAGGGCTGGCGGCGGGTGAAGCTCTACTTCATGTGCGGCTTGCCCACCGAGACCGACGACGACGTTGTGCAAATCGCCAGCCTGGCCCGCAAGGTCATCGAGGCCGGCCGACAAGCGAGCGGCACCCGCGACATCGCCTGCACGGTGTCGATCGGCGGCTTCGTGCCCAAGGCGCACACGCCGTTTCAGTGGGCGGCACAACTCGACCACCAGACCACCGACGTGCGGCTGGCCAAGCTGCGTGATGCGATTCGGGCCGACAAGCAGTACGGCCGGGCCATCGGATTCCGTTACCACGATGGGAAACCTGGCATCGTCGAGGGTTTGCTCTCGCGGGGAGACCGGCGGGTTGGCCGGATCATCAAGCAAGTGTGGCTCGACGGCGGTCGCTTCGATGGTTGGAGTGAGCACTTTTCCTTTGACCGTTGGATGAACGCGGCGGAAATCGCCCTTGCGAACGAGCCCGTCAACGTCGACTGGTACACGACTCGCGAGCGCAATCGCGACGAAGTGCTGCCCTGGGACCACCTCGATTCCGGTCTCGACAAAGACTGGCTCTGGCAGGACTGGCAAGACTCGTTGTCGGAGGTCGAGGTCGAAGACTGCCGCTGGACGCCGTGTTTCGACTGCGGCGTCTGCGACACGATGGGCACCGACATCCAGATCGGTCCGACCGGCCGCCAGTTGTTGCCGCTGACCGTCGTCAACGGCAAGAACGGCTGAGATGGCTCGGGTTCAGCGGCAACCCGACGCTCGTGACGTCGCGCCCGCGGTGCAACGGCTTCGGGTGCATTTCGCAAAACGCGGCAGGTTGCGGTTCACCTCCCATCGCGACTTCCAGCGGGTTTTCGAACGGGCCGTCCGGCGGGCCGGGGTACCGGTCGCCTACAGTGCCGGGTTCTCGCCGCATCCGAAGATCTCCTACATCGGCGCAGCCGCCACCGGTGCCGCGAGCGAGGCGGAGTACCTGGAGATCTCGCTCACCGAGCGCTGGGCCCCTGACGTCGTTCGAAAAACTTTGGACGACGCGCTGCCGCCGGGTTTCGACATCATCGAGGCGGTTGAGCCGGCGCCGGGCGCTCGGCCGCTTGCCGATCGGATCGACGCGTCCCACTGGCTGGTGACGCTCGGCGGCGTTTCGACGGCCGCGCTCGCCGCCGCGGTCGACGCCTTCATGGCGGCCGACACCCTGCCGGTTGAGCGGGTGTTGAAAGACGGACGACGCACGCTCGACGCGCGGGCGGCGGTCGTGTCGCTTATCGCACGCGGTGAGCCGGTCGGATTCCCGGCTGAGCCGGTCGGTGAGGCGAGCGGCCCGGAATCCGGTGGTGTTGCTGAAACCGATCCGGTTGGGCGCTATGCGATACTCGACTTGGTTGTCCGGCACCTCACACCTGCCGTTCGACCCGACGATGTGTTGACTGGGCTTCGCCTGGTGAGCGACTTGCCGCCGCAGATGTCACCCCTGGTGACCCGGCTGGCGCAAGGGCTCCTCGACGAGACCGGTCGGCTCGCCGACCCGCTGGCGCCCGACAGGGCCGTCGCCGCGGGCTCGCCGGCAGCCGCTGGCGAACCGGTGGCGTAGCTTTCCGGCGTTTCGGCTGGCCAGCATCGCCGCCTAAGACTTGCGCCGCGCGCCCGGCACCCGGGCCGCGGTGAGAACTACACGACTTGCTCTCGTGCGGTGCCGATCTGGCCGCCAGCGTTTCACCTGCGGCGGGGTTGGTGCCCGGGAGCCCGACGGAAGACGGCACCGCCATGCTCGACAACGAGGAGGCGGCTGGAGGCCCTACCGGCCTTACGCCAGCCGACACCACCCATTCCAACCCTGCTGAAGCGGCTGCGCCCACGCGGCCGAGCCGGCAGCGCCGCGCCCCAGCCAAGAAGACCGCCGCGGCGGCGCCAGCCGCGGCTGCCGCGCCTGCGCCTGCGCCTGCCGCGGCCGCGCCCGAAGCGTCTGGCACGGCCGCCTCGGCGACGCCGGCCAAGAAAACCGCGCGCAAGCGGCCGGCGAAAAAGGCCGCGGCCCCGCCTGAGGCGGCGGCCGGCGAGGGTGCCGTCTCCGCGACCGGCGACAGCCCGGCGGCAGAACCTTCGGTGAAGCGACCGGCGAAGCGCACCCGCGGGCGCGCGCAGGCGTCAGCTGACGCCGCACCGGCGGGCGCGAGCGAGCCCGCGCATCCGGTGGGCGGCGCGGCCATCCCGACCGTGCTGTTCAAAGCGCCCGAGGTGGTCGTTGCTTCAGCGGCAGCGGCGTCGGCACAGCCCGCAGAGTCCGCGGCCGGCGAGACCGGTGACCGGGAGGCCGGCGGCGCCCGGCGCGGTCGCAGGCGTGGCGGCCGCAATCGCCGCGGCCCCGGCGGAGAACAGGCTGGCCACGAGCAAGGCGACGACGCCGCGGAACACGCTGGCGACGTCGATCTCGCCGCGTCGTCCGACGAACGCGAGCGCGACGACGAGGCGACCGGCGACGGCGACGAGGCCGAAAGCGCGAACAGCCGACGTCGGCGCCGCCGGCGGCGGCGAGGCACCGGCGCCGACGGCGACGAACACGCTCCCGACGACCCGCCGAACACCGTCGTTCGGATTCGCGAACCGCGCGAACACGACGAACGCGGGCAGGGTGGTGGCGTCCAAGGCGTCAAGGGCTCCACCCGTCTCGAGGCGAAGAAGCAGCGCCGCCGTGAGGGACGGGAGCAGATTCGGCGCGGACGTCGCGGGCTCGTCATCACGGAGGCGGAGTTCCTTGCCCGCCGCGAGTCGGTCGACCGCGTCATGGTGGTGCGCCAGCGCGGTGAGCGCACCCAGATTGGCGTCCTCGAAGACGGGATTCTGGTCGAGCACTTCGTCAGCACCGCGTCGTCCAACCGCATGGTCGGCAACGTGTATCTCGGCCGAGTGCAGAACGTGCTGCCCGGCATGGAGGCGGCGTTCGTCGACATCGGCAAGGGCCGCAACGCGGTGCTGTACGCCGGCGAGGTCAACTTCGACACCTCAGGTCTTGAGGGCCAGCCTCGTCGCATCGAGTCGGCGCTGAAGTCCGGCCAAACCGTGCTCGTGCAAGTCACCAAAGACCCGATCGGGCACAAGGGCGCCCGCCTCACCAGTCAGGTCAGCCTGCCCGGCCGCTACCTGGTCTACGTCCCTGAAGGCTCGATGATGGGCATCAGCCGCAAGCTCCCCGACGTGGAGCGTTCCAGGCTGAAGTCGATCCTCAAGCAGGTCATGCCCGAAGGGGCTGGCGTCATCGTCCGCACCGCGGCCGAGGGCGCGTCTGAAGAAGAGCTGGCTCGCGACGTCGCCCGGCTTTCCGCACAGTGGGAAGACATTCAAAAGAAAGCGCAGACCGCGAACGCGCCCGCGCTGCTGTACGGCGAGCCCGACCTCACCATCCGGGTGATTCGCGACATCTTCAACGAAGACTTCAATTCGCTTGTCGTTCAAGCAGATTCGGAGTGGGACACCGTCGAGGCGTACGTCGGGCACGTCGCGCCCGACCTGGTCTCGCGGCTGTCGCGTTGGACGTCGGAGGAAGACCTTTTCAGCCACTACCGAATCGACGAGCAGATCGCGAAGGCGCTCGACCGAAAGGTGTGGCTGCCGAGCGGGGGTTATCTGATCATCGACCGCACCGAGGCGATGATCGTCATCGACGTCAACACCGGCCGGTTCATCGGCAAGGGCGGCAACCTCGAAGAGACGGTCACCAAGAACAACCTTGAGGCCGCAGAGGAAATCGTCCGACAGCTGCGGCTGCGCGACATCGGCGGCATCATCGTCATCGACTTCATCGACATGGTGCTCGAGAGCAACCGCGAACTCGTGTTGCGACGGCTTGTCGAGTGCCTCGGTCGCGACCGAACCAAGCACCAGGTGGCTGAGGTCACCTCGCTCGGCTTGGTGCAGATGACCCGCAAGCGGGTCGGAACCGGTTTGCTAGAGGCGTTTTCTGACGTGTGCGAAACCTGCAACGGGCGCGGCGTCATCGTCCACACCGAGCCGGTGCAACAGCGGCCGCCGCGGCCGTCGGCGCCGGCGAAGTCCGGATCGTCCTCAGGTCGGCGGGGCGGGGGCGACGGTCCGACAGACAACGACAGCGAGCCGGCGGCCGATGCCGAGGCCGCCGCCACGTCGTCCAACGGGTCGCGCACCCGTCGAGGCGGACGTCGTCGCGGCGGCGCGAAGACGGGTGCCGCTGCCGCCACCGCGACCGGCGCCGAAGTCGGGTAACCGCGCTCCGAATTCTGGCTTCACTCGCGCCTTCGCCGTCCGATAAATGATCAGGTGGCGTGCCTCAACGACCAGTGGGGCCGCGAAAGTTCCTTCGGAGGCGGAGGTACGGTCGAACCATGGCTGGCTGGCTACGCCGCTCGTGGCGCAAGTTCGCGCGCGCCTACGTCTTCATCTGCGCTCGCGAGGACGCGAAGCGCTGGCAACTGGTGATCCCCGCAGGCGCTTGGGTATGCCAGCGCTGCCCGCACGTGTCGTTCGACATCGCGCGGCTGCGCGAGCATTACGTGTTCGCGCACGCGTTCTGACTCGACCGGCAAGCGGGCCGGCAACGCCGGAAAGCTAGGCGTTGTCGCTGAAGACCATCAGTGCGCCGCTATAGCAGGCCACCCAGACGTGGTGCGTCGCGTTGTCGTAGGTGATGCCGATCGGGTCTTTCTCTGTCGCGACCGTTTGAATGATCCGCATGTCGCTGGCGCGCAGCTTCGACATCGTGTTCGACATGTAGTTGACGACGTACAGATAACCGCCGTCCGGTGAAATCGCCATGCTGCGAGGGGCCCGACCGGTGGCCACCCGCCGGACCACCTTGCGGGTAGAGAGGTCGATTTTGTCGACGACACCGTCGCCGTTGATGGTCGCGTAAAGCCAACGCCCGTCGGGGCTGATGACCAGATGCCGCGGCGCCGAACCGACCCCCGTGATCCAGGAAAGCTCGAACGTGCGCAAGTCGAGAACGGCGATCCGGGTGCTGCCCATCACCGCGATGTAGGCGGTGTTGCTCGACGGGTCGACGGCGACCCCTCGCGGGTACGCGCCGACCGGGACCTGCTGAACCGCCTTCCCGGTCGCGGTGTCGATGACGCTCTCGGTGTAGGAGCACCAGTTCGACACCAGCAGGTACTTGCCGTTCGGCGTCACGGCGACGTACTTCGGCACCGCCCCGACCTCGATCGCCTGGTCGATCGACAGCGTCTTGGTGTTCACCCGGTACACGAAGCTGTTCGGGTAGTGGTCGGCCGGCTTGCAAACGTCGGCGCCCTCGCGGGTGAACGGCGCGGCGCCGTACATCGAGTAGTTGGAGACGTATGCGCTCGACCCATCGGGTGTGAACGCCGCCTCCACCGGCGCGCCCTTGTAATTTCCCTGGTACTGCGGGTATCCGAAGTCGGCGAGCCGCACGGTGTCGGGAATTATCTTCAGCAGCTTGTAGTTGCGGTCGTACACGTTGATGGTGTGCAGATACATCATGTTCTGCGCGAAAAACAGTCCGGTGCCCGAGGCCGCGACCGACTTCGGGTCGAGGTGGCCGATGATCGTCTTGACCAGCCGAAGCGGGCCGGTCGGCGGCGGTGGCAGCGGGGAGGTCGACGGCGACGAGGGCGCCGCGGGAGCGCTGCTCATCGGCGCGGGTGCCGCGGGGTTGGACGACGCGACGCTAGGCGGCGGGCTCGGTTGCGTAACCGATCGGACGGCGGTGGGGCTTGCCGGCCTCGACGGAAGCGGCGCCGCGGCGGTGTGCGCGGTGCACGAGGTGACCAGCGCGGCTGCCACCACCAGCGGGACGGCGGGGGCGAGGCTAAAGCGCCGACGGGCAGGCATGGCCGCCATTGTGTCCGACGATCCCACGATCATCCCGCGACTAGCCCCGGTTTGACCCGTCCCGGCGGGGCTCCGCTAGTCTTGGGCTACTCTTGGAGGTCGGCGCGCGAAGGCTCGCCCGTTCCCGCGCGTCGCGATTCGTTCGTAAGGCGCGCCGGGTCCCCAGTAGATCGAGCAGGTAGGAGTCCGCGGTGTACGCGATCGTCCGCAGCGGCGGCCGGCAGCACAAGGTGGCCGTCGGCGACGTCGTCGAGATCGACCGGGTTGAGGGTGAGCCCGGCGCCACGCTGACGCTCCCGGCGCTGCTCGTGGTCGACGGTTCGAACGTCACCACTGACGCGAAGGCGCTGGGTCAGGTGCGGGTGACCGCCGAGCTGGTCGACCAGACCAAGGGCCCCAAGATCGTCATCTTGAAGTACAAGAACAAGACCGGTTACCGCAAGCGGCAGGGCCACCGTCAGCGCCACAGTCGCGTGAAGGTGACCGGCATCGAGACCGGGAAGTAGGGCCGTATCGCATGGCACACAAGAAGGGCGCGTCGTCCAGCCGTAACGGCCGCGACTCGAACGCGCAGCGACTGGGCGTCAAGCGGTTCGGCGGCCAGCAGGTCAACGCCGGCGAAATCATCGTCCGCCAGCGCGGCACCCACTTCCACCCAGGTGACAACGTCGGCCGTGGCAAAGACGACACGCTGTTCGCGCTGTCTGCGGGCGCGGTCGAGTTCGGCACCGCCCGCGGTCGCCGGGTCGTCAACATCGTCGCGGCGGAGGCGTAAAGCGGCGTACTGCCGCGCGGGGCAGCCAAAGTTAGTCATGATTGCGAGGGCGAACCGGTAACGGTCCGCCCTCGTGTCGTCTAAGCCGCGACGACGCCCGCTGTCCGCTCGAGCTCAAGTCAGGAGGCGCGATGCCGACGTTCGTCGACCGCGTCATCCTGCACGCGAGCGCCGGGGACGGCGGGCATGGGTGCGCCTCGATTCGGCGGGAGAAGTTCAAGCCGCTCGGCGGCCCCGACGGCGGGAACGGCGGCCGGGGCGGCGATGTCGCGCTCGTCGTCGACCCCGACACCACGACCTTGCTGGCGTTCCATCACGCGCCGCACCGCCGGGGGACGTCCGGAAAGCCAGGCCAGGGCAGCAACCGCAACGGCGCCGACGGCGACGACATGGTGCTGCCGGTGCCCGACGGCACCGTGGTGAAGGCGGCTGACGGCACTGTCCTCGCCGACCTGGTCGGCGCCGGCGCCAAGTACGTCGTCGCGCGCGGCGGCCGGGGTGGGCTCGGCAACGCGGCGATCGCCTCCCCGAGACGCAAAGCGCCCGGCTTCGCCCTCCTCGGTGAGCCCGGCGAGGCGGTCGACGTCGTCCTCGAATTGATGACCGTCGCCGACGTCGCGCTCGTCGGGTTTCCCAACGCCGGCAAATCCTCCTTGGTCGCCGCGTTGTCGGCCGCGAAGCCGAAGATCGCCGACTATCCGTTCACGACGCTGATCCCCAACCTCGGCGTGGTCGAGGCGGGCGACACCCGGTTCACCGTCGCCGACGTCCCGGGGTTGGTCCGCGGAGCGAGCGAGGGCCGCGGGCTCGGGCTTGAGTTCTTGCGTCACGTCGAGCGGTGCGCCGCGTTGGTGCACGTCATCGACTGCGCCAACGCCGAGGTCGACCGCGACCCGGTTAGCGACTTCGAGGCGATCGAGGCGGAACTCGCCGCCTACAACGAGACCGACATCGGTGGCGTGCCGCTGCACGAGCGTCCTCGTCTGGTGGCGCTCAACAAGGTCGACGTGCCCGACGCGCGCGAGCTGGCCGACATCGTGCAGCCGGAGATCGAGGCGCGTGGCCTCAAGGTGTTCCAGATCAGCACGGCCACGCACGAAGGCTTGCGCGAGTTGTTGTTCGCGATGGCCGAGTTGGTCGAGCAGGCGCGCGCGCAGCGACCGGTCGAGGAGGCGACCCGCGTCGTCCTTCGGCCGAAGGCGGTTGACGACGCCGGCTTCACCGTCGTTCGCGAGGACGAGCGTTACGTCGTCCGGGGTGAGCGACCCGAACGATGGATCAAGCAGACCGACTTCAGCAACGACGAGGCGGTCGGCTACCTCGCCGACCGGCTGAACCGGCTCGGTGTCGAAGACGCGCTGGCCAAGGCCGGAGCGCAACCCGGCGACGAAGTCGTCGTCGGCGACGTCAGCTTTGACTTCGAGCCCGGCATCTTGGCCGGGCCCGAACACCGCATCGGGCCGCGCGGCTCCGACGCGCGCCTCGACGGTCGCTAGAGTCACCGGCCGTGGGCATCCGCGAGCTGGTGACGACCGCCCGCAAGGTCGTGGTCAAAATCGGCTCGTCCTCGGTGACCAAACCCGAGGGCGGCGTCGACGACGGCAACATCGAGCGACTCTCGGCCGCGCTGCTTGAGCGGCGCGCCGCGGGCACCTCGTGCGTCCTGGTCTCCTCGGGTGCGATTGCCACGGGCATTCGTCCGCTCGGGCTGGCCCGTCGTCCGCGCGACCTCGCCACCCAGCAGGCGGCCGCCAGTGTCGGACAGGGGTTGCTGATCGAGGCGTACACCCGAGCGTTCGGCGAGCATGGCGTGCGCGTCGGCCAAATCTTGCTCACCTCGGACGACGTGATCCGGCGCGGCCACTACATCAACGCCGAGCGCACGTTGCACCGATTGCTGGAGCTCGGGGTCGTCCCGATCGTCAACGAGAACGACACCGTGGTCACCGAAGAGCTGCGGTTCGGCGACAACGACCGGCTCGCGGCGCTGGTCGCCCATCTGGTGCGCGCCGACCTGCTCGTTTTGCTCTCGGACGTCGACGCCCTGTACACCGCGCCGCCGAACCGGCCGGGCTCGCGCCGGCTCGAGGAGGTGCGCGGTGAGGCCGACCTCGCCGAGATCGATGTGGGCGGCGTGGGAAAGGCCGGTGTCGGCACCGGGGGGATGGTCACCAAGATCGAGGCTGCCCGAATCGCCACCTCCGCCGGCATCCCGGTCGTGCTGGCGGCCGCGTCGGACGCGTCAGCCGCGCTCGCCGGTGAGTCGGTCGGAACGCTGTTCCATCCCACCGGCCACCGGATCGCCGCCCGGCTGCTGTGGCTCGCGCACGCGTCAAGCCCGCGCGGCCGGTTGCGGCTCGACGCCGGCGCTGTGAAGGCGGTGATCGAGCGAAGGCTGTCGTTACTTCCCGCCGGTGTCGTTGCCGTCGAGGGGGACTTCGCAGCCGGCGACCCGGTCGACCTCGTCGACGAGGCCGGCCGAAGCGTCGCCCGCGGCTTGGTCAACTACGACGCCGTCGAGCTGCCGGGCCTGCTCGGCCGCTCGACTCGCGAACTCGCCGCCGCCTTGGGCGCGGCCTACCAGCGCGAAGTCGTGCATCGCGACGACCTCGTGGTGTTGCGACGCCGCTGATCGGGCAGCCTCGGTTCGCGGGTTTCCCACAGTTCGACGAAAAAGCCTGCGGTGCCCGCTGGATAGCTGGTCAACTAAGCAACGACGCGAAGTTGATCGGCCGCGGCGCTGCCCGCGGCCCCATCGATGGTGGAGGCGACGTGACCGCTCCTCCGCGCGACTCCGGCTCAACCGGCGCCGCGCGCGCGGTCGAGGCGTCCGCTCGCCCGAGCGCACGCACGAAGCTGTGGCACGTCACGTTGACGGTCGGCGGTGAGCCGATGGAGTCGACGATGGTGAAGGCGGCGCTCGAGCGGTTGTCGGGCGAGCAGCCGTTCTTGCTTTCCGGCCGTTACGGCGCCGATCGCGCCGAGGTCAGGTATTGGGAAGAGGCGCCGGAGTGCGCTGACGCCGCGGCGCTCGCGCTGCGGTTGTGGGGCGAGCATCGCGGCAGCGCCGGGTTGCCTCCCTGGCACGTGCTGGGCGTGGAGGTCGTCGACCGGCAGGTGTTCCAACGTCGCGGCACCGACATCTTGGTGGTGCCCGCGGCCGGTTGGCGGCCGTTCTAACCGCCGTATCCTGATCAGCGTGTCCGCCGACGATTCCGCCGAGGTGCTAGCCGTAGCGCGCCGCGCCCGCGAAGCTGCGAGAGCTCTCGCCACCGCGCCGCGCAAAATCAAGGACGACGCGTTGCTCGCGATCGCCGAGGCTCTCGTGTCGCGCACCGAGGAGATCCTGAAAGCCAACGACGCTGACGTCGAGC
>JAICYF010000156.1 GCA_025934355.1 Acidothermaceae bacterium
CGCAGCCGCATTCCCGATGCCGCCCGGAGGCGACGTCTCACCGGCCGCGAAGCCGGTCTGGCTCGTCGCCCACTACAACGCCGTGATCGCGCAGAGCTACGTGCGGGCGCTCGCCGGCATTGCCTTCATCGCGCTCGGCGTCGCTGTCGCGGCGGCAGTCCGTCGCGCAACGACAGCGTCGGCATTGGCAGCGTCCGCACTCGTCGGCGGCACGATCACCGGCACGTTGTTGCTGCTGAGCCAGGCAGTATCGATCGCAGCAGCACTCTTCGCGCATGGCGGCGGAAACGACGACACGACGAGCGCACTGGGTGCGGTGCAAGACGCTTTCCTCAACCTTTCAAGCCTGCCCGCGGTCCTGCTGTTCGGCGCCGCCGGTCTCGCGTCTCTACGAACGAGGCTGCTTCCTCGCTGGCTCACTGTGGCGACGCTGCTCGGAGTGCCATTCGCCCTAGTCGACAGCGCCAGCTACGACGGTGGGCCGTTCGAGCCGGTTGGCTTCATCGGGCTCGTCTACTTCCTTGCTTGGGGACTGGTCGTCGGCGTCCATCTGTTTAAAGCACAGCGAACCGCGGCAGACGACGTCGAGACGCGCGAACCGGCATTCGCCGTCTAAGCCGAAGCGGCTGGTGGGTGGCGCCTTGCGCGGCAACACTCACCAGCCCCATTACACGTTGAAGCGGAACTCCACGACGTCTCCGTCGGACATCACGTAGTCCTTGCCCTCAATGCGCACCTTTCCGCGCGCCTTCGCCTCTGCCATCGAGCCTGCGTCGACGAGGTCGTCATAGGCGACGACCTCGGCCTTGATGAACCCTCGCTGGAAGTCGGTGTGGATCACGCCAGCCGCCTCAGGCGCCGTCGCGCCATGGCGGATCGTCCAGGCTCGAGACTCCTTGGGCCCGGCGGTGAGATACGTCTGCAATCCCAAGGTGGCGAACCCGACGCGCGCCAGGATCGCGAGGCCCGACTCAGTTTGGCCGATCGACTGCAGCAACTCCAATGCGTCGTCGTCCGAGAGCTCGATCAGCTCCGATTCGATTTTGGCGTCAAGAAAGATCGCTTCGGCCGGGGCAACCAACGAGCGCAGTTCGCCCTTCAGTGATTCGTTGGCCATCTCCTCGTCATCGACGTTGAAGACGTACAAGAACGGCTTGCTGGTGAGCAGTTGCAGGTCCCGCAACGGTTCGATGTCGAGACCAGCCGCAAACACCGTCTGGCCGCTGTTGAGCACCTCGCTCGCGCGGCGCACGGCCTCGACGACGTCCGCCTTGCCCTTGGCGCCGGCGCCGCCGAGTCGGGTCTCTTTTTCCAAGCGTGGCAAGGCTTTGTCGATTGTCTGGAGGTCGGCGAGGATCAACTCGGTGTTGATGGTCTCAATGTCGTCCTTCGGGCTGACCCGGCCGTCGACATGAGCGACGTCGGGATCGGTGAAGACGCGGATCACCTGGCAGATCGCGTCAGACTCGCGGATGTTGGCGAGGAACTTGTTGCCAAGCCCTTGGCCCTCCGAGGCGCCCTTCACCAGCCCGGCGATGTCGACGAAGCTGACCGTCGCGGGAACCACCTTGACCGAGTTGAACATTTTCGCCAGGACGTCGAGCCGCGCGTCAGGCACACCGACCACGCCGACGTTGGGCTCGATGGTCGCAAACGGATAGTTCGCGGCGAGCACGTCGTTCTTGGTCAGCGCGTTGAAGAGCGTCGACTTGCCGACGTTGGGCAGTCCGACGATGCCGATAGTCAAAGCCACGACCGGCGAGTCTACGTGGCGGCCAGTGGGTGGCCACGAGCAACCGCTGGTCGTCGCGGTCGACCGACTCCGCGCTGTCGATCGCCCGGCCCGCGCCGTCCGTGATCTTGGCGATTGGCGCGGGACGACGTCGGTTTATCGGCTCGAATGACGGCGCGCCAACGGCGCAAATTTGCCCGGCGTCGGCGCGCTTCCGCGGAACTGTCCGACGGCTTTGCCAGCATGCCAGGCATGGACGCAATCTCGCTCATCCTGCTGGTTCTCGGCATCGCGCTCGGAGTCGCGCTCGGCTATCTCGTCGCGAACTCCCGATCGAGCGCGCAGGTCGCGGCGCTGTCGGCAAAACTCGACGCCGCGAAACAGGCCGCCGCCCAGCAAGTCGAAGCGGCGCGCGTCACCCAAGAGCAGCTGCGTGAGACGTTCGCCGCGCTGTCGTCCGACGCGTTGCACAAGAACAGCCGTGCTTTCGTCGCGCTCGCCGAGCAGACCCTGAAGCAAGTGACGACCGCCGCTGACGGTGACCTCGCCAAGCGCCAACAGGCCATCGAGCTGCTCGTCAGCCCACTGCGCGAGTCACTGTGCAAGGTCGAAAAGCAAATCCAGGACGTCGAAAAGCAGCGCACCGACGCCTACGCCGCCCTGCGCCAGCAAGTTGAGACGATGGGCAAAAGCTCAGAAAAACTGCAACAGGAGACCACCCAGCTGGTGGCCGCGCTGCGGGCGCCGCAGACGCGTGGCGCGTGGGGCGAGCACCAACTTCGGCAGGTCGTCGAGTTCGGCGGCATGGTCGAGCACTGCGATTTTGTTGAGCAAAGCACCGGGTTCGGCGACAACGGAATCCTGCGACCCGACCTCGTCGTCCGCCTTGCCGGCGGAAAGCACGTGGTGGTCGACGCGAAGGTCTCGCTCATCGGCTTTCTCGACGCCATGGGAGCGTCGGACGACGCCGCGCGCGCGGACCAACTCAAGCGGCACGCGCGGCACATGCGCGAGCACGTCGACCGGCTCGGCTCCAAGGCGTATTGGGATCTGCTCCCCAACACACCCGAGTTCGTGGTGATGTTCGTGCCCGCCGAGACGTTCCTCACCGCCGCGCTCGAACAAGACCAAGCGCTCTTGCAGCACGCCTTCGAGCGCAACGTCGTCATCGCCACTCCGGCGACGCTCATTGCTTTGCTGCGCACCGTCGCCTATTCGTGGCGGCAAGAAGCGCTCGCCCAAAACGCGCAAGACGTACTGCGGTTGGGCCGCGAGTTATACAGCCGGCTGGCGACGATGGGCGACCACGTCGACAAGCTCGGCCGCCAACTCAACTCGGCTGTCGACAGCTACAACAAGACCGTTTCTTCGCTTGAGGGTCGAGTGCTGGTCAGCGCACGCAAGCTGGTCGACCTCAAAGTCACCACCGACGAACTCGAGGCCCCGAAGCAGATCGAGCTGGTCGCCAAGCAGGTGCAGGCGAGCGAGCTGGTGGCGTCGGCGTCCGAGATGCTGATCTCGCTGCCAGACCAGTCGCCCGGTCACGCCGCCAGTTAGCCGCGCGCGTCGTGCGTGCGTGCCGGCCGGGGCGGGCCGTAGCGTGGCATGCGTGTCCGAAGCAGCGTTTGAGCATGACGATCCGGTGAGCACCAAAGATCCCGCTGCCCCTGCCCCTGCCGCTGCCGAGAATGCCGCGCCGACGCCCGAACCGGCTGAGCCAACGGTGGACGGTCCTGCCGAGCCGACGGCGCAGCGTTCTGCCGAGCCGACGGCGCAGCGTTCTGCCGAGCCGACGGCGCGCGCCAAGCCGGGTGTCGCCCTGCCGAAAACACTCGACCCGCGCGGCACGCCCCGCCCGCGCAAGTCCGCGCCGGGGCTCACCGGCCGGGGCGTCTGCGTGCTGATCGCCGTGGTCACCTTCATCGGCGGCCTCATCGACATGGCGGTCTCCGGCCATCGCGGCCACCTGTTCGGCGTGCTTTTCGCGATCACCAGCGCGGCGGGCGCCCTCGCCGTCCGAAAGAAAGACCTACGGGTGGCGATCGTCGCGCCGCCGCTGCTGTATTGCCTGCTCATCTTTGTGATGAGCCTGATCGACCAGGGCGGCTTGACCGGCGGGTTGCTAACCCGGGAAGGCTTCTACCTGGGCAACGCGTTCGTCACCGGCGCGCCCGCGATCTGGACCGGCAGCCTGCTCGCCGCCGCGATCGGCTGGTACCGGCTGCGGCCGCCCGACCCACGGCAACCGGGTTAGGTCCTGCGAAAACGCAGGCCAGCCGCCGTCGAACGGGCTAGCGCGGCCAGCGGTTTAGCTGCGGGCCTTGATGTCGCGCCGGAGTTCAGGCGGCAACGCGAAGGTGAGCGTCTCGCGCTCGGCCTCGATCTCGACGACGTCGGTGTAGCCGCGCTCGGCCAGCCAGGCCAATACGCCGGTCACCAACGACTCCGGCACTGACGCGCCGCTGCTCATGCCGACGGTCTCGACGCCGTCGAGCCACGCCTCGTCGATCTCCCCCGCGTCGTCGACCAAATGCGCCGCGCGCGCTCCACAGTCGAGGGCCACTTCGACGAGCCGCACCGAGTTCGAGGAGTTGCGGGAGCCGACGACGATCACCAGGTCGGATAAAGGAGCGATCTTCTTCACCGCGCCTTGGCGGTTCTGGGTCGCGTAGCAAATGTCGTCGCTCGGCGGATCGATCAGGTTGGGGAACCGCTTGCGCAGGGCGCGCACGGTCTCCAAGGTCTCGTCGACCGAGAGGGTGGTCTGCGAAAGCCAGGCGATGCGATCAGGATCCTTCACCTCGACCGCGGCGGCCGCCTCCGGTCCGTCGACCACGGTGACTCGATCGGGGGCCTCACCGGTGGTGCCGACGACCTCTTCGTGGTTCGCGTGGCCGATCAGCAGGATCTCGAGGTCTTGGGCCGCGTACCGGCGAGCCTCGTGGTGCACTTTGGTCACCAGCGGGCAGGTGGCGTCAATCGTGCGAAGTTGGCGGTCGTCGGCTTGCGTGTAGACGCTCGGAGCGACACCGTGCGCCGAGAGGACGACGATGGAGCCCTCCGGCACTTCCTCGGCCTCCTCGACGAAGATCGCACCCTTGGCCTCCAGGTCAGCCACCACGTGCTTGTTGTGCACGATCTGCTTGCGCACGTAGACCGGTGCCCCGTGCACCTCGAGTGCCTTCTCCACGCTGTCGACCGCCCGCTCGACGCCCGCGCAGTAGCCGCGGGGCTGGGCGAGCAGGACACGCTTCGCCGAAGTCACAGAAGTCATGGTCCCCATCGTAAGTGGCGGCCGTCGCGGATGACCCTGGACAGTCGGGCCCTGGACAGCCTGACCGGTCCGAGGACACCTCCACAGGGCTGTCCTCGGACCCGTAAACGCCCCGAACGTGATCAACCGGCGCGGGGTGATCAACCGGCGCGGGGTGCGCTTAGGCTCGGTGACCGTGGCGTTGGAGTCGAGCGCGGAGCGGCCGGTCCCGGTCCGCACGGTGGCCAACCTGATCGCGCAGTGGGTCGGGCGGCTTGGCCGGGTCTGGATCGACGGCCAGCTCACCGAGATCAGTCGGCGTCCGGGCACGAACACGGTGTTCTTCACGCTGCGCGACCCCGCCGCCGACATCTCACTGCGGGTCACCGCGGCCCGCCAGCTGGTCGACGCCCTGCAGGTCGCGGAGGGCACCCGGGTGGTGGTGTGGGCCAAGCCCGAGTACTACCTGGCCAAAGGCACGCTGAGCCTCAAGGCGTTCGACATCCGCCCGGTTGGCGTTGGCGAGTTGCTCGCCCGCATCGAGCGGCTCAAGCAACTCCTCGCCAGCGAGGGTCTGTTCGCCGTCGAGCGAAAGCGGCCGCTGCCCTTCCTGCCCAACACCGTCGGCCTGATCTGCGGGCGTGGCTCGGCCGCGGAGCGCGACGTCCTGGAAAACGCGAAGCGACGGTGGCCGGCGGTCAACTTCCGGGTCGAGGCGGTCGCCGTGCAAGGGCCGTACGCCGTCCCGGAAATCACCCAGGCGCTGCAGATTCTCGAAGCTGACAGATCCGTCGACGTCATCGTCATCGCTCGTGGCGGCGGCAGCGTCGAAGACCTGCTGCCGTTCTCCGACGAGGCGCTGCTGCGCGCGGTTGCGAAATGCTTCACCCCGGTCGTGAGTGCGATCGGCCACGAGCCCGACACACCGCTGCTCGACCTGGTCGCCGACGTCCGCGCCTCCACCCCGACCGACGCCGGCAAGCTCGTCGTCCCGGACGTCGCCGAGGAGCAGCGCCGGGTCGTCCAATTGCGTGACCGGGCGCGTCGCAGCGTCGCAGCCATGATCGATCGCGAGCAGCACGCGCTCGCCGCGCTGCGCGCTCGACCATCACTCGCGGTGCCGCACCGCGATCTCGACCGCCGCGGCGTCGAAATCAACGAGCTCGCGGCTCGCGCCGCCCGGTGCCTGACCAGCAGCCTCGACCGCGCGGCCGACGAGGTCGTCCACGTGCTCGCCAGGGTGCGGTCGCTTTCGCCGTCCGCCACGCTGGAGCGCGGCTACGCGATCGTTCAGGACGACGCGGGGCACGTGGTCAAGGCCGCCGCTCAGACAGCGCCGGGGAAGCAGCTGCAGATTCGGCTGGCCAGCGGGCGGATCGCGGCCGACGTCACGCAGATCACGGCGGCCGGCGACTGACGCCCTACGCTTGCGCTCCATGGCGGCGAAGCGAGATGAGCAGTTGTCCTACGAGGCGGCGCGCGAAGAGCTCCTCGACGTCGTCCGGCAGCTCGAAGCCGGCGGGCTGCCCCTGGAGAAGTCGCTCGCCTTGTGGGAGCGCGGCGAGGAACTTGCGCAGATCTGCCAAAACTGGCTCGACGGCGCGCGCGCCCGGCTCGACGCACGGCGTCCCGGTGAAGGCCCGGGCTCTGCAGACGTCGAGACGGAGGACGCCGACTAGCCTGCCGAACCCACGTGCAGACTCGCGGCGAGTTTCTCCAGGTTCGCGACGCTGGTCGTGCCGGTCACCATCACGACGCTGCGCGGCCCGTACCAGACGAGGGAGTCTTGCGCCTTGCGGTCACTTTGCACGTGCGCCCACAGCTGACCGTTGATGGTGCGCACGTCTCGAAAGACGTTGCCGGCGCTGCGCATGGCGACGAACAGCCGGGTGTTCGCGAGATGGGCCTCTTCAAGCCCTGCGTAGCCGCCGTCCGGAGCGAGGTAGCCGATGTGCAGCTGAGGCCC
>JAICYF010000287.1 GCA_025934355.1 Acidothermaceae bacterium
GCGCGGGAACCCGCGCCGGCGCCGCCGCCGCAACGGCATCTCGGCAAGGAGATCGGCGAGGGTTTGCGGTTTGTGCTTGGCCACCCGATCCTGCGCAAAATCGCCGGCTGCACAGGGACGGCGAACCTGTTTAGCAGCGCCACCTTCGCGGTCGAGATGGTGTTCCTCGTGCGGACCGTGCATTTGTCGGCCGGTGGCATCGGTCTGCTGTTCTCGATCGGCTCGGTGGGCGGCGTGCTCGGGGCGTTGACGAGCGGTTGGTTCGCGAAGCGGATCGGCCAGGCGCGCGCGATTTGGGTCGGGGCGCTGATTTGCTCGCCGCCCGCGTTGTTGCTGCCGCTGACGCATCACGACTGGCGGCTTGCGTTGGCCGGCGTCGGCATGTTCGTTACGTCGGTCGGCGTCGTGTTCTACAACGTGGCGCAGGTGAGTTTTCGACAGGCGTTGTGCCCACGGCATTTGCTCGGCCGGATGAACGCGACGATGCGATTTCTGGTGTGGGGCACCATGCCGTTGGGCGGGTTGCTGGGCGGCTGGCTGGCGACTGCATTCGGGTTGCGGAATGCGTTGTGGATCGCCGCCGTGGGTGCCCAGCTGGCGCCGCTGTGGGTGCTGTTCTCACCACTGCGCGGGCTGCGCGACGTGCCGCTGCCGGAGGAGTCGCAGGCCGCCGTCGTCGCCGATTGAGGTTAGGGGTTGGCGCCCAGCGGGCTGCTGCCCGGCCGCGCAGTGTTGCTGACCGGCCGGCGACTTCGTCGGCAGGAAACGGGGCTCTTACTCGCGCTCGCGCCGACAGTCGCCGGGTTCACGTTTCTGGACACCGAGGCCGCATAACTACAGGAAATGACCGCTCTTGGCGTGACTCAGAACTTTTGACTCAGAGCAAAGGAGCCGCGGGAGGTACCGCGTGAGCAGGCTGACAGTCGCCAGAGATGCGCCACCGCTCGTTCGCCTAGAGCCAGACGCCCCGAGCGACAACGACCGCTGGCCCGCGCAGCAGCACGTGCCCGGTTTCCGCGTCGATCGTCAGCGACAGCTCCCCACCCGGAACGGACAGCTGCCACGACCCCGCGGAAACACCAGCCCGCACGGCCAAAGCGGCCGCCACCGCGCAAGCCCCGCTGCCGCACGACTCGGTCTCGCCCACGCCACGCTCATAGACCCGCATCACCGCGTGCGCGCCGTCCACGATGTTCACGAACTCGACGTTGACACCGGCCGGGAAGACAGCCATGTCGACGTCCGGAAGCACTGTCAAATCAAGGGTTTCTACCGGCACATCGGTGACGCACACCAGGTGCGGGTTGCCCATCGAAACGTGCAGGCCTTCGTATTTTGCGCCACCCACCAAGGCGAAGGAGGTTTCGAACACCTCAGGCAAACCCATGTCAACGGTGACGTCGCCGACCGGCCCGACATCAACCTGGACGACGCCCGCCCGGGTTCCGATCGCCAACCGACCGGGGACGGCCAGCCCTGAGTCGACGAGATAGCGGGCGAACACCCGCAGCCCGTTGCCGCACGTTTCAGACAGCGAGCCGTCGGCGTTGCGGTAGTCCATGAACCACTCGGCCTCCGGTGCCAACGCGGCCAACGCTGGTTCAGCTGAACCACGCACAACACGTAGCACTCCGTCGGCGCCGATCCCGCCACGTCGGTCACACATGGCGGCGACCTCAGCGGCGGACAGTGAGCGCGCGCCGTCGGGGTCGGGCACCACGATGAAGTCGTTGCGGGTGCCGTGACCCTTCCAGAACGGAATCTCGCTCACGCCCTCGATGGTAGTCAACCGGTCAGCTCGAGCGCCTGCTCAATCGATGGCGACCTCAACCAGTGAACCCGCGGATCGGGCCTGAACCAGGACCGTTGCCGCCGCACGAACCGTTTCGTCGCCTGAACCGTGTGCGCCTTCGCCTCCGCCTCCGAAAGGGCGCCGTCGAGGAACCCCAGCACCTGCTTGTAACCAAGCGCCCG
Organism: Acidothermaceae bacterium; assembly: GCA_025934355.1. GTDB lineage: Bacteria > Actinomycetota > Actinomycetes > Acidothermales > Acidothermaceae > JAICLV01. Next base: position 1,975 of record JAICYF010000287.1, read on the forward strand.
ACTCGCCGTCACCCCGGACCGCAAACCACACGCCTCAGCAAGATGCCGCACCTCGTCGACCAGCCCGCGCGACCACATCACATCGACCCTCGCGGTCAGCCGTTCGTCCAACTCAGCGGTGTCACGGTCGAGACCGATCAGGACGGCTTCGTAAATCGAGGAAAATGCCGGCATCGCGCCAGTGAACGGACGCCCGCCAATCGACAACACCTCAAGCGCGCGGACAATACGTCGTCCATTAGAAGGCAGGATCGCCGCCGCGGCGACCGGATCGGCCGCCGCAAGCCGAGCATGCAATTTTTCCGGCCCCACAACGGAAAGCTCGTCCTCGAGCGCAGCCCGAAC
>JAICYF010000236.1 GCA_025934355.1 Acidothermaceae bacterium
CCCGGTCGCGGTAGAACTCCTCGCTCTCGGATCGCGGCGCGGGGGACCGCGCGAAGAGGGTGGCGCTGTGCCCGTCGCCGTCAGGAACCATCACGAGCACCGAGTCGGGCTCGCCAGAACCGGTCAACCAGATGAAGTCGCTGTTCGCGCGGAACGGATACGGCACGTCGTTGTTGCGGATCTTCGGCCGGCCGGCTGGCACCACGATCGCGCGACCGGGCAGCGCCGCCGACAACGCGGCGCGCCGCTTCGCCGTGTAAGGCGCGACCTCGGCCGGTTCAAGCCGCGGCTCCGCGGGGTCGGCCCAACCTTCGCGCATGAACGCGGTCAGCGCCGGTGAGACGTCGACGTCGTAACTCGTGGTGGCGAGTTCGCTAGCCGGAAGAGTTTCTGCGCCTGTGCTCATGGGTCCACCTCTGCTCATGCGTCCATGTAACCCCAAGTGCGGTCGGTAGCGTGAGCCCATGCCGCTTCCAGTGGTGCTGTTGCCCGCGTTTCCGCTGCGGAGCCGGATGTTCGACCCCTTGCGCGCACTGCTTCCCGCGCTCGAGGTGATCACCCCCGACTACCCGCCGTCGTCCGATCTGGATCACATCGCTGACGAAATCGCCGCCACGCTTGAGGCGGCTGGCGTCGAGCGCGCGGTCATCGGCGGCGTCTCGATGGGTGGATACCTCACGATGGCCTTCTTGCGGCGGCATCGCCCGCGCGCCGCGGCCATCGTCCTGGCCGACACCAAGGCCGTCGCGGACTCCGACGAGGCGCGTGCCAACCGGCTGCGCATTGCGAAAATCCTGGACGACGAAAACAGCGACCGAGTGCTGCTGCAGGAAGTGCTGCCGACCTTGACCGGTGAGACGACGAGGCGCGAACGGCGGTCGGTGCTGAAGTCAGTCGCAGATTTAGTGTCGGGTACGCCGCCGTCCGCTGCGGCGGCCTGGCAGCGGGCGATGGCCGGCCGACCCGACTCATTTGAAACCTTGCGCGCCACCGAGGTGCCGGCGCTGGTCATGGTCGGCGCGGAGGATTCGCTGACCCCGCGGGAGCACGCGCTGGCGATGACGGAAGCCCTTCTGAACGCCACGCTGGTCGAACTACCGGCGGCCGGGCATCTTGCCGCGATCGAGACGCCGGCGCAGTTTGCGGCCGCGCTGACCGAGTTCGTCGCCGCGCTTGAGCCGCCTCGGCCGCCTGAACTGCCTCGGGAGTAGCGAGCTACTTGTGCTGGTCGATGACCGACTTGCCCTTGTCGACCCACTTGTCGAACGCGCCAGACTGGTAGGCGACAAACCCACCCGCCACGATGATGGCGATCAACGCGAGAGCCACCAGCTTGCGCACCAGCGCGAGCAGGGCGAGCAGCAAGAAAACCACGATGATCGGCACCGTGACTTTCGCTGTGGGCTGCGGCAACTTGGCCGCCACTTCATGGGCGGCCGACAGCATCGGATGCATGCCCCGATGATGTCAGGCGCGGCCGGGCTGGACGAGTTCCGTCAACACTCCGTGCAAACCGCGCGGATGGAGGAAGGCGATAGCGGCACCCATCGAGCCGTGCCGAGGACGCTGGTCGATCAGCTCAATTCCTTGCGCTGCAAGGGATTCCAGCTCGCTTGCCACGTCGGCGACCGCGTACCCCACGTGATGCAATCCCTCGCCACGGCGGGCCAAAAAGCGTCCGACGGGCGTGTCGTCGGCGAGTGGCTGCAGCAGCTGAATGTATGAGCTTGCGCCTGCGGCGCCGTCGCGGAGCTCGAGCATCGCCTCGCGCACGCCCTGTTCGGCGTTCACCTCGACGGCGACGACCTCAAGCGCGAACGTCTCGCGGTACCGCTCGATGGCGGCGTCCAAACTGGCGACCGCGATGCCGACGTGGTCGATGCGCTGCAGCATCAGCCCACCCTATGGGCCGCGCAGGCCGGTGGATGGCCATAACCTGGAACGACGGGTCGAGCGGCAAGGAGCGGATCATGGCACTCGGTAATGGCGCAGTCATCGTCTCGGCCGCGCGCACTCCGATCGGGAGGCTCCTCGGCGGGTTGCGCGACTTCAAGGCCAGTGATCTGGGCGGCATCGCCATCAAGGCGGCACTCGAGCGGGCGGGCGCGACCCCTGCCGACGTCGAGTACGTCATCATGGGCCAGGTCTTGCTTGCGGGCGCCGGGCAAATACCGGCTCGGCAAGCGGCCGTCGCCGCTGGCATCCCGATGACCGTACCCGCGCTCACCGTCAACAAGGTCTGCTTGTCGGGCCTCGACGCGATCGCGCTCGCCGACCAGCTGATTCGCGCAGGCGAGTTCGAGACGGTCATCGCCGGCGGCATGGAGTCGATGACGAACGCGCCGCACCTGCTGCCAAATGCCCGGCAGGGCATCAAGTTCGGATCCGCTGAACTGCTTGACGCGATGGCCTACGACGGGCTGACCGACGCGTTCGACCACCTCGCGATGGGGGAGTCGACCGAGCGGCACAACGCCAAGCTGGCCATCACGCGGGAGGAGCAAGACGTGTACTCCGCGGGCTCGCATCAGCGGGCCGCCCAGGCGCGCAAGGACGGCTACTTCGACGCCGAGATCGTGCCGGTGCAGGTGCCGCAACGACGCGGCGATCCCATCAACGTCAGCGAAGACGAGGGCATCCGACCGGAGACCACGGCCGAAACGCTCGCAAAATTGCCGCCGGCGTTTGGCAAAGATGGCACCATCACCGCGGGCAGCGCTTCGCAAATCTCGGACGGCGCAGCCGCCGTTCTCGTCACCACCCGGGAAAACGCGAGCCGCCGCGGCTGGCCGGTGCTTGCCGAGATTGGCGCGCACGGCGTGGTGGCCGGTCCCGACAATTCCCTTCATTCACAGCCTGCTCGCGCCATCGCGAAGGCGCTCGAGCGCGACGGTCTCACGATCGACGACATCGACCTTGTTGAAATCAACGAGGCTTTCGCGGCGGTCGCAATCGAGTCGATGCGTGAGCTCAAGGTCGATTCCGAGCGCGTCAACGTCAACGGCGGCGCGATCGCGTTAGGTCATCCGATCGGGATGTCCGGCGCGCGTCTCGTCGTCCATCTCGTGCACGAGTTGCGTCGTCGCGGTGGCGGCCTCGGTGCGGCCGGGTTGTGCGGCGGCGGCGGGCAAGGCGACGCCCTCGTCGTCCGCGTTGGCGAGAACTGACCCCCGCCGATGGCCGACAACACCCGCTCGCTGGCCCGGCTGATCTCGCTTATCGAGGACGCCGATCCGCGGGTGCCGGAGCTGCTTCGCGACCTGCCTCGTCCAGCGAAAAACCCTTATGTCGTGGGCATTACCGGGGCTCCCGGGGTGGGCAAGTCGACCACGACGTCCGGGCTCATCGCGCATTGGCGGCAACGTGACGCACGCGTTGCCGTGCTCGCCGTTGACCCAAGCTCGCCGTTCACCGGTGGCGCGTTGCTGGGCGACCGGGTCCGAATGCAGACGCATGCCACTGACGACGCCGTGTTCATCCGCTCGATGGCCTCGCGTGGCCACCTCGGTGGGCTCGCCGCAGCGACGCCGCAGGCGGTGCGCGCGGTGGAGTCGGCGGGATTCGACGTCGTGCTGATCGAGACGGTCGGTGTCGGACAAGCGGAGGTCGACATCGCAGCCACGGCCGACACCACCGTCGTGTTGGTGGCGCCCGGCATGGGCGACGGCGTCCAGGCAGCGAAAGCCGGCTTGCTCGAGGTCGCCGACGTGCTCGTCGTCAACAAGGCTGACCGCGATGGTGCGGACGACGCGCTGCGCGAACTCCGGCACATGCTGACCTACGTGACTGAGCGGCGGCCGGGGGACTGGCGGCCGCCAGTGGTGCGCGCGGTCGCCACCGCCGA
>JAICYF010000289.1 GCA_025934355.1 Acidothermaceae bacterium
ATCGCCGCTCACCTCGCCGAGCACAGCACCCGCACCGAACCGCTGAACGAACAACTAGCCGCTACGCGCGCTGCCATCACCGCCAAGGAGCGCGTGAGGACTCGCTACCAAGACGACTACGAAGCCGGGCGGCTCGGCGCCCAACGTTATGACATGAGGGCGATGGCACTCGACGACGAACTCGCCGCGCTACGGTCACACGCCGCCGAACTTGAAACAGACCTCGACATGACGCCCTTACCGACAACTCCGACCGAAGAACAACTCGCAGCACTACATGTCAGGCTGGCCGAAGGCGTCCGCCGCGGCGACCTGGCGATCCGCAAAGCGCTCGTCGCCGCACTGATCGAGAACATCGAAGTGCACGACTACAACGACATCCGGCCGACGTTTCGACTGTACGACACGGACGGTGTCGACACGCTCACGACCAACGCAGCCGCCGCCATGCCAGGTCCGGAGGACCCGGTGGCAACGGGCGCGTCGTTCGCAAGCCGTCGCACAGAGTGGAGCTAAGGGGACTCGAACCCCTGACCCCTTGTCTGCCAGACAAGTGCTCTACCAGCTGAGCTATAGCCCCGACGCCCCGTGAAAGAGGCGACGAACGCGGAGCAGTCTAGCGGACCACCGACGACGCCCTCCGCGGAGCAGGCACCGGCTAAACGTCGTCGCCAACCACCGGTTCCGGGAGCGTGCCGGCGTTATGTTCGGCGAGTCGCCAGCCATGCGGGGTCTCGCGCACGATCGACCAGCTGCAGTTGGCCAGCGAACCCAGCGCCCGCCACGACGTGGTCGGCAACTCGAGAAGCGACGCGATCACCGCCCGCCCGCAGGCGCCGTGCGTCGCGACGACCAGCGTCTCCCCCGCCGGCAACGACGCCAACGCCTCCGACACCGCCTTGAAGGCCCGCGCGCCAACCTCAACGAGCGACTCGCCACCGCCGCGTCGTCCCTCGCGACCGTCGGCCCACTCGGCCGCCTCCTCGGGAAACCGCGACGACACCTCGGCGAACGTCAAGCCCGACCACGAGCCGACGTCGATCTCGCGCAGCCGTTTGTCCAGCGACACCGGTAGCCCGGTGACTAGAGCGAGTGCGTCAGCGGTCGCCCGCGCGCGGGCCAAGTCCGAGGAGATGATCGCGGACGGCGACAACGCGGCGAGCAGCCGAGCAGCACGGGCAGCCTGCGCGCGTCCCACGTCGTCCAACTCGATGTCGAGCTGCCCCTGAAATCGGTAACCCGCGTTCCACGCGGTCTGGCCGTGCCGCCAAACGACGACACGCCGCGGCGAGAAGTCGACCACGGCGAACGCCTAGGAGCCGCTGGCGATTGCCGACTCGGCGTCGTCGTCGAACTCGTGCCGACGACCGTTCGACGCGGTGACCTCGGCTGGCAGCGCGATGACCGGGCAGTCTTTCCATAGCCGCTCGAGCGCGTAGAAGACCCGCTCCTCGGCGTGCTGGACGTGCACCACGATGTCGCCGTAGTCGAGCAGCACCCACCGGCCTTCTTGCATGCCCTCGCGGCGCACCGGCTTGGCTTCGAGCGCACGCAGCCGCTCTTCGATCTCGTCAACGATCGCCTTGACCTGCCGGTCGTTCGGCGCTGACGCAAGCAGGAAGGCGTCGGTGATGGCCAGCCGATCGCTGACGTCGAACGCCTCGATGTGTTGGCCAAGTTTGTCAGCGGCGGCGAGGGCCGCGGCGGTCACCAGTTCGACTGCTCGAGGCGATGCGGTCATGCGGCCATACCTTGGGTGCGCTCCTGTCCGGCCACACGGACGGTGGCCGCCGCACCCATGGTCTCACCCATCACGCGCATGCGCCTCTTTTAAGGCTTGTAGTCAGCCCCGAGCAGCACGATCACGTCAGCCACCCGCACGCTTTGCTGCGAAACCCGCACGTCGGACGTCGGCAACCCCAGCGCTTTCGCCACCGCGTCTCCCTTCGCGATCGCGGCCGCTGTTGTGTCGGAGATCAACACCACGGACGGTGCGGTCGCGTTCGGCATGCCGGGCGCGTTTTGCCCTGGCAGGTAGACGAAACCGGCGTTGACCAGCTTCGACCGGGTGGTCTCGCCGATGCCCGGCGTGCCCACCTGGTTCTCGATCATCACCCGGTTGCCGGTCGCCTTGCGGCTGATCGGAATCGACTGAGCCAGCTGCTGCTGCACGAGCGTTTGGGTCTTCGCGGTGTCGACGCTGAACGCGTTCTGGTCGTCGCCGGTGTCCAGTCGGGTCACCGGCAAAACGGTGTCGAGCGTGGAGCTGGCGGCACTGTCGGCGGCTAGC
>JAICYF010000143.1 GCA_025934355.1 Acidothermaceae bacterium
CCGCGTTCGCGCGCCAACTCGGGGCTGACCTCGCAGAAGAACTCGGGCTGAAGCTCCGACAGATACGGCAGCGTCCGGCTCATTCCGCCAGCCGTGTGGTGCTCGGTCAGTCGGTACGTCGTGAAGACGTAAGGGAAGACGTCGCTGCAGGGCGCGTCACCCGACGGGTTGTAACGGTTGTGCTTGTGCGGGTTGACCTGCCGCGCCGGATTGTTCTGCTGGCCGTAAAGCGCGTTGGCGAACGGCGACTCCTGCGGCTCGTAGTGCGTCGGCATCGGCCCGTCCGTGAGTCCGGTGGGCACGTAGAGCCAGGCCTTGCCGTCGGTTTGCATGATGAAGGGATCGTCGCCGGCGATCGCGTCCTCCGCCTGCGCGTCGTCCGGCGGTCGATAGTCAGGGCGCTTGTCGCCTTGGAAGTCGGGCACGTCGTGGCCGGTCCACTTGCCTTGCTCCTCGTCCCACCAAACGTAGGCTTTGCGATCGCTCCACGGGTTGCCGTCGGGGTCGGCGGACGCCCGGTTGTACAGGATTCGGCGATTCATCGGCCAAGCCCAGCCCCATTCCGGGGCGACCCAATGCTGTTCCGACCCAGGCTTGCGCCGCGCCGCCTGATTCACGCCGTCGGCGTAGACGCCGGAGTAAATCCAGCAGCCGCAGGCGGTTGAGCCGTCGTCCTTCAAGCCGGTGTAACCGGGCAGCGGCTTGCCCTCGGCGTCCCACCCGTTGATCTCGGCCAGCACCGCCTCGGCGCTTGGCTCGGCGATCGACCCTTCGGTCGGGTAGTCCCACGTGAGGTCGAGAATCGGGCGGTCGCGTTCTTCGGTGGAACCGGCCAGCTTCTCGCGGATGATTCGGCCCAGGTGGTAGTAGAACCACAGCTCGCTTCGGGCGTCGCCGCTCGGCTCGATCGCCGCGTGGTGCCACTGCAGCATTCGCTGGGTGTTCGTGAAACTGCCGTTCTTCTCGGTGTGCGCCGCCGCCGGCATGAAGAAGACCTCGGTCTTGATGTCCTCGGTTTTCAGTTCGCCGGTCTCGATTTCCGGGCCATCGAGCCACCACGTCGCGCTTTCGATCATTGAGAAGTCGCGGACGACGAGCCAATCGAGGTTCGCCATGCCGAGCCGCTGCAGCTTGGCGTTCGCGGAGCCGACGGCAGGGTTCTCGCCCACGACGAAGTAGCCGCCCCCGCCTTCATCGACCTGTTGCAGGACCGTGGCGTACGTGCCGTGGTTTCCAGTGAGCCGTGGCAGGTAGTCAAAGCAGAAATCGTTCTCGGCTGTGGCCGCGTCGCCCCACCAGGCCTTCAACAGGCTGACGGTGTAGGCCCGCATGTTGCCCCAGTAGCCCTTCTTTCCCGAGTCGGCGGCGACGAACTCATCGAGGCTCTCGTGCTCGTGCGCATGCGGCATCGGGATGTAGCCGGGCAGGATGTTGAAGAGGGTGGGGATGTCGGTCGAGCCTTGGATGCTCGCGTGACCGCGCAGCGCCATGATGCCGCCGCCGGGTCGGCCCATATTTCCCAGTAGCGCCTGCAGGATCGCCGCGGTGCGGATGTATTGCACACCGACCGTGTGTTGCGTCCAGCCGACGCTGTAGACGAAAGCCGACGTGCGGGCTCGTCCCGAGTTCCGGGTCAACGCGTCAGCGACCTTGCGGAAGAGCTCTGGTGGCACGCCGCAGACCCGCTCGACCATCTCCGGGGTGTAGCGGGCGAAATGCCGCTTCAACACCTGATACACGCAGCGCGGGTGCTGCAACGTCTTGTCGAGTTGAGGCGTGCCGGCGATCGACGGCCCTCCGCGGCCGTGCGACTGCGACCCTCCCGCCGATTTGGCGCCGGCACGGTCGTCGTATTGCGTGTCGCGTTGGCCCGCCGCGGCGGCCATCTCGGTGCCCTCGTACTGCCAGCTCTGCGTGTCGTAGTGCCGGCTCTCGGGGTCGAAGCCCGAGAAGACGCCGTCGAGATCTTCGGTGTCTTGAAAATCCTCGCGCAAGATCGTGGGCGCGTTCGTGTAGGCGACGACGTAATCGCGGAAGTCGAGCTCGTTGGTGAGCACGTGGTTGATCAACCCACCGAGAAACGCGATGTCGGTGCCCGCGCGCAGCGAGACGTGGATGTCGGCCATCGCTGACGTGCGGGTGAACCGCGGATCGACGTGGATGAGGGTCGCGCCGCGCGCCTTCGCCTCCATCACCCATTGGAAGCCGACCGGGTGGCACTCGGCCATGTTCGAGCCCTGGATGACGATGCAGTCAGAGTTCTGCAGGTCTTGCTGGAACGTGGTGGCGCCGCCGCGGCCGAACGAGGTGCCCAAACTGGGCACGGTGGCGGAGTGTCAAATACGGGCCTGGTTCTCGATCTGGATCGCCCCGAGGCTCGTGTAGAGCTTCTTCATGAGGTAGTTCTCCTCGTTGTCGAGGGTCGCTCCTCCGAGGCTCGAGATCTTCAATGTGCGACGGGTGCGTTTCCCGTCGGCCTCCCATTCGAAGCTTTCCCGTCGGGTGGCGATGACCCGGTCGGCAATCATGTCCATCGCGGTGTCGAGGTCGAGTTCTTCCCACGCCCGGCCGTGCGGCCGGCGGTACTTGACCTTGTACTCGCGCCCCGGGCCGGTCACGAGCTGCTTGCTCGCGGCGCCCTTCGGGCACAGCCGGCCGCGGGAGACCGGGCTGTTGGGGTCGCCTTCGATCTGAATGACTTTCTCGTCTTTGACGTAGACGTTCTGGCCGCAACCAACCGCGCAGTAAGGGCAGATGCTCTTGGCGACGCGATCGGCCGTCTCGGTGCGCGAACGCAACTCGCTCGTCGCGCGTGACATCGCAGCGGCGCCGCGGCCGGAGCGGTCGCCGTCGAGCGCCTGGCGCACGACCGGCCAGTCGAGGAAGGTTCGCTGTCGCTTCATCGCTGGCTCCCTCCCCTCGCCGCGTCACTACTAACCCGGTTCTATGACAGTTCTGGTGTCGTCGGCAAGCCTTCGGGTCAACCGGCTTCTATCCAGGAACTCCAGCAGCGGAACGGCCACCCGGCGCGTCGTGTCGAGGGCCTCTCGAGCCTGGCTGACGGTGAACGGTTGCGGCAGCTGCGCAAGGGTTCGGACGGCGACGTCCGGCGCGTCCGGTCTTAGCACGATGCTCGGGCTCACCCGCCACAACAACCCGGCGCGTTCCGCCGCCGCGAGCTCGCGCGGGCCGAGTCCGAGCGCGCTGAGCTCCGCGGTTTCGGGGGCGGTGAACGGCGCGTTCTCCAACCGCAAGCGGATCTGCTCGATCGCGTGAGCCACCTGCGCCGGCAACGCGTCGCCGCGGGCGCGTTCGACGATCCGGCCGTCGCGGACGGCGAACGCGTCGTCCGACGTCTCGACCAAGGCGAGCACTAGCGTGCGGTCGGGTAGGTCGAGCGCGCGGCGGGTGGCTTCGATTGTGGGCCCGGGTTCGAGCGGGAACGTTCGCGCGTGGCCCGCCACGAACTCGCTGAGTTTGCCGCGCAGCTGCGCGGCCCGCTGGTCGTCGACGATCCAGTCGCCGGTGAAGGGCTTCGGCAGTGCGCCCAGGCCGGCGTTGCGAAGGTCGGTGCTGCGCACGATGCCGCGCTGTCGCAACTGGGCTTGCGCCACCTCGTCTTCGTCCGCCGTCGAAAGCTCAGCGAGTTCTTGGGCGCGGGCGACCGCCGCGCCCCTTTTCTCTAACTGCGGCGGGGAGACGTCGAGGACGCGTGCGCTCGCGGCAATGCGGTGCCGCGCGGGGTCTCGTAAGAGCGCCGCATCGCCGACGCGGAGCGCGAGTTTGCCGGCCAGTCGAATTCGGGCGGCGCCACTCCCGAGCGGCCGAAGCCGGGCGCGAGTGGCGGCGGCGCCAATATGCAGCGTCAGTTGCTCACTGAGTTCGTCGCTGTTCGCGCCCGAGATGGCGACGTCGAAGACCTCGGTCAATGCCCATCTACCTGGGGTGAGCAACGCGTCGCCCCGCCGCACGTCGTCTTTCTCGACGCCCCGCAGGTTCACCGCGACTCGAGCCACCGCGCCCACTCGGTGTTCTTCTCGTTTCAACGACTGCAACCCGCGTACGATCACGTCGCGCGACGATCCATCGGACGACGTGAGCATCAGCGTGTCGTGGACGCCGATGGCGCCTGCGGCGAGTGTGCCGGTGACGACGGTGCCGCTGCCGCGGATCGAAAACGCGCGGTCGATCCAGAGCCGCACCGGTGCGGTCGTGTCGGGCGCCGGAATCTCCGACACCATGCGCGAAAGCGCGTCGCGGAGCTTGTCGAGTCCGGTTGGCGCTCCGTCGGGTGGGACGGCGACCGCGACCGCCTCGACGCGGCCCAACGTCGTCCGGGCTAATCGTTCTTTCGCGTCGGCGACGGCTGCTGACGGATCGGTGAGGTCGCTGCGGGTGATGGCGAGCACGGCGTGGCGCACACCAAGCGCGTGAAGAGCCGACACATGTTCCTGTGTTTGCGGCATCCAACCTTCGTCCGCGGCGACGACGACGAGTGCCGCCGGAACCGGCCCGACACCGGCGAGCATGTTGGTGACGAAGCGCTCGTGGCCAGGGACGTCGACGAACGCGAACGTCTCGCCGTTGATGTCGGTCCAAGCAAATCCGAGGTCGATCGTCATACCGCGGCGACGTTCCTCGGCCCAGCGGTCGGGTTCCATACCGGTGAGCGCGCGGACGAGAGTCGACTTTCCGTGGTCGACATGGCCAGCGGTCGCGATCACGTGCATCGTTTAACCCGTGGCGTGAAGGACGGCGTCGAAGAGTTGCGTGTCGTCGTCCGGGTTCACGCAGCGCAAATCCAACAGCAGACGGCCTTTTTCGGTGCGTCCGACCACCGGGGGCTGGCCCGTCCGTAAGGCGGTGGCAAGGTCTTCGGGCAACGCGATGGCCCAACCGGGCAACGTCACCGAAGGCGCGCCGCCTCCCCCGACGACGCTGGCGCTCTCGACGACGTCCGCGGCTATGCCCGACTCCTTGAGGCGGGCACATAGGTCTTGGGCACGCTCCTTCAGCGTTGCCGGATCGGCGTGCAGCGCTTTACTCGTCGGTGTCGTCGGGCCGCGCAACGTCGCCTCGAGTGCAGCGAGAGTGAGTTTGTCGACTCTCAACGCGCGGGCGATCGGGAATCGCCTTAGTTTCTGGACAATCTCACGATCGCCAAGCAGTAGCCCGCATTGCGGGCCACCCAGCAGCTTGTCGCCGCTGGCGGTGACCAGGCTCGCGCCGTCGTTGAGCGCGGTTGTGGCGTCAGGCTCGTCGGGCAGCAATGGTTCAGGGGTCAGCAATCCGGAGCCAATGTCGGCGACGACCGGCGGGCCGAGGGCCGCTAACTCGCTGATAGGCACGGACGACGTGAAGCCAGTGACGGTGAAGTTCGACGGATGAATCTTGAGGATGAAGGTCGTGTCAGGCCCGATCGCGTCGGCGTAGTCGCGTGTCGTTGTGCGATTCGTGGTGCCGACCTCGCGAAGTCGCGTGCCGCTGGACTCAAGCAAGTCGGGGATGCGAAAGCCATCGCCGATCTCGACCAGCTCTCCCCTGCTGACAAGAATTTCCCGTCCGTTGGCAAGGGCGGCGGCCGTCAGGAAGAGTGCGGCGGCGCCGTTGTTGACGAGGTGCACGTCTTCGGCGGCCGGGACGGCGGCGGCGAGCGCGTCGAGCGCACCGCGGCCGCGTCGTCCTCTGGTGTTTGTCTCGAGGTCGAGCTCGACGTCGGTGGCGCCAGCTGCGATTGCGAGCGCGTCGATGGCGGCGTCCGAAAGTGCGGCGCGGCCGAGGTTGGTGTGCAGAATCGTGCCGGTCGCGTTGATGACGCGGCGCATCGACGTGGACGACGTGGGCAGCGCGGCCAGTGTCGCGGCGAGCGCGTCGTCCGGGTTGAGTTCGCCTTTGCGGATGCGGCCTTGGACCTCGTTGACCGTCTGTTTGACCCGCGTGCGGCCAAGGGTGGCGCGTGCAGCGGCGAGCGCGGGGTCGTCGAGAAGCGCGTCGGTGCGGGGCACGCGGCGGCGCGGGTCATCGTGCTCCGTCGTCCGCTGATCGTCCGCCACGCACTCGATCGTATGTCGGCCTGGCGTGGGTGCTCGCATGTTGTGGCGAGCCTTCGGTGCAAGATGGCACCCGTGGATAACGGCGCAGACCGTCTCGTGGCGGAGCAGTTGCGCTACTACCGGGCGCGGGCGGCCGAGTACGACGCCACGAGTTACCGGGCGGTGCCGGCCGAGCGGGATTCGGTGCCGGCGATCGTCGACCGGCTCGGAATCTCCGGTGACGCCGTCGAGCTCGCCTGCGGCACCGGGATCTGGACGGCGGAGCTGGCGCGCCACGCGGCCACCTTGACCGCCCTCGACGGCGCGCCGGAAATGCTGGCGTTGGCACGGCGACGGGTGCCGCCGAGCGTCCGTTTTCAGCAGGTGGATCTCTTCGATTGGACACCGACGTCGTCGTGGGACGTCGTTTTCTTCTCGGCCTGGCTGTCGCACGTGCCGGCCGACCGGTTCGGAGCGTTCTGGTCGAGCGTCGCCGCGGCCTTGCGTCCGGGCGGGCGCGTTCTTGCGCTCGATGAGCTGCCTGCGCGCTCGTTTCACGAGGATCGAATCGACGATGAGGTCGCCGTCCGGACCCTCCAAGACGGGACGACGCACGAAATCGTGAAGGTGTTCTGGGCGCCGAACTTGCTGGTGAACCGGCTTGCATCGCTGAGCTGGCGGGCGAGCGTCACGCCCATCGAACACGATTGGTTCATCCTCGAGGCGAGACGTTAGTTGAGCGCCTCGTGGCCTGAGGCCGTGCAACGAGTTGGTCAATGCGTCGATGAAGGCGCTGCCTGGCGCACTCGCCGCGTTCAGTGAACGCGTTTTTCCACAGCGTTCGGGCATCCGGGTGCTGCGAACCGGCGGGTTGGTGGGTGTCGCGCGTTCAGTGAACGCGTTTTTCCACAGTGGTCGACGTTCTGGTGCCGCAAACCGGCGGCTTGGTGGGCGTCGCGCGTTCAGTGAACGCGTTTTTCCACAGCGGCCGGGCATTCTGGTGCCGCAAACCGGCGGGTTGGCCGGTCTGCGCGTTCAGTGAACGCGTTTTTCCACAGATCCTTGAGTTCGTATCCACGGAGTGTTCGGTCACTGCGGAGCCGCGAAAACTGTCAGCGAGTGCGGCTAGCTTTCGGTCATGGAAACCACAGAATCCCTTGCCACAAAGGACAATCCCGAGCCTGACTCCGCAGCTGCTAGATTGTCCGAACTCGCCACCCGGATCGTTGCAGGTGCTGGCCGGCTGTCGGCAGCGACGTGCGCGTGGCTGCTGCTCGTCGCCGAGTTCGACGCCCGCGACGGCGCCTGGAAGTACGGCATGGCCTCCACACCACAGTGGCTGTCTTTTCACTGCGGCGTCGCGCACCGCACGGCGGTCGAGCACCTACGCGTCGCTCGCGCGCTCGCCGCGTTCCCGCGGATGGCG
>JAICYF010000293.1 GCA_025934355.1 Acidothermaceae bacterium
GAACACGCTGATCTACGGCAGCTTCCAGCTCGCGATCATCCTCGGCCCGCTCATCGCCGGGGTCGCTGTCGGCACCAGCGGGTTCGGGGCGGCCTACGCCATCGACGTCGCGACGTTCACCGCCGCGTTCTACGCGGCCGTCCGACTGCCGCGGATGCCACCCGAAGACACGGCGCACGTCGCGCCCCTCGCTGCGATCCGCGAGGGGTTCCGCTTCTTGTCGGTGCGGCCGGTCATCTTGATGACCTTTCTTGTCGACATCAACGCGATGCTGACCAGTTCACCGCGGGCGTTGTTCCCCGCGTTGGCGGCCGGGCGCTTCGGCGGCGGAGCGCACACCGCGGGCTTGCTCTACGCGGCGCCCGGCGTCGGGGCGATTCTGATCACGATCGTGGGCGGCCTGATCTCGCGGGTGCATCGGCAAGGCGTTGGCATCACCGTCTCCATCGCCGTGTGGGCCATCACCATCACGGCGTTTGGGCTGAGTTCGTCGCTGTGGCTCGCGGTCCTGATGTTGGCGGTCGCGGGCGCCGCCGACACGGTCAGCGCGGTGTACCGCTCCACGGTGCTTCAGGTGGCCACGCCGAACTCCATGCAGGGACGGTTGCAGGGGGTGTACTCCGTCGTGGTGACCGGCGGCACCCGGTTGGGCGACGTGCGCGCGGGCGCGATGGGGTCAGTGATGTCGCCGCAGACCTCCTTGGTCGCAGGCGGCATCGCCTGTCTCCTCGGTCTGGCGATCCTGGTGGCGCGGGTTCCGGCGTTCCTGCGCTACGACGCGCGCCGCGTGCTGCCTCCCGACCACAACGCTCCCGTCGAGGCGTTAAGCCAACGCGACTAGGTCGACGAGCTCGTCGCTCCACAGATCCTCGACGCCGTCGGGCAACAACAACACGCGCTCGGGCGACAATGCGTCGACCGCCCCTTCGTCGTGGGTGACGAGCACGATCGCGCCCTTGTAATTTCTCAGCGCGGCAAGCACTTCCTCGCGACTCGCCGGGTCGAGGTTGTTCGTCGGCTCGTCGAGCAGCAAGACGTTGGCACTGGAGACGACCAGCCGGGCGAGCGCGAGGCGGGTCTTCTCACCGCCGGAGAGGGTCTTGGTCGGTTGGTCGACAGTCTCGCCGGAGAACAGGAAACTGCCGAGAACGCGGCGCAAATCGACGTCGGTGAGCTCTGGTGCCGAGGTGCGCATCGTCTCGAGGACGGACGCGTCAGGATCGAGCGTCTCATGCTCCTGCGCGTAATACCCGAGCTTCAGCCCATGGCCTGGCCGCACCTCGCCAGTGTCGGGTTCTTCCACGCCAGCAAGGGTTTTCAACAACGTCGTCTTGCCCGCGCCGTTGAGCCCAAGCACCACAACGCGACTGCCTTTGTCAATCGCCAGGTCGACGTCGGTGAACACCTCGAGCGACCCGTACGACTTCGACAAGCCGGACGCCGTCAACGGCACCCGCCCGCATGGCGCCGGGTCGGGGAACCGGAGCTTGGCGACCCGGTCGTGTTTGCGCACATCTTCCAGCCCGGCAAGCAATTTGTGCGCGCGCTTCTCCATGTTCTGCGCGGCAGTCGCCTTCGTCGCCTTGTAGCGCATCCGATCCGCCTGCGCCTGCAACGTGCTGGCTTTTCGCTCGGCGTTGGCGCGCTCGCGCTTTCGCCGGCGCTCGTCGGCCTCGCGCTGCTCCAGGTAGGTCTTCCAGCCGACGTTGTAGACGTCCATCACCGCACGGGTGGCGTCAAGGTGCAACACCCGGTTGACGGTCGCTTCCAGCAGCCCGACGTCGTGGCTGATGACTACGAGTCCGCCCTTGTGCGAACGCAGAAATTCCCTTAGCCAGACGATGGAATCGGCGTCCAAATGGTTTGTCGGCTCGTCGAGCAGCAGCGTTTCGGCGTCCGAGAAAAGGATGCGCGCGAGTTCGACGCGACGACGCTGACCGCCAGACAGGGTGCCAAGCGGCTGGGTCATCACCCGGTCTGGCAGGCCAAGACTCGCTGCGATTGACGCGGCCTGCGACTCGGCGGCGTAGCCGCCGAGAACATGAAAGCGATCCTCGATCCGGCCATAACGGCGAACGGCGGCGTCGCGCGTCGCGTCGTCCGCGCTTGCCATCTTCGCTTCGGCCTCGCGCATCTCCCGCGTGACGACGTCGAGGCCGCGAGCGGACAGGATGCGGTCGCGAGCGAGGACGTCGAGGTCGCCGGTGCGGGGGTCCTGCGGCAGGTAGCCGACCTCGCC
>JAICYF010000247.1 GCA_025934355.1 Acidothermaceae bacterium
CCGCCTGGTGCGACATCCACCACCGCAAACACTGGGCCGACGGCGGCGCCACCTGCGCCGACAACGGGGTGCTGCTATGCGAACGCCACCACACCCTGATCCACCACGACGGCTGGCACATCGACCTCAAAAACGGCAAACCCTGGTTCACCCCACCCGCCTGGATCGACCCAACCCAAACCCCCCGACTCCACAGCCGATACAAAACCCGCAACCTCGACGACCCGTAAACACCGGCGACGCCCGGGCGAGAACGGCGACGGCACCGCGCGCGAGACGCCCCGAGACGCCCCCGCCGTGGCCCCACGCCAGGGACGCCAGGACGCCAGGACCGCCAGGACCGCCAGGACCGCCAGGACGCCAGGGGGGCGCAGCGAGGCGGTCAGACGATCGAGGCCTTCGCGGCCTCCTCGTCGCGCTGCTCGTCGTCCGCTTCGACAAAGACCCATTTGCGGTACGACCAGAACCGGAACATGGTGCCGAGGATTGTGCCGATCACGTTCGCCGAGATGTTGCGCGCGAGCACCGAGTGCTGGTGCATGCCGTATTCGGAGATCGCCAGGCATCCCTCGGCGATGGCGAATCCGATGAGGTTGAAGACGAAGAACAGAAGGTACTCGCGGCCCAGGCCAGAGCGGGTGCGGTCACGCCACGTCCAGTGCCGGTTGGCGAAGTAGGCGAACGTTGCCGCCACTGACATGGAGACCGCTTTCGCGGTCAGCGGCTTGTGGTTGAGCCCGTGGCTCATGAGGAGGTTGAAGCCACCGGCGTCGATCACGAAAGCGGCGGCGCCAACGGCTCCGAACTTCATGATCTCGTCCCACAGGTGCGCGAAACGCGCGTGCAGCGACGAGGTGATGCCCACGAAATACCACCTACGGTGCGGTGCCGACGGTGACACGGCCACCGCGACGACGGGTAATGAGTGGTGTGCCCGCCGCGGTGCAGCGGAATCTTTTTAGTCTAGCCGCAGCAGGTGCGAAGATCGCATTGAGCGCCGTCACAACAGGCGTTCGCCAGAGGTCCGAGCTGCCCTCCCAGAAAGAGGTCGATCGTGGCATCACCGTTCACCTACACCGCGCGGTCAAGCAGCAGTTCGTCCGACTACCCCTTGGACGACGAACACGAGGCGCTGCGTTCCACCGTCGAGGAGTTCGCCCGTGACGTCGTCGCACCGCGAGCTGCCGCCATGGACGAGGACGGGGCTTTCCCTTACGACATCGTCGGTTCGATGGCCAAGATGGGACTGTTCGGCTTGCCGTTTCCCGAGCAGTACGGCGGCATGGGCGGTGACTTTTTCGCGCTCTGCCTGGCAATCGAAGAATTAGCGCGCGTCGACTCGTCCGTTGCGATCACGCTCGAAGCAGCGGTGTCGCTCGGCGCAATGCCGATCTACCGATTCGGCAGCGAGGAGCAGCGCACCGAGTGGCTGCCGAGACTCGCGAGCGGCGAAACGCTCGGCGCGTTCGGCCTCACCGAGCCCGGCGGCGGTACCGACGCTGGCGCGACGCGCACCCGTGCCTCGGTGTATGACGGCCAGTGGGTTATCGACGGCACGAAGGCGTTCATCACGAACGCCGGCACCGACATCACGAGTGTGATCACGGTTACCGCGGTCACCGGCGAGAGTGGTGGCCGCAAGGAGATCTCGTCGCTGATCGTGCCTGTTCCGAGCGAAGGGCTCAGCGTCGCTCCGAAGTACTCCAAAGTGGGTTGGCACGCGTCTGACACCCGCGAGGTCTCGTTGGACGGCGTGCGGGTGCCGGAACAGAACCTGCTCGGCGAACGCGGCCGCGGTTACGCCAACTTCCTGTCGATCCTCGACGAAGGACGTATCGCGATCGCGGCGCTTGCGGTCGGTTTGGCGCAAGGTTGCGTTGACGAGTCGGTGAAGTATGCCAAGCAGCGCACCGCGTTCGGCCAGTCCATCGGCAACTTCCAGGCAATCCAGTTCAAGATCGCTGACATGGCGATGCGCGCCCACACCGCCCGGCTCGCGTACTACGACGCCGCGGCGCGAATGGCCGCCGGGCTGCCGTTCAAGACGCAGGCGGCGATGGCCAAGCTCCACGCCTCCGAAATCGCGGTCACCAACGCGCGCGAGGCCACCCAGATTCATGGCGGCTACGGCTTTATGAACGAGACGCCGGTGGCGCGATTCTGGCGCGACGCAAAGATTCTCGAGATCGGCGAAGGCACCAGCGAGGTGCAGCGGATGCTCATCGCCCGCGAACTCGGACTCGGCTGACCAACACCGCGACCGCCAGCGAAAACAGCGCCCGCTAGGCTACCGGCCGTGCCGAATTTGCATACCGCGCTGCCGGTGGTCGGCATGGTCGGAGGCGGGCAACTCGCGCGCATGACCCAGCAGGCGGCGATCGCGCTCGGCGTCGAGTTCAAAGTGCTCGCCGACTCGGCGATCGACTCCGCCGCCCTCGTCACCGCGAACACGGCGGTCGGCGACTACCGCGATTTCGACGACCTCGCCGCCTTCGCCGCCAGCTGCGACGTCGTCACCTTCGATCACGAACACGTGCCGCTGGCGCACATCGAGAAGCTCGCGTCGTCCGGTGTATTGGTTTACCCGGGCACGCACGCGTTGCCTTACGTGCAAGACAAAATCCAGATGCGCGAACGGCTCGAGGCGCTTGGGGCGCCGATTCCGCGGTGGCGGCCGGTCGAGACCGTCGAACAGGTCAATGACTTCGCTGCCACACATGGTTGGCCGGTCATCGCCAAAGCGGCGTCGGGCGGATACGACGGCAAAGGCGTCTGGCTGCTCAACACCTCGGACGACGCGAGCTCGTTGCTCGCGCATCGCGAATTTCGCCTGTTCGTCGAAGAAAACGTCGCTTTCACAAGGGAGCTGGCCGCGTTGGTCGCGCGCACGCCGTCCGGGAAGTCGGTGGCGTGGCCGGTCGTTGAGACGGTGCAACGCGACGGCATCTGCGTGGAGGTCATCGCGCCTGCGCTGGCGCTTGACGATGCGAAAGCCAAGGCCGCGCAACAACTCGCACTACGCATCGCCGACGAGTTGGACGTCGTGGGCCTGCTCGCGGTCGAACTGTTCGACGCGGCGGCCGGCGTCCTCGTCAACGAGTTGGCCATGCGGCCGCACAACAGCGGCCACTGGACCATCAACGGTTCGGTCACCTCGCAGTTCGAACAGCATCTGCGTGCCGTGCTCGACTGGCCGCTCGGCGACACCGCCGCGACCGCGCCGGTCACCGTGATGGCGAACGTCCTCGGCGGCGACGACGGCAATCAGGGCTTGGCGAATCGGCTGCCCGAGGTGTTGGTCGATCCCGATCTGCACGTGCATCTGTATGGCAAAGCGGTGCGTCCGGGCCGCAAGATCGGTCACGTCAACATTTGCGGGGACGACGTGGAGTCGTTGCGCGCGCGGGCTGGCCGCGCCGCCGACCGACTGCGAGGAGGACAGCTATGAGCCCGCTCGTCGGCGTCATCATGGGCAGCGACAGCGACTGGCCCACGATGGAGCCAGCCGCGCTCGCACTGACCGAGTTCGGTGTCGAGCATGAAGTGCACGTCGTCTCGGCGCACCGCACCCCGCGCGGAATGCTCGACTA
>JAICYF010000260.1 GCA_025934355.1 Acidothermaceae bacterium
GAGAATTTGCGTGGCTGCGTACGGAGGGCAAGACGGAAGCTTGGCGTACCCCCAAATTACGGACGCGAACGGTTTCTATCAAATCACCGGTGTCGAGCCCGGGACCTACAGCCTCGTATATGACCCGTGCGATACGCGCAGCCCTAACCTTCAGCCGCAGTACTACGGCGGATCCCAGTCGAGCGTCGGCCAAACGCTCGTGGAAGTTCGCGCGAACGCGGTAACCGAACTCGACACGCAAGAGCTGCGGGCCGGCGGTTCGATTCTGTTGTACCTCACCGACTCCCAAGGGCACCCACTCCCAGGCGTGTTGGTGCAGGCGGCGGTCGAAGGCGCGGATTCCCCGGACATCGAGAATCAGGTATCCCATTCGGGCCGAACTGACGGCGACGGTGCCGTTGTGCTAAATGACTTGCTCCCGGTCAACTACGAGCTTCTATATGAGTCGTGTCCGCAGATCTACTGCGCAATCGTCGGGTACTACGCCGGCACCTCCTGGCAAGACCCGTCCGCCGCGACACCGGTCGCCGTCGTGGTGGGGGAACCACGCTTGTTGTCGGACTCCTATGACCCACCGACTCCGGTGGCGAGCACCACGACGATGACAGCGCAACCCGTTCCCTCCGCCCCAGGTCAGCAAGTCACATTTACCGCCACGGTCACGGCTGCGGACGGGTCAGTGCCGACGGGCGAGGTTCGCTTTTCGCTTCCATCGACGACGTCGCCTGAAGACGCGGCATGGGTTCAACTAGACGCACACGGCAAAGCCACGTACACGTCAACGCAGCTTCCCCTCGGCACGCATTTCACCTACGCGTACTACCCAGGCGTCGGCCTGGTCGCACCGAGCGAGGGCGGGGCGCAGATTACCGTCCAGAACCCCTCTGGTGAGGGCACCGGTGGTGGCACCGGCGGCGGTGGGGCTCCGCCAGCTCCTTCGCCAGTGTCGGGCACCGTGGGCGCCGGCGGATCGCTGTCATCGGATCCGGCCGGGACGACGCCAAACGCTTCCGACCCGCTGGTCGTGGGTGTGACGTCTCCAAACGGTGGCACCGTCTCAATTGACAAGACCGCCCCCGACACGCAGCTGTCGCACTATCGGATCCTCAATGTGGGCGCAACGATCACCGCCCCCGCCGCGAGCACGGCGAATCCGCTGAAGCTGTCCTTCCAGGTGTACGACGGGTCGTTGCCGGTCGGCGCTTACGCGTCCGACTTGACAGTGTTCCGTGACGGCGCGCCGGTGGCGGCGTGCGCGAAGCCTGGCGTCGTCAGCCCGGATCCGTGCGTCACGTCGTCCACTACTACTGATGGCGTGACGACTATCAACGTGCTGTCGTCGCACGCGTCGACGTGGGACGTGGAGGCCGCGCAGGTCGGTCGCGTTGCGGGTGCGGATCGTGTCGCCACCGCCGCGGCCATCGCGCTCGACACCTTCCCGAACGGCGGCGCAAGCGCCGCGGTGCTGGCGCGGGCGGACGACTTTCCCGACGCGTTGGTCGGCGCGCCTTTAGCGGCCGCGAAGAACGCGCCGTTGCTGTTGACGCAAGGCGCCAGCCTGCCGACGGCGACGGCTCACGCCCTTGCGAAGGTGTTGGCAAAGGGTTCGACGGTCTACGTGTTGGGTGGCCCGAAAGCGGTGCCCGCGACCGTGGCCGCACAGTTGTCGACCTTGGGTTATCAGGTGGTGCGCTACGCGGGCGGCGACCGCTACGCGACGGCGGTTGCTGTCGCCGACGCGTTGGGGGATCCGAGCACGGTCTTGCTCGCCACGGGCGCGAACTTCCCCGACGCGCTCGCCGCGGGGCCGGCCGCGTCGCATCTCCAAGGCGCGGTACTTCTGACGAACGGCGCCAGCCTGCCATCCGCAACGAGCGCCTACTTGGCGGCACATGCCGCAACTGTGTACGCGGTTGGCGGTCCTGCGGCGAAGGCCGACTCGACCGCGACAGCGATCGTCGGCGTCGACAGGTATGTCACCGCCGCCGATCTAGCGACTCGCTTTTTCGCCGCACCGACCCTCGCGGGTGTCGCCACCGGGACGACGTTCCCCGACGCTCTCGCCGGCAGCGCGCAGCTCGCGCACGCTGACGCGCCGTTGTTGCTCGCCACGCCGACGAGCGTGCCCGGCCCCACCGGCGACTATCTGGCAAGCGTGAAGTCGGGGCTCAACGCCGTCCACCTCTACGGCGGTGCGAACGCGCTGTCGGACAAGGTCGACACCGAACTTCGGAACGCGCTGTAGTTTGGAGCGCATGCCCATGCCGCAGAACTTCCGCAACTATCCCCTCCGGCCATGGATCGCGCCCGCGTTGGGTGCGGGCCTCGTCCTAGCGGGCATTGCGATGGCGCTCGGCGTCTCAAGCGCGTACGGGCCGATCATCGCGGTGGCGGTGGCCGCAATCATCTTGTCGATCGGCCATTGGCGCACCACACGCGCGGCGGGAATGCGCGCGCGAAAGTCCGCTGGTTAGCCTCGCCCTCACCTGTCGCGCAACGACCGCAGCAGCGCGAGGTCTTCGCGGTGCTCCGGCGCCTTGCCCGGTGTCTCCAGGATGACCGGCACCCCGCGCGTGGCCGGATGACGGAAGAGCTCCGCGAACGGCTCCGATCCGATGTGCCCGCGCCCGACGCGCTCGTGGTTGTCGCGGTTTGACTTCAACACGTCCTTGGAATCGTTGGCGTGTATGAGTTTTAGCCGCCCGCGTCCGACGACGCGCACCAACGCGTTCAACGTCGTCCGGACGCCGCCTGGCGTCGCGAGGTCGTGCCCCGCGGCGAACGCGTGGCAGGTGTCCAAGCAGATCCCCACCCGCGGATGCCAATCCAAAGCCTCAAGGTAAGGGCCCAAATCCTCGACGGTGGCGGCCAGCGACTGGCCGGCGCCGGCAGTCGGCTCGATCAGCAAGTCGGGCCCGTCGTCGGGAAGTGCCTCAAGCAACGGCACTAGCGAGAGTCCGACCTGCTTCAGGGCGACGTCCCTCGACGAAAGCGTCACAGCTGATCCGGCGTGCACCACCACGCCACGGGCGCCGATCGAGCAGCCTCGCGTCAATGCGTGCGACAGCGAGCGCACCGAGTTCTCCAGCGTCGCCGGCGTGGGTGAGCCGAGGTTGACCAAGTACGGCGCGTGCACGAACGTCGGCATCTTCGCGTCGGCGCATCC
>JAICYF010000118.1 GCA_025934355.1 Acidothermaceae bacterium
TCACCGGGCCAGCGGCGTACGGCACTAACACGGTGTCGCCTCGACGAATGCCCACGCTTACGAAGTCGCCCAGCAGTTCGCCGTCGCCGCCGAGGACGACGAGCACGCCGTACTGAGGCTCGAGCATGGTGTCGCCGTCCGCGACGACTTCATTTGCCCGAAAGAATGGATCGGCCTGCGTGGGCAGCACCGAACGGGCGCCGCGGTCGCCTGACAAAGCTCCTCGGGTGAGGCAAGACGCCAGCCGCGCGTCGGTCCAGCCGCTGACGTCGAGGCAACTGAGCGCCATCGACGACGGCAGCCCAAGCTGCGTCTCCGCGAGCCCGGCAAGACCGAACCTCTCCCACTCAAGCATGACCGAGAAGTCGGTCGGCTCTTGCAGTTCGATGATGAACACGCCCGCGCCGATCGCGTGCGGCGTTCCGGCCGGAATCAAAACGGTGTCACCGCGCCGCACGGGAACGCGGTTCAACGTCTCAAGCAGCAGGTCGCTGCGCTGCGCCTTGACCCACGCGTCAACGTCTGCTTCCTCGACGTCCGCCTTGAAACCGACGTACACCGCGGCGTCGGTGTTACTCGTGCCGATGACCAACCACGCCTCGGTCTTCCCGAAGCGACAGTCAAGATGTTGCTGTGCAAAGGCGCGGTCGGGGTGCACGTGAACTGGCAACCGCTCGCCGGCGTCAAGCAGCTTCACCAACAGCGCCGGGCTCGTCTCGTAGACCGCCGTGTGCGCCGGCCCGAGATAGTCAAGAGGTTCGGCCGCGATCGCGGCGCGCAAGGTGGTGCCGCCGGGCAAAACCGAAAGGCCATCGTCTTTGCCGAACAACGTCGTCGTGGATGCGACCCAATCTTCAGGGCCGAACTCCTCCGCACGATCGGCGTTTCCGGTGCGGAACTCGGCGATCGCACGCCCGCCCCGGTAGAACTGACGCGGCTGATTCGGTGGTAATGCGACTGGCTTCACTGGTTGACCTCTCCAGAGCCACGACGTGTCTGGCGGTAGCGTCTCGGTTGTTGTGCTGCGATAGCAACCATCGAAACGCGCGAAGAGCGGATCTGCGCTGGCGACTATGCGGCTTTCGTCAGTGCACTGTCAACTGGAGCGGAGGGCTGGCGTGATCGTCGTCTGTGGTGAGGCGTTGATCGACCTGGTGCCAGCTGGCGGTGACCTATGGCGGGCGCTCTCGGGCGGAGGGCCCGCGAACACCGCCGTCGCCCTTGCCAGGCTCGGCACGCCCGTCGCGATGCTCGCGCGACTGTCGGACGACGCCTTCGGCGTGCAGCTCCGCAAGCGGTTCGTCGACAACAACGTCGACTTGCGATGGGCGCCCGACGCTGCCGAGTCAACGACGCTTGCGATTGTCGGGCTCGATGAACAGAGCAGCGCTCGTTACACCTTCCATCTCGGGGGAACCGCTGACTGGCAGTGGCAAGATTCGGAGATTCCTTCGTCGTTCGGGTCGGACGTCGTGGCGATCCAGGCCGGGTCGATGGGCCTGATTGGGCAGCCGGGTGGCGCGTTGCTCGAAGCGATGCTCGTTCGTGAGCGCTCGCGCCGAGTCATCTCAATCGACCCGAACGTGCGTCCGGTCATGTGCTCGTCGGTTGACGAATATCGAGCAATCGTTGAACGCTGGCTTGAGATAGGGCACATCATCAAGGTCAGCACGGACGATCTCAGCTGGCTATATCCAGACAGGGAGCCGGTAGAGGTCGCTCGCGACTGGCAGGGCCGCGGGCCGTTGCTCGTTGTGCTCACGCAGGGTCGCAACGGTGCCCGAGCGTTCGGGGTTGACGGCCGTTCGATCGCGGTGCCAGGCGTGCAGGTCGACGTCGTCGACACGATCGGCGCGGGAGACACTTTCACCGCTGGCTTGCTGCACTCACTCGAGCAGCAAAATTGCCTTGATGTCGAGGCGCTTAGGCGTCTGAGCGACACGCAGCTGGAGAAGGCGTTGCGCTACGCAGCCCACACGTCAGCGCTTGCGTGCACGCGCGCCGGTTCAGACCCGCCATACGCGCGCGACGTTGTACTGCATGATTAGCAACGCTCTTCTGCGTTGCGATCGGGCCGCGCGGGGCCCGATGGTAGTTCGGCTTCGCGTGTCGGTCGACAACCCGCTGGGTACCGTCACGTCAGATCAGTCCTCGACCTCGACACCTCAGCGCCGTGCGCCTGGTTCGAGGAATGGAGAACGGGATGACCGGACCGCCGATCACGATCGTCGCCGAAGATCGCGGCGGGTGGCGCGTGTTGCATGTGCGAGGCGAACTCGACGTTGAGACCGCACCGGTGCTGAGAGAAGCGTGTTCTGACGCAATCTCCGACGGGCACACCAGTTTGATCATTAACCTTGCTGATGTGCCGTTCATCGACAGCTCGGGCCTTAGCATGCTGATTTCCGCGCAGCGCGTCGTCCGACTTGCCGGAGGCCGCCTGCGCCTTGCCACCGCAACGCCCGCGACATTGCGGTTGTTGCACATCACCGGTCTGGCCGGCGCGTTCGACGTCCGCCCGACCGTTGACTCAGCGCAGATCGAAGCGGTCAGCAAACCGACCTGATCGGCTGCCTAGGCGGTGCGCACCTCGAGCGAGTCCTTTGACGGCGGCAGATCGACAATTGCCGTGTCGCCATCGTGCAGTTCGCCTGCGAGCAATGCTTTCGCAAGTCGGTCACCGATCGACGCCTGAACCAGCCGCCGCAACGGACGCGCGCCGTAAAGCGGATCAAATCCGGTTAGCGCAAGCCACTCGCGCGCTGCAGGCGTCACGTCAAGCGTGATCCGCCGATCGGTCAACCGCTGCTGCAATCGCGCGATTTGCAGGTCGACGATCTGAGTCAGCTCCTCGGTGCCAAGGGCGTCGAACAAAATGACGTCGTCGAGCCGGTTCAAGAACTCTGGCTTGAACGTCGCGCGTACCACACCCATGACAGCGTCGCGCCGCGCGTCGTCGTCCAGAGTCGGATCGACGAGGTACATCGAGCCGAGGTTCGACGTGAGGATGAGGATGGTGTTGCGGAAGTCCACCGTGCGGCCTTGACCGTCGGTCAACCGCCCGTCATCGAGCACCTGCAACAAGATGTCGAACACTTCGACGTGCGCCTTCTCGACTTCGTCAAGCAAGACGACGCAGTACGGACGACGGCGGACCGCCTCGGTCAGCTGGCCGCCTTCTTCGTAGCCGACGTACCCGGGCGGGGCGCCGACAAGTCGAGCCACCGAATGCTTCTCGGAGTACTCGCTCATGTCGATACGCACGATCGCGCGCTCGTCATCGAACAGGAAGTCCGCCAGCGCCTTTGCGAGTTCGGTTTTCCCGACACCGGTCGGGCCGAGGAACAAGAAGGAGCCGGTTGGTCGATCGGGGTCGGAAATACCGGCTCGGGCGCGACGAACCGCGTCGGAGACCGCCGTCACAGCGCGCTTTTGGCCGATGAGTCGAGCGCCAAGCGCCTCCTCCATGTGCAGCAGCTTGCCGGTCTCGCCTTCGAGCAGCCGACCGGCCGGAATGCCGGTCCACGACGAGACCACGTCGGCGACGTCGTCCGGGCCGACTTCTTCCTTCACCATTGGTGTTCCGGCACCGGCGTCCTCAGCCGAGGCAGACGCTGTCGCGAGCTGCCCTTCCAGCGAAGGGATCTCGGCGTACATCAACCGAGAAGCGGTCTCGAAGTCGCCGTCGCGTTGCGCGCGCTCGGCGACGCTGCGCATGTCGTCGAGTTGTTGTTTCAGCTCGCCGACCCGGTTGAGTCCAGACTTTTCCTTCTCCCATCGGGCGACCAACGCGTTGAGTGACTCTTGTCGATCGGCAAGCTCACGACGCAGCCGCTCCAAACGCTCAAGTGAGGCCGGGTCGTCCTCGCGCGACAGCGCCATCTCCTCCATACGCATCCGGTCGACCATGCGGCGCAGTTCGTCGATCTCGACCGGCCACGAGTCGATTTCCATCCGCAGCCGAGAGGCCGACTCGTCGATCAGGTCGATCGCCTTATCGGGCAAGAACCGGCCGGTGATGTAGCGATCAGACAACGTGGCGGCGGCAACCAGCGCGGCGTCCGCGATCTGTACTTTGTGGTGCGCTTCATAGCGAGACTTCAGGCCGCGCAGGATGCCGATCGTGTCTTCGACCGACGGTTCACCGACGAACACGGGTTGGAACCGCCGTTCCAAAGCGGGGTCTTTCTCGATGCGCTCGCGGTATTCGTCGAGCGTGGTGGCGCCGACGAGCCGCAACTCGCCGCGGGCGAGCATCGGCTTGAGCATGTTGCCAGCGTCCATCGCACCTTCGGCCGCACCCGCGCCGACGACGGTGTGCAGCTCGTCGATGAAGGTGACGACCTGGCCCTCGGCGTTCTTGATTTCACTGAGCACGGCCTTGAGCCGCTCTTCGAACTCGCCGCGGTACTTCGCGCCGGCGATCATCGCGCCGAGGTCGAGTGCGATCAATCGCTTGCCACGCAAGGATTCGGGCACGTCGCCAGCAACGATTCGCTGCGCTAGCCCTTCGACGACGGCCGTTTTGCCGACGCCGGGCTCGCCGATCAACACCGGGTTGTTCTTCGTGCGGCGCGACCACACCTGCACGACGCGGCGGATCTCGGTGTCGCGCCCGACGATGGGGTCGAGTTCGCCCGCGCGAGCGCGCGCGGTCAGGTCGACGCCGTACTTCTCGAGGGCCTGATAGGTCGATTCGGGGTCGGGAGTCGTCACCCGCGCTGAACCGCGCACCTTCTCGAACGCGCCAAGCAGCGCTTCCGGCGTGGCGCCGTGACGGCGCAACAGAGCGGCGATCTCGCCGCCCTCGTCGGCAAGCCCGACGAGCAGATGTTCGGTCGAGACGTACTCGTCGTCCAACGAAGAAGCGCGCCGCGACGCGGCGGTGAGCACCTGCATTGACTGCCGATCAAGGCCGGGCGCGGCGACCGTCGTGCCTGACGCCCGCGGCAGCCGCGAAACGATCTCCTCGGCCTCTGCGCGGACGGCGGACGGGGAAGCGCCCACTGCCTCGATCAGCGGCGACGCGGTGCCGTCAACCTGAGCGAGCAACGCGAGCAGCAGGTGGGCGGCCTCGACGTGCGGATGACCTTCCGCGGCGGCGCGTCGGATCGCGTCGGCGACGGCTTCCTGGCTCTTGGTGGTGAGCTTGTAGGTGTCCATGACTGAAGTTCCTCTCGCCGCCCGTTGGCGCCTTAGCTACCCGATGACGTGCGGACTTGCACTTGACATCACGCTGACCTGCCTTCCCGTTGGCCTGGTCCGCTGACGGCCGATCAATCGGTTGCCGACGTGTCCGTGCCTGCGGCCGACGCGTTGCCTGCGGCGCGGGCGCCCGGCACCCGCCCGGACGATGCGGACAGGGGAGCGGTCTGCCACGAAAGCACCGCGGCCTGCCGCAGCGGTACCAGGTCGCGGCGATGCGACGCGTGCGCCTCCGCCACCCGTTGCGTCATAGCGGCACTCATCGCAGCAAGCTCATCGAGCACCTCGGCGAGGCGCTCTTGCAGCGCCTCGACCTGATTTTCCAGATCGAGGATGCGCTTGATGCCGGCAAGATTGATGCCCTCTTCCTGCGAAAGCCGTTGGACCTGACGCAACTGCGCGACATCGCGCGCGGAGTAGCGCCTGCCGCGACCGACCGCGCGGTCGGGAGAGACCAGCCCCAGTCGGTCGTACGCGCGGAGCGTTTGCGGATGCAGACCGGAAAGTTGGGCTGCGACCGAAATCACGAAAACTGGAGTGTCGTCGTCGTACATCGCACACCTACTCTCCGGCCCGGTTGGCCGTGCGCGCTCCCAGGTGGGCGCGCGGGTCCTCACCCGACGTGGCCGCGCGGTACGCCTCAAGCGCTTCTTTTGCCTTGCCCGAAACCTTGCGCGGCACCGCCACCTCGACGGTGACAAGCAGGTCGCCCTTCGTGCCGTCCTTGCGAGTGACGCCTTTGCCGCGAACCCGCAGCACTCGGCCGCTTGTGGTGCCGGCCGGAAGCTTCAACGTGACGGTCTTGCCGTCGAGAGTCGGCACTTTGACCTCGGCCCCCAATGCGGCCTCGGGAAAGGTGACGGGCAGTGTAAGCGTGAGGTTGCCGCCGGAGCGGCCGAAAACGGCGTGCGGCTTCACGTGCACAAGCACAAGAAGGTCGCCCGCGACACCGCCGCGCTCGCCGGGGGAACCCTTGCCCTTCAGGCGAATCCGCTGCCCGTCGTCGACGCCTGCCGGAATGCGCACCTGCATCGTGCGCTCGCTCATAGCGCGACCGCTGCCATGACAGACCGGGCAAGGGTCGTCGACGATCAGCCCGCGACCGCGGCAATCGCGACACGGCTCGGAGATCGCGAAGCCGCCCGCACCACGCGACGTCGTGCCGGTGCCGTTACAGGTAGGGCAGACCCGCGGCGTGGTGCCGGCTTTCGCGCCCGTGCCACGGCAGGCGCCGCACGGCTGTGGGCTGGCCATCCGCAGGGGGACGGTGACGCCGTTGACTGCGTCGTCGAAGCTGATCGTCGCCTCGGTTTCGATGTCGGCGCCGCGGCGCGGCTGTTGCGTGGTTGAGCGTCGCGCGCCGCCGAACAATCCGCCGAGCAGATCGCCGATACCACCGGCCGCGCCGGCGCCCCCAGCTCGCGCATTGCCCAAGATGTCGCCGATATCGAAAGTGAAACCGCCCTGGCCGCCGCCCGGAGTGCCACTCGGCATGCGAAACCCGCCGCCCGCGAACAGCGACCGGGCCTCGTCGTACTCCTTGCGCCGCTTCTCATCCGACAGCACGTCGTAGGCCTCGGAGATCTCCTTGAACTTCTCCTCGGCCTTTGCGTCGTTCTTGTTCGCGTCCGGATGATATTGCCGCGCCAACTTGCGGTACGCCTTCTTGATCTCCGGCGCCGTCGCGTTCTTCGGGACGCCGAGAGACTTGTAGTAATCCTTCTCGATGTAATCGCGAGTGCTCACGGCGTCCCTCCCTTCTGCGTCGTTTGTTTACTCGGACGGCGCAACGTCGTCCGATTCAGCGTCACTTTCAGCCAACTGCGCTGTCGGCTCGGCGACCGCAACGCGCGCGGGCCGGACCACTCGACCGGCGTAGCTGTAGCCAGGCTGCAGAATTTGCACCGCCGTCGGCTCGCTCACGTCGTCCGAATACGAGTGCATGAGCGCCTCGTGGTGCGCGGGGTCGAACGGGTCGCCCGGCTCGCCGAACTTGACGAGGCCGAGCTTGCTGACGATTGCCTCGAGTGATTCGGCTACCTGCTTGAAACCACCCTCGAGTTCGCCATGCTCGCGCGCTCTTCCGATGTCGTCGAGCACCGGCAGCAACGCTGAAAGTGCTTCGGCCACAGCGAAATCGCGCACTGAAGCTCGGTCGCGCTCGACTCGCTTGCGGTAGTTGGCGTACTCGGCCTGCACGCGTTGCAGGTCTGCGGTGCGCTCGGCGACCTCGGTGCGCAACTGTGAAGCCTCGACCGAGCCAACGTCGCCGAGACCGCCGCCAATGTCGGTCGGGCTGGCGCCCGAGCCGGCCGTAGCGGGCTCGGGCACCGCGCCCTTCGTCGGATCGAAATGGATTCGCCGCTTGTCGCGAATGATCGGCTCCTCGCGCGGTTCGGTCACTTCATCTCCGCAGTTGCCTCGTCGCTTGGGTTAGTCACTTCGTTCCCTCGTCGTCGACGATCTCGGCGTCGACCACCTCGTCTTCGCCAGCGTTCGTCGCGCCGGTCGCGCCGCTTGCGCCGCTTGCGCCGCTTGCGCCGGCGTCCGAATAGCTTTCGCCTCCGGTGCCACCCTGGCTCGCCTGCGCGTTGGCGTACATGGCGGTGCCGAGCTTCTGTGCCTCTGCGGCGAGCTGCTCGGTGCCGCTCTTGATGGCCTCGATGTCGCTGCCCTCGAGCGACTTCTTCAGGTTCGCGATCGCCTGCTCGACCGACTCCTTCTCCGCTGCCGGAATGGTTTCGGGGTTCTCACGCAGCAGCTTCTCGGTCTGATAGACGAGCGACTCGGCCTGGTTGCGCACCTCGGCGTCTTCACGGCGGCGCTTGTCTTCCTCCGCGTGCGCTTCGGCGTCGCGCATCATCCGCTCGATGTCGTCCTTCGGCAGCGCGGAACCGCCGGTGATTGTCATCGACTGCTCCTTGCCGGTGCCGAGATCCTTCGCCGACACGTGCACGATGCCGTTGGCGTCGATGTCGAAGGTGACCTCGATCTGCGGGATGCCGCGCGGCGCCGGCGGCAGACCGGTCAGCTCGAACATGCCGAGCTTCTTGTTGTAGGCCGCCATCTCGCGCTCGCCTTGGTAGACCTGGATCTGCACACTCGGCTGGTTGTCGTCGGCCGTCGTGAAGGTCTCCGACCGCTTGGTCGGGATCGTGGTGTTGCGCTCGATGAGCTTGGTGAACACGCCGCCCTTTGTCTCGATACCGAGGGAAAGCGGCGTGACGTCGAGAAGCAGGACGTCCTTGACCTCGCCCTTCAGCACACCGGCCTGCAGGCTCGCGCCGACCGCGACGACCTCGTCGGGGTTGACGCCCTTGTTGGGCTCCTTGCCGCCGGTGAGCTCGCGCACGAGGTCGACGACCGCGGGCATGCGGGTGGAGCCGCCGACGAGCACCACGTGGTCGATCTGGCCGGTGCTGATGCCGGCGTCCTTCACGGCCTGGTGGAACGGGCCCTTGCAGCGGTCGAGCAGGTCGCTCGTCATCTTCTGGAACTCGCTGCGGGTGACCTTCACCTCGAGGTGCAGCGGGCCCTCCGAACTCGCCGTGATGTAGGGCAAGTTGACCGTTGTCTCGGCCTGCTGCGACAGCTCGATCTTGGCCTTCTCCGCAGCTTCGCGAAGCCGCTGCAAGGCCATCTTGTCTTTGCTCAGGTCGATGCCGTTGCTGTTCTTGAAGCTGGTGACCAGGTGGTCGACGATGCGCTGGTCCCAGTCGTCGCCGCCGAGCTTGGTGTCGCCGGACGTCGCCTTGACCTCGACGATGCCCTCTCCGATCTCGAGCAGGCTGACGTCGAAGGTGCCGCCACCGA
>JAICYF010000025.1 GCA_025934355.1 Acidothermaceae bacterium
ACCCGACGCGTCATCCCCGCTCTGCCCCTGGACCACGAAACTCGTGCTTAGCGCACGCTATTGCGGTGTCCAAGCACGTGTTTCGAGATCCAAGGAGATCGACTTCCTGGCGACGGGCGGCCGTGAACTGGTTAGCCCATTCGGGTGTGTCAACCGAATGCCGATTAAGTGCGGGCTCGGCCGATTCGATGATGCTGGAGTAGTACGAACGGCCGATCAGCGCGAGTCACGCGAAGGCCGCAGCCGCACCTCGGAAGGATCGCCGCCGCCATGTCGATTTCCTCGCGAACCACGATCGACAACCTCATCGAGTGGCTCCTCATCCAGATCGCGGAGGACGAGATGAAGGCGCGCACCGCGGGCAGCGAGCCGTGGAAGTGGAAGGTCGTCGACAGCCCGAGCCAGCGTGACGCTCTGGTGCGGCCGAACGGGACCGTCTGCGCCGACTCCTGGGGCGCCGACCGGCAAGAGACCGGATTCCGCGGCGCAGAGGCGAAGGTGTTCATCGAGCGCTTCAACCCTGAGCGGATTCTCGCCGACTGCGAGGCGAAGCGCCGGATGCTCGCACGCCTGCAGAATCTCGCAAAAGCATGGTGGACGACGACGAGGTCAGCTGAAGAGGCGAAGTCGGTCATGCGCGAGATGGCCCTGGCGTACCAGAATCGTCCCGGCTATCGCGACGAGTGGCGGCCCGACCTCGGCGTCCGGGCGCTGCAAGAGGTTTCGGCCGTCTAGGTAGCCGCGCACTGGTCCACACCATGCGGCTGTTCGTTTGCGCGAAGCCAAAGCCGGGCACACCCGGTCATTAACTGGCGCGCCGAGGGAGACAGCCGTGAGCGGGTATCGTCGCGCCATGGTTGATGCTCCGGTGACGCTGGTGGTCATCGATGACGCGCCCGAGGTCCGGCTGTTCGCCAAAGCGCAACTTCGCCGATCAGGTCAGTTTATGGTGGTCGGCGAGGGCGGCACCGGGCTCGACGCGATCGACCTGGTTCGCGAACACCAGCCGGACGTGCTGCTGCTCGACATCTCGATGCCGATCATGGATGGACTTGAGGCGCTACCGCACATCCGCTCCACGTCTCCCCGCACCCGCGTCGTGATGTACACCGGTTTCGACTCCCAGGGTCTAGCCGAGCGCGCCAAACAACTCGGCGCCGCCGCGTTCCTGGAGAAGTCAGCAGGCGGTAAGCCCCTCGCCGAGGAACTCACCAGGGTGCTCGACATCGAAGTCGCGCAACCCGACATGCCAGCCGCAACGCAGCACAGCCCCGCATCGGGCCGCGACACAGACGAGCGGTTCCTCGACGAACACATCGAACGGTTCCGCGAGGTGTTCGAATCAGCCGCGATCGGCATGGGCACCATGACCTTGGCGGGCCGCATGGTGCGGGCGAATCGCAAGCTCGCCGACATCTTCGGGCTCACTGCGGACGAGGTCATCGGTCGCCCGTACGCGGCACTCGCAGCAGACGACGACATCGTCACCGAGGCCGTGATGAGAGCCTCGGACGCGGAGCTCACGCAGTTCGAGCATGCGGCGCGACACCGCTCCCATCTGCGAGTGATGGTGACCATCTCGCCGGTCCGCGACGAAGGCCAGCGCCCGCTCTACTTCTTCATTCAAGTGCAGGACGTCACGGGTCAACGCGCCGCCGAGGAGCAGCTACGCCAAAGCGAAGAGCGGTTCCGCCTGCTCGTCGAGGCGGTGGAGGACTACGCCATCTTCATGCTCGACCCCGGCGGCCACGTGGTCAGCTGGAACAACGGCGCGGAGCGCATCAACGGTTACACCGCCGACGAGATCGTCGGTCAACACTTCCGCGTCTTTTACCCACCGGACAAACAAGAGTCGCGCCATCCCGAGCACGAACTGCGCATCGCGATCCGCGAAGGGCACTACGAAGAAGAAGGCTGGCGCATTCGCAAGGACGGCAGCCAGTTCTGGGCGAGCGTGCTCATCACCGTGGTCCGAAATCAAGCAAGCGAACTCGTTGGCTTCGCGAAGGTGACGCGTGACATCACTGAGCGGCGCCGGATTGCGAGCGAGCGCGAGCGCACGATGGCCGCGCTCGGCGACGCGAACCGGCAGTTAGAGAAAGCGAACGTCGAACTTGTGCGCGGCGCCGAGCAACAGGCGCAGTTTCTGGCCATCACCGCCCACGAGTTGCGGACGCCGCTCAGTGTCATCCTCGGCTCGGCCGACTCACTCGCGACACAACTGCACGAAATGGACGACGCCGAACGCACCGAGACGGTGCAAGCGATGCGGTCAAGCGCCGCGCGGTTGCGGCGACTGCTCGCCGACCTGCTCGCCGCGGCCCGGCTGGAAGCCGGCGTGATGCAGCTGCAAAAGCAGCCGGTCGACCTGGCGTCGGTGCTCGACGACGCGGCGATCTCCGCGTTGGCGCTGTATCCAAACGCCGACATCCAGGTCAGCGGCGAACGTGGCGCCCGCGCGATCGGCGACGCCGACCGCCTCTCGCAAATGGTCGAGAACCTGCTGGTCAACGCGATTCGCTACGGCGCCGGACCCATCGAACTGCGGGCGGGTCGACCGAACGCCGACCAGGTCTGCATCGAGGTGCGCGATCACGGCGGCGGCATCCCGGCGGAGCAAGAACCCACCCTGTTTGAGCGATTCGCCACCGGCACCCGGTCAGGCACCGGACTTGGCCTGTTCATCGTGCGCGAGCTGGCCCGTGCCCACGGCGGTGGCGCCCGGTACGAGAACGCGCACCCAGGCGCGCGCTTCATCGTCACGTTGCCAGCTCCCGGAACCGCCGCTCCTGCAGTCTCCGCTGAGCCAGAAAGCGGGCTGGCCGCGCCCCGATGACCCGAGTCCTTCTCGTTGACGACGCGGCCGAGTTGCGTCGCGCCGTCCGGCTCGCGTTGCGTCGACACGGTGGGTTCGAGGTCGTCGGCGAGGCGGGCACCGGCGGCGAAGCCGTCGCACTCGCCACCGAGTTGCGACCCGACATCGTCGTCCTCGACCTCGGCCTGCCCGACCTCGCGGGCCACGAGGTGCTCACCCGGTTGCACGCGCTCGCCGCAATCCCAAAGATCGTGGTGTTTTCTGGCACCGAGTCGAGCGAGCGGCACTGGATCCGCGAGCAAGTCGAGGGTTACGTCGTCAAAGGCACGGACCTCGGCTACCTCATCAACCTGCTGGCGACCGTCGCGCAGCAGCGGTCCGGAGAGTTCAGCATTCGGCTAGCTCGCAACTACGCGAGTGTTCAAACCGCCCGTCGGTTCGTCCGGCACGCGTTGCGGATGTGGAACGCCGACGACGAGGTCGACGACGCGGTCATTGTGGTCAGCGAGCTTGTCACCAACGCGATCGCGCATGCGCACACCGGTTGCGAGCTGCGCATCTCGCACGACGGCAACCACAGCGACAGCCAGAGTGGCGACCAGGGCGGGATTCTGCGGATTGAGGTCAACGACCGCGGCGCGCAGATCCCCGACGTCCAGACCTTGACCGAAACCCGCGAGCACGGGCGGGGGTTGCATATCGTCGCCGCCCTCACCAAAGCGTGGGGCGTCGACACCGAACCGGACGGGTCGAAAACGGTGTGGGCCGAGTTGGTTGACCACCGCTCACCAGACGACGCGGGCGCCTAACCAGCGAGTCTGCGCACCACCAGCAACGCGACGTCGTCACTGCGGTCGTCGTCCGGAATGCAGGTGAGCAGCCGATCGGCCAGCTCGGAGGAGTCACTGACCGGCGCGCTCAGAGCAGCGCGTGTGAGCCGACGGACGCCGTCGTCAACGTCCCGGTAGCGGTCTTCGACCAAACCGTCGGTGTAGAAGACCAGCGTGCCGCCGACCGGCAGTTCGCCAAGCCAGTTTGCCGCCGGACTCGGCGGTGCTCCGAGCGGTGGCGTGGGGTCGACCTTGATAACAGATGCGGTGTCGCCGACGACCAAGAGCGGCGGGTTGTGGCCGGCGCTCGCGATGCGCAGCGCGCCGCTGACCGGGTCGAGGTCGGCGAAGGCCGCGGTGGCCACCCGCTCCAAGCCGAGTTGGTCCCAGGTG
Source organism: Acidothermaceae bacterium (assembly GCA_025934355.1). GTDB lineage: Bacteria > Actinomycetota > Actinomycetes > Acidothermales > Acidothermaceae > JAICLV01. Next base: position 4,039 of record JAICYF010000025.1, read on the forward strand.
CGCTGCAGGGCGTCGATGAGGTCGGCGGGCGACTGCGTGCTCGGCCGCAGCGCACGGCATACGCTGCGGAGCTGGGCCATCGTCGCAGCGGCGACCGCGTCGTGGCCGGTGACGTCGCCGATGACGATCGCCGCTTTGCCGGACGGCAACGCGACGACGTCCCAAAAGTCACCGCCGACTTCAGCGTCGCGGGTGCCGGGCACGTAGCGAACGGCGATGTCGAGCCGATCGACGCGGATCGCCTCCGACGGCAGCAGGCTGGATTGCAGCGTGTGGGAGATAGCGCGCACCGCGTCGTAGCGGCGTTGTTTCGCGATCACCTGCGCGACCTGCCGGGCCAGCTGCTCGGCGAGTGCCACGTCGTCCGGGCCGAGCTTGCGCCCCGAGCGGCCGCACAACAGAGACAGGCAACCAAGCACCTCGTCGCCGGCGATCAGCGGCACGGACATGAACGACGTCGCGCTGAGCGTCCGGAGGATCTCCAGGTGCCGGCGGTCGCGGGTGGCCCGAAGCAGGAAGTCGTCGGTGATCTCCCGGGTCCAAACCGACTGGCGGTCGCGCATCGCCTGCACGCTTGGGTGCGAGCCCGCCGCGTCGGGCGGGTACGAGCGACGCAGTTCCGCGACAAGATCCGCGTGGGCGGGGTCGTTGTGCGCGGCGGCGACGCGCGCCAGGGCGCCGCGTTCGTCGACGATGTCGATCAAGCAGATGTCGCCCAGCGTCGGCACCGCGACCGAAGCGAGCGCGCGCAGGGTCTGCCGGTAGCCGTTGGCGTCCATGATGACCGCGGCCGCGTCGAGCAGAAACCGCTGCGCTCGATGCGCGATGGCCAACTGTCGGAGCAACTCGTCGCGCACCATGCCTGACCCAGCGCGAAGCACCACCGCGACCGCGACGTCGGCAGCACCGGCCCCGGCGCCGGGGTGATCGTCGAGCCGGGCAAGCGCAACCTCGGCGGCCACCGGTCGGCCGTCGCCGCGCACAATCGAGATCGACGTCATCGCGTTGGTCGGCCCGCGCTCCCACGCGTCGTCCCAGGCTGACTTGTAGGCGGCCACCGATCCGTCGGTGATCAGCTCGAGCATCGGGCGGCCCGCCAGGTCGCCACTGGCGAGGGCGAACAACTGCTCGGCCGGCTGATTCGCGGCGCGCACGAGCCCCGCGGAGTCGACGAGGAGCACCGCGTCGCCCAGCAGGTCGATCACGCTCTGCACGGGACGACGGTACTCGCCGGAGTTGGCCGAGGCGGACGAACTTGGTGTGTCTGCCAGGTGACATGGTCGGCACTTCATCGCGCCGACACGCAGCGAGCGCTCATCCGAACGGCCTGGCCCGCATCCGATCGGCCGAGCCCGGGCCGCGCGTACGGGGGCTGCCGACGCCGATCTGCCGTCCGACAATGAATCGCATGAGCCTCGCCGAGCCGCTGCCCGCCCGACGTCGGCTCGGCGATCTGCTGGTCGACAACGGTCTGCTCACGCTGTCCCAGCTCCGCGACGCGCTCTCCGAGCAAAAGCACCCGGACGACGGCCGCCGGCGCCGCCTCGGCCAGGTGGTGGTCGAGAAGGGATTCCTCACCGAGCACCAGTTGGCGGTCGCGCTTGCCGACCTGCTCGGACTCGAGCTCATCGACCTGTCAGGCCACAACCTCGAGCTCGGGGTCGCGCGGATGTTGCCACGCCAGGTCGCCGAACGAAACCGGATGCTGGTCGTCGCTCGCACCGGTCCAGATGGACATGGCATCAAGGTTGCGACGTCCGATCCGACCAACGTCGTCGCGCTCGACGACGTCCGGCTGTACACGGGCGCCAGCTCGCTCACCGTCGTCGTGTGCACCGACTCCCAGCTGCGCGAGCAGCTCGCCCGCGCGTGGGTGCTCGGCGACGACCAGGTCGAGTTGTCTGCCGTCGCCGACGACCGCGAATGGCTCGACGACGCCGACCTGCAGACCGCCGCCGCCGACGCCGCGCAGGCCCCGACCGTGCGGCTGGCCGCCGGCATCGTGGCGGAGGCGGTGCGGTTAGGCGCAAGCGACATCCACGTCGAGCCGCAGGCCGACGGGCTGCGCATCCGGTACCGGGTCGACGGGCTGCTGCGCGACGTGATGCGGGTGCCTCGCTCCGCCGCGCCGGCGTTGGTCAGCCGGCTGAAGATCGTCTCCGGCCTCGACATCGCCGAACGCCGGCTCCCGCAAGACGGGCGCACCAGGCTGAACATCGAGGGCAACAGCGTCGACGCGCGGGTCAGCACGGTTCCCTCGGTGCACGGCGAAAAGGTTGTGATTCGGCTGCTGGCCGGCGCCGAAGGAGTCCCCTCGGTGGCCAAGCTCGGTCTCGACGAGTCGCAGATGGAGACGCTGCTCACCGGGACGCTCGCGGCGCAGGGCTTGGTCCTCATCACCGGGCCCACCGGGTCGGGGAAGACGCACACGCTGTACTCGGTCCTCTCGCACATCGCGACGTCCGACAAGAACGTGGTAACGCTCGAAGACCCGGTGGAGATCCAACTGCCCGGCATCACGCAGATCCAGACGAACGACCGCATCGGGCTGTCGTTCAGCAAAGGACTTCGGTCGGTGCTGCGCCAAGACCCCGACATCGTGCTCGTCGGCGAAGTACGCGACAGCGACACCGCCGAGCTGGCGCTGCAGGCGTCGCTGACCGGCCATTTGGTGTTGACCACCCTGCACACCAACGACGCCGTGTCCGCGTTGACCCGCCTCGTCGACATGGGCGTCGAGCCGTTCTTGGTCGCGTCGTCGCTGACGATGGTGGTGGCGCAACGCCTGGTGCGCAAACCCTGCGACCACTGCGCGGCGCCGTACCGGCCAAGTACGAAGGTGTTGCAACTTCTCGGTCTGACCGACGACGACATTCGCGATGCCACGCCGATGCGCGGCCGCGGCTGCGAGGCTTGCGGCAACACCGGTTTTCGGGGCCGCACCGGCATTTTCGAGGTGCTCCCCGTCACCGCGAGCCTGCGTACCGTGTTGTTGCGCACGCCGACCGAGGCCGCCGTCGGCGCCGCCGCGCGCGACGCCGGGATGACGTCATTGCGTGCCGCCGGGCTGGCCCGAGCACGCCGCGGCGAGACCACCTTCGAAGAGGTGCTGCGGGTCACCCAGGTTGACGTGGCCGACGGTCGGCGCTGCACGGTGTGCGATCGCGGCCTCGCCGTCGACATGGTGGCCTGCCCCTGGTGCGCGACGGTGGTCGACCGCGGGCACTGCGCGAGCTGCGCGCGGCCGCTCGAGCCCGGCTGGAAGATCTGTCCCTGGTGCCGCAGCGACGCAGGCCAACCAGCGCAAACCGAGCGCCGCAAGAGCGCCTCGCGGGTGCCGAGACTGCTTCTCGTCGGCGACGAGGACGGTGTTCGCAATGTCGTCGCCGCGGCGGTGAGCGAAAAGGTGAGTGTCGAGACCGCGGTCAGCGGCGACGAAGCTCTCGCTCGGCTGTGGGAAAACGATTACGACGCGGTGCTGATCCAAGACTCGCTCGACGACCTTGCCGGCACGGAGTTCTTGCGAATGCTCCGGTCGACCTCGCACACCGCGACGTTGCCGGCGATGCTGGTGAGCGAAATCGGCGACCCCACCGATCGCGGAGACGTCAAAGCGCGGCTGACCGAACTGGTGCAGCGCAGCCCGCACGCGCCGGTACGGGAGCGCCGACGGTCACGTCGCCAGTCGACCAAGTAGCACGCCGAGCGCGGCGAGCTCGTCGATCTCGAACCGGTCGACGAAGTGCCGCCGAACGCCGTCCAGATGAACCCGCGACGCGCGGCGCAACCGCGCGACGCCATCGTCGGTCGCGACCGCGTACAAACCGCGCGCGTCGTCGGGGCATGGCTCGCGGCGGACGAGTCCCTCGCGTTCCAACCGGTCGACGAGCCGGGTGAGGCCACTGCGTGACAACACCACCCGGTCGGCCAACTCGGTCATCCGCAGTCGCCGCAGCGGCGCCTCGGTGAGCTGCACGAGCACGTCATACGAGGCGAGCGGCAGTTCCCCCGCCGCGAGGAGTTCGCTTTCCAACCGCCGGACGACGTGAGCGTGCGCTCGTAAGAACGCGCGCCAAGCGGAGAGTTGCTCGGACGACGGACGAGCGAACGGCGCCTCCTGAACGGAACCGGTCACATCGGCATCGTAGAGCGGCAGTCGGCGAAGCTCACGGAAATATTCGCCGCGTAACATCGAAGGGTGGACCGGCCAGCTCGCCCAACGCGCAGCGACATCACCGCTGCGCTCGCCACCGTTGAAGACCCCGACATTCACCGCCCGATCACCGAGCTCAACATGGTCGAGAGCGTTGACATCGACGACGCCGGGCTAGTCGCCGTCGCGGTGCTGCTGACCGTTCCGGGCTGCCCGCTGAAAGACCGCATTCGCGCGGACGTCGTCAACGCGGTGGCCAAGGTTCCCGGCGTAACCGGGGTCGAGGTGCGGCTCGGCTACATGACCGACGAACAACGGGCGGCTTTGAAGGAGCAGTTGCGTGGCGCCGCCGGGCCGGAGAAGACGATCCCCTTTAACGAGCCGACGTCCCTGACCCGCATTTTCGCCATCGCGTCAGGCAAAGGCGGGGTCGGTAAGTCCTCGGTGACGGTCAACCTGGCGGCGGCGCTCGCCAACCGCGGCCTGTCGGTCGGATTGCTCGACGCCGACATCTACGGCCATTCGGTGCCGCGGATGCTGGGTCTTGGCGCCGACGCGCGGCCCACCCAGGTCGCCGGCATGATCATGCCGCCGACGGCGAAGACTGGCGTGCGGGTGATCTCGATCGGCATGTTTATCGAGGGCAACACCCCCGTCGCGTGGCGCGGCACCATGCTGCACCGCGCCCTCAACCAGTTCCTCACCGACGTCTATTGGGGCGATCTCGACGTGCTGCTCGTCGACCTGCCGCCCGGCACCGGCGACATCGCGATCTCACTCGCCCAGTTCGTCCCGGGCGCGGAGCTGGTGATCGTCACCACGCCTCAGTTGGCGGCGGCCGAAGTCGCCGAGCGGGCGGGCACTATCGCCGTCCAGACCCGGCAACGGATCGCCGGTGTCATAGAGAACATGGCGTGGCTGCCTTGCCCGCATTGCGGCGAGCGGGTCGAGGTGTTCGGATCAGGTGGCGGTGAGACCGTGGTCGGCGCGTTGACCCGCACGTTCGGTGTCGACGTCCCGCTGCTCGGCCAGATCCCGCTTGACCCGCGCATCGTCGCCGGCGGCGACGCCGGCGAGCCGTTCGTGCTCGCCCATCCCGACGCCCCCGCCGCGGCAGAGCTGGTGAAGATCAGCGAGTCGCTCGCCATTCGTGAGCGCGGCCTGGTCGGCCGGCCGCTCGGGCTCAGCCCGCTCTAGGGGCCCGCTCTAGGGGCCCGCTCTAGGGGCCCGCCCTAGGGGGCCCGCTCTAGGGCTGGCGGTACACGACTGACAGCGCAGCCGCGCTGAACGCCGCGCTCAGGGGCCGGGCAGTCGGCCTGGCGGTCGGCCGGGCGGTCGGCCTGGCGTTGACCGTCGCAAATCCCGTGAGCACCGCCCCGCCGAACCCGACAGACCCGCCGACCAGCGCGGTCGAGCCCGTTGGCGACACGGTCGGCGACGGACCGATCGGACCGGGCGAGGTGGCGCCGCTGACCGATCCGGCCAGCACTGATCCGCCGGTGCCCAGGCCGACCATCACCGACGCCGCGATCCCCGCCGCAGCGACGTAACGCCCTCGCATGCCTGGGCGGCTGACGGTCGAGGAGTGGACGAGCGGGGCCGGGCGGCTCAACGTCGCTGGCGGTTGCGGCGAGGCAGGTAGCCGCAGCAGCGAGTCGAGCAGCCCGGCTGGCATGGCCTGCAGGGTCGGGGCGCCTGCCGCGAACCGCATCCGCGCTTTGACGCGGCGTTGCTCGTCGACGTCCGCCCGACAGGTTGGGCAACCGGCCACGTGGGCAAGCGCGCGCAGCCGGACGTCAGTGGGCAGGTCGACCCACGTGCCGGTCTCGTCGTCGGCCAGCACGGTGGACAGGTCGCCCAGATGACTCATGAAGCGGCGATCCCGGTGGCGATGCGGGTGCGGGTGCGGGTGATGCCGCGCCGTTGCGGCGCGCGGTGGGCGAGCGCCTCGCGCAGGTGGGCGCGGCCGCGGTGGATGCGGCTGCGCACGGTGCCGAGCTTGATGCCCAGGACGTCGGCGATTTCCTCGTACGACAAGCCTTCGATGTCGCACAGCACGACCGCGGCGCGAAACTCGGGAGCGAGCGAGTCGAGCGCGCGCTGGACGTCGTCGTCCCAATGCGTCTCGTCGTAAGCCTGCGACGGGGTCGGCTCAGCGCCGGCCAGCCGGTCGGGCGCGTCGTCCGACAACGCCTCGAAGCGGATGCGGGCCTTGCGGCGCATGTTGTCGAGGAACAGGTTCGTGGTGATGCGGTGCAGCCAGCCTTCGAAGGTGCCTGGCGTGTAGGACGAGAGTGAGCGGAACACCCGCACAAACACGTCCTGGGTGAGGTCTTCGGCGTCGTGCGCGTTACCCGTGAGTCGGTACGCGAGCCGGTACACCCGCGGGCCATGCGTGCGGACGACGTCGTCCCACGCGGGCGGCTGCCAGTCGACAGCGGCGCCCGCAGCCGGAGTCGTCTTGGGCTCCAGGAGTTCGGTCATCAGGGCGGCACCTCCATGCGTTATGCGCATCTTGAGACCCATTCCTGAGGTTTTCCTGATGACCAGCTGAACGTTGCTTGTCGAACGCGTCACATCTGCGATTGGTTCCGGGGGTTAGGCTGGCGCACGATCAGCTGCCGGTGAAGATCAGCTGCCGGTGAAGGAGGCCACCATCTCCGGATTACAGGCGACCTGGGAGTACACCGAGGCGTTCATCGGTGAGGACGACGTGCTGCGCGCCGCCGCCGCCCGCGGCGCCGAGCTCGGCGCGGTCCCGATCAAGCCGGGCGGCGGGGCGGCGTTGCGGTTCCTCGCCGCCACCCTTGACGCGCGCGCGGTCGTCGAGATCGGAACTGGCTGCGGCGTCTCGGGAATTTGGCTGCTGCGCGGAATGAACCCGGACGGCGTGCTGACCTCCGTCGACGCCGAGGCCGAGCATCAACGGTTGGCAAAGCAGGCCTACACCGACGCTGGTTTCGCGCCGGCGCGCACCCGACTCATCTGCGGCGCGGCGCTCGACGTGCTGCCAAGACTCACGGACGGCGCCTATGACCTGGTCTTCTGCGACGCAGACAAGACCGAGTACGGCGAGTACCTCGAGCAGGCGGTGCGGCTGCTGCGAATCGGCGGGGTGGTGGCCTTCGACAACGCCACCTGGCACGACAAGGTGGCCGACCCCGCGCAGCGTGACAACGCGACCATCACCGTGCGGCAGCTCGGCAAAACGGTTCGCGACGACCCACGGCTGACCGCGACGCTGCTACCTGTGGGTGACGGACTTCTGGTCGCCGTGAAGACGTCGATGAGCTGAGGGTCACGGCGTCGACAAGTGTTAGGGAGTCGACGGCGCGGTCGCGAGCAGGCTGGCGTAATCGCCGAAGGTCAGCGGGCTCGACGACAGCACGCCGCTGACCAGCGGCACCGCGGTCGGGGTTCCATCGAGGGTGAACAGCACCGACTCGGTGCCTGGATACGACACGGCGGTGAGCACCACCTGCGCAGACGCGAGAACCTCTGCGGCGCCGCGGATGTCGCCAAAGCTCGAGCTCAGGTCGATGATCGCCAGCGAACCCTGGATGGTGATCTTGTTCAGCGTCGGCGAGGTGTTAATGGCCGTCGTCAGACCAGCCGCCGACTCGGCTTCGGTCGGCCCGGTGAGCAGCGTCTCAACGAGCGTCCGAAGCGTCGCGGTCTGAGCTCGCGAGCGGTGAACGGCGACCAGCCGGTTGGTCTTGTCGTCAACCAGATACACGGCCGACGCTACCGGGCTGCTCGTTGTCGCGGGCGTCGTCGCGCCGATGCTCGACGGGCCGAGAGACGACGGCGAGGACGGCGCCGGCTCGGTGCTCGACGGCGGCGCTGACGCGCTGCTGACCGGCGCCGTCAACACGGTGGGCACGTCGCCGCTCGGGATCACCACAGCGCGCTGCTGCGCGCCGACCCCGCAGCCGGTGGCCGCCATCGCGAGAACGGCCGCGACCATCCAGCGAGCGCGTCTCATGAGGCGGCCGCTGTCGGCAGTTCGATCACGAACCGCGCTCCCCCGCCGGGCCGTTCCTCGACGAACACCCGCCCCTTGTGCAAAGCGACGTGCTCCGACACCAGCGCCAGCCCGAGGCCGACGCCGGTGCCGGGCGCCCGGCGGCCGGCGCCGCCGCGGGAAAATCGCTCGAACACCCGCTCTCGGTCGGCCGCCGGGACGCCGGGCCCCGCGTCGTCCACCTCAAATCGGACGCCGAACGGCGACCGTCGCAACCCGAGCCGGACCGCCCCGCCCCCGTACCGTTCGGCGTTTTGGGCGAGGTTGGCGAAGGCCCGCTCGATCCGCCGTTTGTCGATAAACAGCAGGGCATCGTCGGCGTCCGGCTCGATCTCGACGCACACACCCGGATAGACGACCGCGGCGACGCGGCGCAGAAACTCGCCAGCCACCACGTCGTCCAACACCAGGTTCGTGGCGCCCGCGTCGACGCGGGAGATCTCCAACAGGTCCTCAACCAGCCGCTGAAATCCGGTCACCTCCGCGGTCATCAACTCGAGCGCCTGCCGCTGGGCGTCGGTCCAGCCGCTGGTGTTGCGGGCGAGCACGACCAACGAGGTGGCCAGCGTGGTAAGTGGCGAGCGCAGTTCATGGCTGATGTCGGAGGCGAACCGCGCGTCGCGGGCGATCCGGGTCTGCACCGCGTCGACCATCGCGTTGAAAGCGCCGGCCAGCTTGGCCAGGTCGGGGTCCTCGGCCACCCGCAGCCGGGTGTCGAGGTTGCCGCTCGCGATGTCGCCAGCCGCGATCGCCACGTCGCGCACCGGCTGCAGCGCCCGGCGGCTGGCCCACATGCCGAGCATCGCGCCCGCCGCGGTCGTGACGAGGGCGGCGACGGCGAGCGACGCCGACAAGATCTGCAGCGTCGAATCCAGCTCGCGCAGCGAGAACACCTGAAAGTAGACCGCGTCGACTTCGGTCAGCGGCACCGCGACCGCGATCTGGGTGGCCCCCGCGTAGTCGAACCGTTGCGTCGCGGCGGTGCCGCTGAGGCCCCTGGTCACGATGTCCTTGGGCAGCCGATCGAAGCCAAGGCCGACGGAACTGCCGAACCACTGCCCTCGTCGGTAGATCAGCGCGTCGGATTCGCTGCCCGTCGGCAGGGTGCCCAGAAAAGCGGTGATGTCGGCGTTGACCGAACGCAGGTCGGATCGCACCAGCCGTGCGTTGGCGAACGTCTGCCGCTTCGCCGACGTCTCCCGCTCGCTCAGCAGATATTTGCGGGCAAGCCCGAAGGCCAGCGCGGCCATCACCGCGGCGAGAACAAGCGCGCCGATGCTGTACACCAGCGTGACGCGTGACCGCAGACCCAATCGCCGGCGGCGAGACGGCCAGCTCACGGCTGCAGCTTGTAGCCCAGCCCGCGCACGGTGACCAACAGCTCGGGTTGGCCCGGATCGGGTTCGATTTTGGTGCGCAGCCGACGCACATGGACGTCGACGATGCGCCCGTCGCCGAAGTAGTCGTAACTCCAGACCCTCTCGAGCAACAGCTCCCGGCTGAAGACCCGCTGCGGCGCGGACGCGAGCTCGCAAAGCAGCCGAAACTCCGTGCGAGTCAGGTGAATTTGCCGGCCTCCCCGCAACACGACGCCCTCATCAGGGCGGATCTCCAGGTCACCAACATGAATGACCTCCGGCGTCGTTGACGCGGGCCGGCTGCGCCTGCGCAAGGCGCGGATCCGCGCCGAGAGCTCCTTCATCTCGAACGGTTTGGTGACGTAGTCGTCGGCCCCTGCCTCCAAACCGGCGACCACGTCATGCGTGTCGGTGCGCGCGGTGACCATGATGATCGGGACGTCGCTGCTGCGGCGCAGCTGCCGGGTGCACTCGAACCCGTCGATGTCGGGCAGCATCAAGTCGACGAGGACGACGTCCGCGCCCTCGGCGTTAAACAGCCGAAGGCCGTCTTCGGCGCGGTCGGCCTCGGCGACGTCGTGGCCTTCGTCCTGCAGCGCTAACCGCATCGACGTCCGGATGCGGTCGTCGTCTTCGATGAGCAAGATGCGCGACACGCGCCAAATATGCCATGACGACGACACCCCCGTCGGACGCGCACAGAGCGGTCACCTTTCGTCACGCAACCGCAAACAAATGCGTGGTGGTTGGACACATTGACCGCGCATGCTCGCTGGTACGGAGCAATCCAGAGGAGGACAGCGACATGCACCTAGCTGACAGTGTGAACGCTCGGTCCCAAGCGCAGAGCGTTTTTCGGTTCGATCTTGAGCGTGAAGAGAACCGGGTCGTGGTCCGCCTCTGGGGAGAACTTGACATCGCCAACGCCCGCCGGCTCCGCGAGGCGTTCGGCGCGCTAGGTGACGGCGAGGAACGCGAACTGCTCGTCGACCTCTCCGCGGTGCCGTTCATCGACTCAACCTGCCTGGCCGTGCTGGTCTGGGCGGGCAACCGCTGCCGCGAGCAGGGCCGCCAGCTGGTCCTGCGGGCCCCTACCCGTGCCGTTGTCTCGGCGCTGGCGGCAAGTGGGCTTCTGCGCTCGTTCCGCTATGACGCCTCCAGTCTGGACAGCGCAAAACCATGGCCCACGCGGCTGCCCGCACCAGCCGGCCGCACCGTTCGCACGGCGCTGTCAGGCGCGTAAACCGCGCAGCGCTGTCAGGCGCGTAAACCGCGCAGCGCCGTCAGGCGCGTAAACCGCGCAGCGCCGTCAGGCGCGTAAACCGCGCAGCGCCGTCAGGCGCGTAAACCGCGCAGCGGGTCGGCGGACCCGGCCAGCCAATGCAGCAGCAGCCGCACGCCGTAACCGGTGGGTCCCTTGACCACCTCGTGTTCGTCGGCCTCTGCCCGACCGACGCCCGCGATGTCGAGGTGGGCCCACCGGGATGGGCTTCGCCGTCCGGTGAACTCGCGTAGGAACAACGCGGCGACGATCGCGCCACCCTTGTAGTCGCGGCCGCCGACCGCGACGTTCGACAGGTCGGCGACGGTGGACTCAAGGGCGTCGCGATAGTCCTCGACGAACGGCATCGGCCACACCGCCTCACCGCTCGCGTCGGCCGCGGCGGTCAATGCGGCGCGCAGCCGGTCGTCGGCGCAGAACAGGCCGGCGTGCCGCTTGCCGAGGCCGCTGCTGATGGCGCCGGTCAGGGTGGCCAGGTCGATGACGACGTCGGGGGCGAGGTTAGCGTCGGCGTAGGCGAGCGCGTCAGCCAGCACCAGCCGACCCTCGGCGTCGGTGTTGAGAACCTCGACGGTGGTGCCGCCAAAGTGGGTGATCACGTCGCTTGGCCGTTGCGCCGAGCCTGACGGCATGTTCTCGGCGGCAGGCACCAGCCCGGTCACCCGCACCCGGACACCGAGCTCGCGGAGCGCCGACATAGTCGCGATCACCGCGCCGCCGGCGGCCATGTCAGTCTTCATCGCGATCATGCCCGCGTTCGGCTTGAGGGACAGCCCGCCGGAGTCGAAGGTGATGCCTTTGCCGACCAGCACGACGTGCCCGGGCGCCGCGTCGTCAGGCGTGTAGCTGAGCTCGATGAGCCGCGGTGGGTGGGCCGAGCCCATGCCGACCGCGACCACCCCGCCGAATCCCTCAGCGGCCAGTTGCCGCTCGTCGCGGACGGTGATCTGCAACCCTGCCTTCCGCGCGACTGCGCGGGCCTGTTGGGCCAGCCACTGCGGGGTCTTCGTGGACGACGGGGTGAAGGCAAGATCGCGGGCCAGCATGGTCGCGTGCGCGGTGGTGACGCCAACCGCGAGCGCGCGCCGCGCGTCCTCACTCGGCCGCTCCGCAAGCAGCGCCAACCGCTTCAGCGTCTCCGGCTTGGGGCTGTTGGTGATCTTGAACCGGTAGCCGCCAAGCAGGAGGCCCTCGACGAGGGCTCGCAACGCGGCCGGTTTCGGCTGGCGGGCAACCGGCAGCACCGCGCTTTCGACGTTCTTCAACCGGCGGGCGATCGCCGCCCCAGCCCGCCGCAGGTCGCGAGGGCCGCCGTCACCGACGCCAGCCGCAAGCAGGAGCCGCTCGCCGACGGGCAAGGCCACGACCTCCCCAGGGTTGCCCTTGAGCTGGTCTCGTTTGACGGTGGCGCGCAGTGCCGCGACGTCGACCCCGAAGTCACCCGAACGAGCCTCCCCGAGGTCGTCGAGCACCGCGCCTTCGGCGCCTGGTGTCAGCGCCACAACGAGCGCGACGGCGTCGGACGGCGGCGCCGTGACGAGTTCGACGACGGGCGGCACGCGATAGTCAGCCGACGACGTTCTTAAGGGCGTCGCCGAGGGCCCCCGCCTCGTCAGCGGACAGCTCGACGACAAGTCGGCCACCGCCCTCGAGCGGGACGCGCATGACGATGCCACGGCCCTCCTTGGTGACCTCGAGCGGACCGTCGCCCGTCCGCGGCTTCATGGCCGCCATGCGTGCACCTCTTCCTCGCCGTGTTGCAGGCCGCGTTGCAGGTTCCCAGTGGTTACCCGTGCCGGTTGCTTTCATGATTATCGCGTGCGCGAGCGTTCCTGGCGAAACCGGCGGCCAAGATGGACCCGGAAGGAGGCGCCATGAGCGTCGAGGTGACGTCGTCCGGTGCTGTGACGACTATCACGCTGGCCACTGAGCGCGGGGCCCTTTCTCGCGTGGCGAGGGAGCGGTTGCGCGACGTCGTGGTCCAGGTCGCCGAGGACCCCGCGGTGCGCGCGGTCGTGCTGACCGGTGTCGGCCCGGCGTTCTGCGTGGGCCAAGACCTGCGCGAGCACGCGGCCGCGCTCGCCGACGACGCCACCGCCGCCTGGGACACCGTGCGCGACCACTACAACCCCATCGTCACAGCCCTCGCGACGATGCCGAAGCCGGTGATCGCGGCGGTCAACGGCACCGCGGCCGGCGCCGGCGCCTCGTTCGCGTTCGCGTGCGACCTTCGGCTGATGGCGACCAGCGCGGTCTTCCACCTGGCGTTCGGCGGCATTGGCCTGTCCGTCGACTCGGGCATGTCGTGGACGCTGCCGCGCCTCGTCGGCTACGGGCGCGCGCTCGACTTGCTGCTTCGACCCCGGCCGATCACGGCGTCGTCCGCGCTCGAGCTCGGCTTGGCGAACGAGATAGTCGCGGACGACGCGCTGCCGCGGCGCGCGGCCGAGCTGGCCGCCGAGTTGGCGGCAGGTCCGACGATCGCCTTTGGCGCCGCGAAGCAGGCGTTGGCTTATTCGGCTGCGCACGGCGTCGCCGACGCGCTGGAGGTCGAGGCGGCGATGCAGACGCTCGCGGGCACCACCGAAGACCACGCGAACGCGGTGCGGGCGTTTCTTGCGAAGGAGCGGCCGCGGTTCGAAGGCCGTTAAGGGCAACTCTGCCGGGCGACGCAGTCGCGCAGGTGGTCGTTCACCATGCCGGTCGCCTGCATGTGCGCGTACGCGGTGGTCGGGCCGATGAAGCGAAACCCCTTGGCTTTCAGAGCTTTTGCCATTGCCGTCGACTCAGGCGTCACGGCCGGGACCTCGGCGGGCGTCTTCGGCGCCTTGCGTCGTCCAGTTGGGGCAAACGACCACACCAACGCCGACAATCCCTCGGGTAAATCCGCCGCCGCTCGGGCGTTGGCTATCGCCGCCTCGATTTTGGCGCGGTTGCGGATGATTCCCGGATCGACGAGCAACCGCTCGACGTCACGAGCGCCGAAGGCGGCGACCCTGTCGAGGGAGAACCCGGCAAACGCGGCGCGGAACTTCTCCCGCTTTCGCAAGATGGTGATCCACGACAGTCCCGACTGGAACGCCTCAAGCACCATCCGCTCGAAGACCTCGTCGTCACCGCGGACCTCGCGGCCCCACTCGTTGTCGTGGTAGTCGATGTACTCAGGGGCGCTGTGCGCCCAGGGACAGCGTTTGACGCCGTCGGGACCGATGCTCACCGGGTTTGCGATTCGACGAGTTTTGCCAGCCTCCGCAGTGAAATCCGCAAAAACAGGGCGGCGACCGGCTTGACCGCGAGCCAGCCGATGTCACCAACCAAGCCGAACGGAAGGCGCACCCACTCCGACCACACGACGCGCGAACCGCCCGGCGTCTCCTCAACCTCGAACGCCCCGGCGCCCTTCACGATGGTCCCCATGTGCGCCACCTCGCAGCGCGCCACGGGCAGCGGCGGCGGCTGCCACGCTGTGACGGTCATCGGGTCTTTGAAGGCGACCGGCCCGATCCCTGTGACGCCGACGATGCCCGCTCCGACGCCTTGCTCGTCTTCGGTGGTCGACTCAACCTTGGTGAGCACCATCCACTCTTGGTGGCTTGGCCAGTCGACAAGCTTGTCCCACACCGCCTGAGGTGGCGCCGCGACGTCGACCCGGGCGACGACCTCAGCCATGGTCTGGTCGCTCGGTCGCCGCCTCCGGCACCCCGTCGCTCTCCGGCACCCCGTCGCTCTCGGCGTCGGGCGCCGCGTCCGGCTCCGGCGGGGCCTCATACGGATGGCCGGTCAGCTGCTCGATGCGGGCGTCGCGCTGCGCTATTTCCAGAGAGAGCCGATCGAGCGCCTCGTCGACCTCGCTCATGCGATAACCGCGAAAGGCGACACTGAAGCGCACATGCGTGACGTCCTCGGGGCGCAGCGTCCGATCCTCGGGCAATCGCCGGCCCGGCCAGTCGGGCGCGAAGTGGGTGATAGAACCGCCATAGCCCATGGCGACGGCCGCGACGACGAACACCACGACGGCCGCGACGACGATCTCGAGCACCAGCACGCCACGATGGTATGGCAGGTCAGGAGCCCACATGAGTTTGCGACTCGGCGCACGGGTGTTCGGCGATCGCGAGTTCGCCGTGATGGCCATCGTCAACCGGACTCCCGACTCGTTTTTCGACCAGGGCGCGACGTATGACGTGGGCCCGGCGATGGAGCGGGTCGACCAGGTCGTTGCCGAGGGCGCCGACATCGTCGACATCGGCGGGGTCAAAGCCGGGCCCGGACCGGAGGTCGACGAAGCCGAGGAATTGCGCCGGGTGCGCGATTTCGTGGCGCTCGTGCGCGCGCGCCACCCCCGCGTCGTCATCAGCGTCGACACGTGGCGGGCGTCTGTCGGACGGGCCGTCGTCGAGGCAGGGGCCGACCTACTGAACGACGCGTGGGGCGGTTATGACCCCGAGCTGGCCGTGGTCGCGGCCGAAGCCGGCGCCGGATTGGTGTGCTCGCACGCCGGCGGCCTGCCGCCGCGCACCGACCCGCACCGGGTCGCGTACGAAGACGTCGTCGCGTCGGTGACCTCGACATTGGTCGGGCTCGCTGAGCGCGCGGTGGCGGTCGGGGTGCGACCCGACGGCATCCTGATCGACCCGGCGCACGACTTCGGCAAGAACACCAGGCAGTCCCTCGAGGTCAGCCGGCGGCTCGACGAGTTGGTCGCGACGGGTTGGCCGGTGCTTGTCGCGCTGTCCAACAAGAAGTTCATCGGTGAGACGCTCGACGCCCCGACCGGTTCGCGACTCATCGGCACGATCGCCGCCACGGCGGTCGCCGCATGGCAGGGCGCCCGCGTTTTCCGCGCGCACAACGTCCGGGAGACGCGTGAGGCGCTCGACGTGGTCGCGTCGACGCTTGGGTGGCGGCAGCCCGCGGTGTCACGGCGCGCCCTCGCCTAACGGGCGCCAGCGACCGCCAGCTTTACCTGGCTCGAACAATCTCCCAACCCGGTCGTCACGAGCCGCGCCGAGTATCAAAGCGTCGATCTCAGATTGGGGAGGAACCCATGAAAGCCAAGTTGATCGGTTGGACCGCGGCCGGGCTTGCCGGCGTCGGCGTTTGCGCTGGAGTCGCAAACGCGTCCGAGAACAGCGGGACGCCGTCGCTAAGCGCGTCGCACACCGCGTCGCAGACCGCGTCGTCGAGCGCGCCGCAGGCCGCCAGCCCGAACGCCCCGAAGGTCTCACAGAAAGTGATCGCGCGCATCGAGCAGCGGCTGGTGGCCGGCAGCGTCCGGGGCGAGGTCGTGCTCGACAACAAGAAGGGCGTGCAAACCGTCGATTTCCAGCGCGGCACGACAAGCGACGCCTCGAGCAGCGCGGTCACCGTCACCGACAAGACCGGCACCGCGGAGAACTGGACGGTGTCGTCGGCGACGAAGATTCGTCAGCGCCACACGTCGTCACCGCAGCTGTCGGACGGCGAGAACGTCGTGGTGGTCGGCGTGAAGTCGGACGGCACGTTGACCGCGCGGCTGATCCTCGTCGTGCCCGCGAAAGCTCAGCCCACGACCTGAGCGAGGTCGTCGAGCACCTGCGCGCCCGCCACGTCGGCGAGCAGAGCACCTGCTAGCACCAGTTTCGACCGGCGCACGCCGCTGCCGATCACAACGTCGCCACCCTCGACCACCCGACGGTCGAGCAACAAAGGCCAACCAGCCGGGAGCCCGATCGGCGTGATGCCGCCGTACTCCATGCCAGACTCAGCGACCGCGACATCCATTGCGGCAAAGGAAATCTTTCGGACGTCGAGATGCCTGCGGACCCGCGAATTCACGTCGGCGCGTGTCGTGGCGAGCACGACGCAGGCGGCGAGCGTGGTGACCTCACCACGTCGTCCGGACACGATGACACAGTTGGCGGATTCGGCGAGCTGAACTCCGTAGCGTTCGCAAAACGCCGCGGTGTCGGCCAGATCGGGGTCGATCTCAGTGACGCCCACCTGATCGACGTGCGGCCACGTTTGCAACGCGTCGATGACGGGCGCGGCCAGCAGGTCGGGTCGAGACAACGCCGGGACGGCGGAAAGCCGCTCGGCCAACGAGGTCACGGCTCAGCCTCCAAGACCTCGGCGGCCGTCGGCAGCATGCGCGGGACGCTTGCCTCGAGGGCGTCGAACGCGTCGGGCACCGACGTCGTCCAGACAATCGAGTCGCGGACAGCGGGCCGCGCGAACCCCCGTAGGACCAGGTCGTCGATCTGCGCGCGCAACAACTCGTAAACGCCGTCAGGGTCGAGGACGACGAGCTGCTTGTCGTGCATCCCGAGCGAGCGCGACACCCAGATCTCGAAAACTTCTTCAAGCGTGCCAATGCCGCCGGGCAACGCCAGGAAAGCGTCACAGCGCCGATCCATCTCGCCTTTGCGCTCGCGCATGTCGCGCGTGACGATGAGTTCGTTGGCCTCGGTGTCGGCGACCTCCATGTCGACCAACGCCTGCGGGATCACGCCAATTGTGTAAGCGCCGCCGTCGCGAGCCGCTTTGGCGACCGCTCCCATGCACGAGACCGAGCCGCCGCCGGTGACCAGGCTGTGCCCACGTCGGGCCAACTCCGCGCCCACCACCGCGGCGAGCTCGACGTACTTCGGGTCAATGCGCTCGCTGGAGGCGCAGTAGACGCAGATCGCCGACACGCTATTCAGCCGCCCGGTAGCGATTGGCCTCGAACCGCTCGATGATGTCGACGATCTCGTCGATGTCGTCGGTTACGTGGATCAGGTCGACGTCGGACGGCGCGATGGTGCCAGCGCCTACGAGAGTTTCCCGAATCCAGCTCAACAGACCGGCCCAATACGCCGTGTCGTACAAGATGACCGGAAACGACGTCACCTTATGCGTCTGCACCAGGGTCAGCGCCTCGAACAATTCGTCGAGCGTGCCGAATCCGCCGGGAAAGACGACGAAGCCTTGCGCGTACTTCACGAACATCGTCTTGCGCGCGAAGAAATAGCGGAACTGAATGCCGATGTCGACCCAGTCATTCAGCCGCTGCTCGAACGGCAATTCGATGCCAAGGCCGACCGAGACACCGCCTGCCTCGCTGGTGCCCTTGTTGACGGCCTCCATGATGCCGGGGCCGCCACCGGTGATCACCGCGTAACCGGCGCGCGCAAGTGCGGCGCCGAGCTTCTCCGCCGCCAGGTAGTCAGGTTCGTCGGGACGGGTGCGCGCGGAGCCGAACACAGACACCGCGGCGCCGATCTCGGAGAGCAGGCCGAACCCCTCCACGAACTCAGACTGGATGCGCAGCACCCGCCATGGGTCGGTGTGCACCCAGTCGGAGGCGCCCCGGTTGTCGAGCAACCGCTGATCGGTCGTCGTGGTCTGCACCTGGGAGCGGCGCAGCGTCACTGGACCGCGTCGCTTCTCCACCGGCGGGGTGCGCGGGTGCTGGCGCGGGGCGCCAGCGCTCGGATCGCTCATGGTGATGAAGGCTATCTGGCCTTGATGATCGACGCCCGCACCCTCGGCGACAGCATCGCGCCCGCGACGATCGCGGGTGGGCAGAAGATGATGCCGCCGATCCCGCTGTTTGTCGCCAGGAACGCCACGACCGGCGTGACGCCGGCGACGAGCAAGACCACGACCGCCAGCCAGTATCCGAACGCGGTGTGGCGGGCCAGCTGCCAGACGGAGACGCCGCTCACGACGCCGAAGGCGAGGAGGCCCCCGCCCAAAGAGGGGTCGGGCGAGACCGCGACGGCGCCGGCAAAGAGTGCCAGCAAGCTGGCCAACACCAACAAGATGACGGCGTAGAAGTAGACGGTCGGCCGGGACGGCGCCGGAGACGGCGCGGGTCGCCACTGGACTCCGCCGCGCACCCTGCGCTGAAGTTCGCGCCGACCCGTTGGGTCGAACCTGCCGGGCGGTGGTTGTCTCAGGGTTGTCTCACCGTGACAAGAAGGCGAGCAGGGCGCGTTCGCATTCGACGATCTGTCGGACGTCGACGTGCTCGTCGCGTTTGTGCGCGAGGTTGGGGTCGCCCGGGCCGAAGTTGACGCCGGGAATGCCCAGTTCGGCGAAGCGGGCCACGTCGGTCCAGCCGTATTTGGCCACCGGCTTTGAGCCAGTTGCCCGGACGAACTCAGCGGCGGCCGGGGCGCCAAGGCCTGGGAGCGCGCCGCCGGCGACGTCCACGATTTCGACGGCGTAACCGTCGAAGACGGAGCGCACATGATCGGCGGCCTGGTCGATGTTGCGGTCAGGCGCGAACCGGAAGTTGACCGTGACGACGCACTCGTCCGGGAGCACGTTGCCGGCCACTCCGCCCGCGACGCGGACGGCGTTGAGCCCCTCGCGGTACTCGCAACCGTCGATCGTGACGCGACGGGGTTCGTATTCGCGGAGTATTCGAAGCACCTCTTCAGCCTGATGGATCGCGTTGACGCCAAGCCATGCGCGCGCGGTGTGCGCCCGCACCCCGGTAACGGTCACGGTCGCGCGCAAGGTTCCTTGGCAACCCGCTTCGACGATCGCGCCGCTTGGTTCGCAGACGATCGCGAAGTCGGCTTTGACGGCTTCGGGTCGGCTCCGCGCGACGCGGCCGAGTCCGTTGCGCGCGGCTTCGATCTCCTCGCAGTCATAGAAAACGAAGGTGAGGTCGTGCTTGGGATCAGTCAGCCGGGCGGCCAGCTTCAGCATTACGGCGTCGCCAGACTTCATGTCACAAGATCCGCAGCCGTAGAGCAAATCGCCGTCTCGGCGGGACGGAACGTTGTCGGCGATCGGAACGGTGTCGAGGTGGCCGGCAAGCACGATTCGCTGTGCGCGTGAGAGATCAGTGCGGGCCAGGACGACGTTTCCGTCGCGCTCGACGTTGAGGTGCGCGAGTGGGCGGAGCGCCGTCTCGACGGCGTCGGCGAGCTGCTTTTCGTCGCCGCTGACTGACGGGACGTCGATTAACGCCGTCGCGAGCGCGACGACGTCGGCATCGAGATCAAGGTGCATGTCGGCGGCGCTATTCGGCGACGCCGTGGTCGCGCAGGACGTCGTTGAGTGCCAGCTTGTCGTGCGTCTCACCCTCGGTGAGTCGGCGCAGGACCAGCAGACATGGCATCCCGAAATCCCCACCGGGAAACGACTTCACCCGGGTGGAGCCGACGCACACCGACCAGGCGGGCGCCTCCCCGCGAGGCAACTCCTCGCCGCTCTCGGCGTCGAAGACTCGCGTGGAGGCGGTGAGAATCGCGCCGGCGCCGAGCTTGGCGCCGCGCCGCACCCGTGCGCCTTCGACGACCATGCAACGAGAGCCGATGAACGCGTCGTCCTCGATGACAACGGGCTTTGCGCTCGGGGGCTCGAGCACGCCGCCGAGGCCGACCCCGCCCGACAGGTGCACCCGCTTGCCCACCTGCGCGCACGATCCGACGGTGGCCCAGGTGTCGACCATGCTGCCTTCGTCGACGTAGCCGCCGATGTTGACGAAGCTCGGCATGAGCACGGCACCGGGCGCGATGTAGGCACCCCAGCGCAACACCGCGCCGGGCACCACGCGGACGCCGTCGAGGGTCGTCTTCAACGGGATGCGGTCGTGGTAGCGAAAATCGCCGGACGACGACTCGCTCATTGCCAGCACCTTGAAAGACAGCAAGATCGCCCGCTTGGCGCGCTCGTCGACGACGACCTGGTCGGTGGCCGGGTCGACGAACGCGACGCGAGCCTTTCCGGCGTCCAGCTCGTCTACGGCCGCGACAACAAGCGATCGGGCGTCGGCGTCGTTAGGGTTGAGATCGGCCCGACGCTCCCACAACTCATCGATCTCCGTCGGCAGCGAACTCACGAACGGCGCGCTCACGAAAGGCTGGTCCATGGCCGCTGACATTACCGACGTCGGGGCCAATGACTGACGTCGCCTCGCCTCCGCTCACTCGGCGACGTCGTCGGCGGCGTGCTCGGCTCGCCGCGACGATCGCGGTGCTGCTGTTGTGCGGTCTCGGGTGGGGCGCCTACCGTGCCTACAACGCGGTCTTCGGCAAGCACGCCGTGGTGACGTCGTGCCGGGTTGTCGGGGTGACGACAGGCAACGTCTATTCGATGGACCCCGAGCAGTTGCTCAACGCCTCGACCATCGCGGACGTCGCGATGCTGCGCAAGCTGCCGCAACGGGCGGTGATTGTGGCGCTGGCGACCGCGCTGCAGGAGTCGAAGCTTCGTAATCTCAACTACGGCGACTCCGACTCTTTGGGGCTGTTTCAGCAACGTCCGTCGCAAGGGTGGGGCACGCCGGCGCAGGTGATGACGCCAACGTACGCCGCCGGGAAGTTTTACGACGCATTGCTGAAAGTGCCTAACTGGCAGACGATTCCGTTGACTCAGGCGGCCGACGCGGTGCAGCGCAGCGCGTTTCCCGACGCGTATCGCGATTGGGAGCCGCGGGCGACCGCGTTGGCGGGAGCATTGACCGGGACGACGAACGGTCAGCTCACCTGCCGGCTCGCCCATCCCGGGACGACGTCAACCGTCGACGCCGCGACCACGGCTGTGACGACAGATCTGAGCGCCGACCTGAAGGTGTCGGCCGAAGCGGGCGGGAACAAGTTCAACGCTGTGACGATAACGGTGAGCGGGCTGGTGGCTACCGGCGCCGGCAGCGACAGCTCGGCGCGGCATCGTGACGCGACGGTCGCCGCGTGGGCGGTGGCGCATTCGGCGACGCACGGCATCACGTCTGTGACGATCGGAAATCGTGAGTGGCGCGCTGACCGCGACGGTTGGCACGATGCGAAAACACCCGCTGCCGCCGGGTCGGTTGTGATGACGGTGACCTCGACGGCCGCCAACCCGTAGCGGCGCGTCACAACCAGAAGGCGGGGCCATCAGGTGCCGACGGCACCGGGAACGGCTGGGTGTGGTCGTACTCCTCGTACATCTCGACCCTCGTGCCGTGGGTGTCGATGCCGTAAAGCGTCCAGTCGCCGGGGTGTCCGACCCAGCACCAATACGCCAATGCCGACGCCGGCTCGTCGCCGAACGCGTGACTCGCCGGCATGCCGACCGTGCCGCCAATCACCGGTGGGCCGCCGCCTGACCTGCGGACGTCGCCGATTGTCGTCCGGCTCGCGCTCCCGACGTTCGACGAGCCGAAGGCATGGGCGCACGCGCGCGTGGCTGCGAACGAACTCGAGGTAGCACGCATCGCCGAGCTTCCACTTGCGGCGCCGCGAGGAGCCGGCTTAGCCGACACCGCGGCCGCCACCGCGACCACGGCCACGACCACGGCGCCGGCGACGGCGACGGCGGCAACGGCGACCGATGTGCCTGCCGTCATCCGCCGTCCTCGCATGCCGCCTCCGCATCTCAGCGCTGTCCCGAATTTGGACGCGCCAGATCTACGCACGGTTTCGCGCCGCTACCAGCTGTCCCATTGGTTGTGGGCGTGTTCGATGTAGACGCGTCCGGTGGGGGAGGTCCAGGTCAGCGTCCCGTCGGGGGCGAGGTCGACTTGCCAGCCGCCGTGGGTTTTCATCCGGTGGTGCCGGCGGCA
>JAICYF010000161.1 GCA_025934355.1 Acidothermaceae bacterium
CAAGGTGGTCGCGACGGTGGCGGCGATGAAGCGGGATCGTTTTGCTTGGCGGCGGGGAGCTCCCCGATGGGCGAACATGATTGTCCTTTCCTGCGCGTCGTAGGTCGTGCTACGACCGTCGCGGTAAGGACGGGTGTCGCGAATCGGACGACTGCCCTAAGGATCAGCCCGGCGCGCCTCAGATTCGGGCCTGGCGAACTCCGCTTGCCTCTAAGAAGGTGCTTAGACGCGGCTGCGCGAAGACATATCACCAGCCAGCGTCGCGCTCAGCAAAACGAATGGCGCCGGGCTATACGCTCATGATTCGGAACATCGAGAAGGAGAGCGACCGTGGCGTACCCAGCCGAGGTAGCCGCTGCACTTAGCGGGGCGTCGGTGCGGCAGCTGTCGTATTGGCGCTCGGCGGGAAGCGATGAGGGGCCGCTGCTCAAGCCCGAGTTTCACAAGCCACGGGCACGCGTGTCCTACTCTTTCCGTGACGTGCTGGCGCTTCGCACGTTCGTCTATCTGCGTGCCCACGACGTCTCCCTGCAGCGCGTCCGCAAGGCCGTCAAGCAACTGCGCGCGTTCGGAGAAACGGAGCACCTCTCCGCGTACACGTTGGTCGCTGTTGGTCGCGACGTCGCCTGGCGACGGTCGGGTGATGAGGTGATCGCTCTGACCGGTCAGCCCGGGCAAGGAGTCATCGCTGCGATGGCGGACATCGTTGGCGCGTTCGAAGGCTCGCACGGCCGCCGGGTCGTTCCATTGTTCGAGCCGGCACCGGGTATTCGAGTCGATCCCGAGGTGCGCGGTGGATACCCCGTCGTCGACGGCACCCGGGTGCCGTTCGACCTCGTCGCGGGCCTGCTGGCTGATGGCATGACCGAGTCCGAACTCAAGGCGTTCTATCCGAGTGTCTCGGCGCGTGCCGCACGCAGCGCACTGACTTTCGCGCGGTATGTCGCCAGCCACCGAGACCCCGCCGCAGCCTGATAGGTGAACCGTGAGGCTGTTGCTGGACGAGGACGTCCCTCGACAGCTGCTGGAACCATTGCGGCATCTGTTGCCCGAGCACCGGGTCGATCATGTCGACGATCTTCGCTGGAAGGGAAAGAAGGATCGATTCCTGCTCGCGGACGCCCGCCAGCGCGGCTACGACGCGCCGCTGACGAACGACAGCGCCCAGCTGCAGAGCGCCGACGAGTCGCGAGCAATCCGAGATTCAGGCCTGCACCACATCCGATACCACCAGAACCCACGTCTCGGGGTCGACGGGCTCGCGTTGGCGATGGGTGCGGTGATGGCCGCCATCCGGCCGGTGCTGCGAGATCTCGACGCGGCAGACGGTCAGCGGCTCGTTGAGATCGAAGGCCTCTCGACGAGGCCGCGACATCGCGCGATCGACCCGACGCGCGACCCGCCCCCATACTGGCCGGCTCGGTCGCGCCGACGGCGACCGAAGGGCCCGGTCTAGCCCAGGCGTAGGGGACCCCATGGACGGGCTGCCGCGGCACCACCTGTGGAAAAACGCGTTCACTGAACGCGGTCTGCGGTCACCGACCAGTGGCCAGCCCATAGGGCAGCTTCGCCGCGGCCTCGATCTCGATCGCTGCCCGCACCCGCTCCCGACGGCGAGGTCGGCGATGAAGCTGTCCTCGGTCTCACCCGACCGGTGCGACACCATCGCCGCCCAGCCCGCCTCCCGGCACAGCCGCATGGCCTCGACCGTCTCCGACACGCTGCCAACCTGGTTGAGCTTGATCAGCGCGGCGTTGGCGATCCGCTTCTCGATGCCCTCCCGGATGATGGCCGGGTTGGTGACGAGCACGTCGTCGCCCACTAACTGAACACGTGAGCCGAGCCGCTCGGTCAGCCGCGCCCAACCGTCCCAGTCGCTTTCCGCCAGCCCGTCTTCGATGCTCCACACCGCGAAGTCGCGAGTCATCAGGTCGAATCGCACGATCATGTCGTCGCTCGACAGAGCCTCGCCGGCGACGTGGTAGCGGCCGTCGCGGTAGAACTCGCTGGCAGCTGGGTCGAGCGCTACCGCGACGCCGTCACGTCCGGCGCGGTAGCCGGCGTCCTCAATCGCTTGCATTAGCAGCGAAAGCACATCTTCCGGGACGTCGATCTCCGGCGCGAAGCCGCCCTCGTCGCCCAGCCCGGTCGCGAATCCCTTGTCTGCAAGCAGCTTCTTCAACTTGCCGTAGATCTCTGAACCGGCCGGAACCGCCTCAGCCAAATTAGGCGCGCCAATCGGCGCGAGCATGAATCGGACGACGCCCGCTGGGCACCCTGGCCTTCGAAGCTAGATACCACCGGCTAGCGCGAATCCGGCAAAAGCAGCCGCCAGCCCGATCGCCAGGCTGCCAAAGATGTTCAGCGTCGCCTCGAGGATCGCGCCGCTCTCGGCGAGCGCCAACGTCTCCCACATCCACGTCGAGAACGTCGTGAAGCCCGCACAGAATCCGGCGCCGAGAATCGCTGCGGCAGTGGTCGACAATCCGTGATGCGACACCGAGCCGGTGACCACGCCCAACACAAACGAGCCCACCACGTTGATGACGAAGGTGCCCCACGGAAAAACGCTGTCGTGCTGATGCTGAATGAATTGGTCGACCACATACCGGCTCGTCGCGCCAACCGCAGCGACCAACCCGACCGCCAAAGCCAGCATCATGACGGCGCCTCGGGCGGGATAAGCACCTCAACCCGGCTTAGTGTCACCAGCATCGCCAACGGCGTGATGTCGGCCAACTGCACCAAGAACTGCCGCACCCGCGGCTCACGGTCGATGACCACCACCAACACCGGCAGATGGCTCGACACATCGAGCAGTCGCTCCTCATGCACCTGATGCGAGTGGCCGTATCCCTCGACGCCGCGGAACACGCTCGCGCCAGCAAGCCCGAATTTGTGTGCGCGATGCACGATTTCGCTGTAGAGCGCGTGGTGATGAAACCTCGCGTGCTCGCTCACCAGCACGCTCAGCTGAAGCCGGCCCGTGCTCATCGGCGCCCTCGCAACGAGCGCCCGGCCACGACGCCCAACGCCGCGCACGCCACCCCGCCGAACAAACTCGACGCCGCATAGGCGATGGCGATCGTCGCGTGCCCGTGCGCCGCCAGCTGGTCGGTCGATACCGCCAACGAAGAGAAAGTCGTGTAGGCACCGAGAAAACCGGTGCCGATCGCGGGCCGCACGAAGCGCGTCGGCGGCAGTACCTCAAGCACCAGAACGAGCAGCAGCGCAAGCAGAAACGCGCCGCTCAGGTTGACCGCGAGCGTCGTCCAAGGAAAGTGACTCGTTGACGTCGGGAAAGCCTCGCCAAGACCGTAACGCGCGAGCCCGCCGAAGAATCCGCCGACAAACACGGCCAGGACGACGCTGGCTCGCAGCCGCGGCCACCGCGATTTCCGGCGCGGCTGCGGATCTGGCTCGATGTCGGGATCGATCGGCAGCCCGCCGAGTTGGCCGACGTCCGCGCGCGGAGACACGCCTCTGCGCTCGGTGTTCAAAGCTTGCACCTCCAACGTCCCGCTTGGTCACTAGACCACAAGCAGGGACCGTTGGCCGGAATCGGCAGTTGACGGCGAGCCCCTCCGCCGTGCTACCCGAATACTGTAGCTGGTGACATCACCTTCGCGGGAGGACGCCGTGTCCATCGACGAACCGGCGCGGCTCACGATCTACCTGTGCGACAGCGCCAGGTTCCACCACAAACCGTTGAGCGACGTCATCGTGCATCGCGCGCGAGAGGCTGGCCTCGCGGGCGCGACCGTCTTTCGCGGCATCGAAGGTTTCGGCCGGGCCGGCGACATCCACACCACGCGAATCCTCGACGTCTCCGACCATCTGCCAATCGCCGTCGCCCTCATCGACGACGAATCCCGGCTGCGCGACTTCGTAGACCGCAACGCAGACTGCCTCGACAACCGGCTCGTCACCCTCGAGCGGCTCGAGGTGCCAGAGCTGCCGCAGTCAGCCTCGGCAGACCGCTAACCGGTGATTGACACTCATCGCCGAGGCCGGGTGAGTCCGGTTCGGTTTGTCGTGTGGTTCGGGCTGGTCTCCGCGCTCTCGGACGTCGTTTATGAAAGCGCCCGCTCGATCATCGGACCGTTTCTCGGCAGCCTCGGCGCGAGCGCCGCCATCGTCGGCGTCATCACCGGCATCGGCGAGGCGGTGGCCTTGGTGTTGCGGTTGTTCACCGGACGTATTTCCGATCGCACCGGCCGACCATGGCCACAAACCATCGCCGGCTACGCGCTGACTGCCTGCTGTGTGCCACTCATCGCGATCGCGCCCGGCCTCGCCTCGGCCGGCGCCCTTTACAGCGGCGAGCGGCTCGGCAAGGCAGTGCGCACACCGGCTCGTGACACGATGCTCGCCCACGCGTCAGCGAAGCTAGGTCGTGGTTACGCCTTCGGACTGCACGAGGCTCTTGACCAAACCGGAGCGCTGATCGGACCACTCTTGGTCGCTGGCGCGATCGCGTTAGGCGCGAGCCTGCGTATCGCGTTCGCGATGCTGGCCGTTCCTGGCGTCGCCGCGCTCGCTGTGCTGGTGCGGCTTCGACTCGCTGTGCCAGATCCCTCGGAGTACGACCCGAGTGCTGCCGTCTCCGAGCAGAAAAAGCTACGACTCGGGAAGGAATTGCCCGCGACCTTCTGGCGCTACGCGGCGTTCTCCGCGGCCACCATGCTCGGCTTCTCCACCTGGGCGGTCCTCGCCTACCACCTCACCGCGCAGCATGTGCTTTCTGCCGACCTGGTCGCGGTTCTCTACGCCGGCGCCATGGGTGCAGCGGCACTCGCCGCCGTCGTCTTCGGCCGCGTTTACGACCGCGTCGGGCTACGCGGACTGGTCGCGTTGCCGATCCTCGCTGCCGTCGTCCCGTTTCTTTCGTTCAGCACGTCAATCGCCGCGGTCGTGATCGGCGCGTTGCTCTGGGGCACCGCGATGGGCGTGCACGACTCCACCATGCGAGCAGCGGTCACCGACTTCGTGCCTGCCCACCGGCGAGGCGCAGGCTACGGAACCTTCACCGCGATCTACGGGCTGGCCTGGCTGGCTGGCGCTGCACTCATCGGTCTGCTCTACGAGGTGAGCATCGCCGCCGTCGGGACCTTTGTCGTCGCCGCGCAAGTGGTCGCCCTTGTCTTGCTGACGCGCGTTTGGCACAGCCAACGGACGGACCTCCGCGCCGATACGACCCGACACGCCTAGCCGGCGTCGCGGTGTCGGCTCAGCGTTTGTAGGTGTTGTTACGACGTGCGGTGGATGGTCCACGGAGCAGACCCGTCGATGGTCAGGTACGGCGACTCCGGTGCCGTGATCTCCTGAAACATCGCGACGATGTCGCCAGAAACCGCGTCGCAACTGGCCTTCGTGACGTGCAGTCCGGCGTGGAACGGGCTGGAATGCGCGCCCGAGTCGTCGCTGCCGGCGAGCGTGCCGTCGACGACCGGGCTGCTCGCTGGCCCGGAAATCGTGCCGACGAGCGAGCCGAAATGCGTCGTGTTCACGGTCAACTCGCCAGGCACACTGACGTCGGCGCTGCCGGCGCCCTTCAGGGTCATCGACCCCGTGACCTGATGACCGTCCGACGTGAGCGTGATTGACCCAGACATGTGGTCGGATCCGTTGCCAGCCGCCTCCACCACGGTCAAGTGCGTGTTCAAACTGCCGTCGACCTGGCCGCTGTAGCGACCCGCGGGAATGCTCTTGCCGTCGTTAGTGGCGCAGCTGCCGCCGGCCGCGTTGCCGCTGGCCTTAGGTGTCGGCGTCGGCGGGACGTGATGGCTGATGACAACGGTCACCGATCCATCGACGGCGGTGAACCGGTCGAGCTGCCGGGTCGCGAGTTCGACGTAATACGTGATGATCGGGTTGACGACCGGCGCGATGACGCCGGGAACCTGCGCGGTGGCGAACGCGGTGACGAGCATTCGCAACTGGTCGATCTCGGTTCGGCGCACTTGCGACGTCACAGTGATTGTCGGCGTGACCAGCTGGCCCTTGGCTGTCTCGACGGATTCGCGTCCGGTCACGTAATGAATCGCGCTGCTCAAATGGTCGTCGAGCGGTGGTCCGGCGGCGTCTGCGTTGACCAGGCCGGGCTCGTCGCCGACCACCTTCCAGACGACCGGCAGACCGGCTTTGGTGAGCGTCGGCAGCGGCACGCCGGCGGCCGCCGCGCAGTCGACGACGATCGCTGGCCAGTCGGCGACCTCGGCCTTGGTGTCGACGCTCACGGTGAAGGTGCCGCTGCGATCGGACTCACCACCGACGGCGAACCGGTTCGCGGCCGGGTCGGGCGTGATGGTCGCCGACCACTGCTTGAGATAAGAGGTCAGCATGGTGATCGTGCCGAGCCCGCCAATCGCGAGCCGAATAACGCTCAACACCGGCGCGGTCAGCGCGCCGAGGGCCGCCTCAGCCGCGGCCTGCCCGGCGTCGACCAGGCTGTTCCAAAACGACGTGACCCAACCGGCGACACCTCCGACAACCGCACCAAGCGTGCCGCCGCCGAGCTTTCCGCTGACGTACGCGGCGACCGTCGCCGGGTCGAGTTTGAGGGAGTTGAATATCCGATTCAGAACGTCGTTCACGAACGACGTGATCGCGGTGCACGGCCCGGTCGCCGCGGGCTCGCTCACGTAACCGGCTAGCTCGACGCCACCGCCTAGCTGCTGATCGCGGCTCGGCCAAGCCGCGCTGCTCGCCGTCGGGCTGACGCCGGCATGGGCGACCGCGTCGGCGACAAAAAGGGCGAGCACCG
>JAICYF010000237.1 GCA_025934355.1 Acidothermaceae bacterium
CAACCGCCCGTCGTCGTCCATTTCGAGCCGGTCGACCTGCCCGCTCAACACGGCTCGCCCGATGACAATGCGAAAGTCGCGTTCGGCGGCGACAAACGCTCGGTCGTTGCCACGCATCCAGACGATCAGCTTGTCGAGAATCTGGGCCGCCCGCTCGCGTTGACGACCTGCGAACCAGCCGGTTCCGACGTCGAGTTGCCGCACCACCAGGTCAAAACGGGACCGAAGCTGCTCGTCGGTCAGCCGCTGCTCTGCCGCCTCCTGGGCGAGCGCGTGAATCATCGTGCCGATGCCTTGCGCCGCCGAATCGGCGGACTTCCCGCCGGACGACTCGAGCATCCACCGCAACCCGCAGCGTTCGAAACTTTCCAACTTGGACGGCGAGACCCGCACCTCGTCGTCGCCGTTCGCCAGCGGAGCGTCGTCCGACAACGGCTTGAGGCCGTACCAATCAGCGGGATCGGCGCCACGGACGCCGAACGCCGCTAATCGTCGCAGTTGGGCCGCGGCGGCACGCCGCCGGACGCTGTCGGCGCCGGTGTCGCTATCGGGGTCGGGGTCGCGGGCCACGACGGCCCGCAGCTCCGCCACGACCGAGGGCAAGTCAAGGCCGCGCGACAGCCGGCTGAGCGGCCGCTCGTCGACGTCGACCGGCGCCAGTTCGTCGAGAAACCTCGACGGCTGCGCGTCTTCGGCGCGAACCGCGGTGACGACGAGCAGCTGACGCGCACGCGTCACGGCGACGTAAAACAGCCGCCGTTCTTCAGCAAGCTGCGCATTCAATGTCTGCGGCGACGTCGGCGCCGCAGTGCCCTGGACGACGTCGACGAGCTGCTCAACGCCGAGGAACGAACCGCGCATTCGCAGATCCGGCCACACGCCCTCCTGCACACCGGCGACGACGACGACGTCGAACTCCAGGCCTTTCGCAGCGTGCGCGGTCATCAGCCGCACGCCGTCAGCCACCGGCGCCTGCGGCGCCAACGTGTCGCCAGGGATCTGTTGGCCGAGCAAATGGTCGAGGAACACCGCGGGGCCAGCCTTGGGCAGCCGGTCGGCGAACCGGCCGGCGGCGTCGAACAGCGCCACCACCGCGTCAAGGTCGCGGTCGGCCGCAGTCGCAGCCGGGCCGGTGCCCAACGCCAAAGCGCCCCATCGCCGGGCTAACCCTGACGCCTGCCACACCGACCACAACACCGCCTCGGCGGTCGGCGATGTGTCAGCCAGCGCCTCGCGTGCGGCCGCGAGCACCCGCGCCACCCGGACCGCCGGCCGCGAGATTCGCGGCTCCAGCGCCGTCAACTCGGCTGGCGACTCGATCGTCGCGGCGAGCAACGTGGCCGACGACCGGCCGCCGCCGGCGGTCAACTCGACCCGGCGAAGTTCTTGCCGCAACCGTCGCAACGCCAGCGGATCGGCGCCACCCAGTGGTCCTGTGACGAGTTCGCGGGCAAGCTCGGCGCCGTCATCGCCAAGGAGGCCTACCCGCCCGGTCGCCACCTCCAGCACTCGCAGCAACGCCCGCACGATAGGCACCTCGACGAGCGCCTGCTCCTCGGCCCGCGCCGACACCGGCACCCCGGAGGCTTGCAGCGCGCGCCGGAGCACCGCGAGCGCGCCCGCGCCCCGAACGAGCACCGCCATGCGCGACCACGCGACACCGTCGTGCAAATGCGCCTGGCGCAGCCGGTTGCTGACGTAGTTCGCCTCGGCGCCGGCCGACCCGAGCACGTGCACCTCGCATCGACCAGGCGGGACGTCGTCAGCCGCGACCAACCGACGCTGGTCGCCGACTCCACCCAACCGCGACGCCAACCGGCGCGACGCCGCCAACAACTCGACGCCGGCGCGCCGGCTCACGCTCAGCGCGAGCACCCGGGCCGGACTGCCGTCGGGTGTGGTGAACTCGTCGGCGAACCGTTTGATGCCGTCGGGGTCGGCGCCGCGGAACCCGTAAATGGATTGGTCTGGATCGCCGACGACGAGCAACTCCCCCGAGCCGGCAATGAGCTTCAGCAACTCCTCTTGCGCGGGGTCGGTGTCTTGATACTCATCGACCACGACGAACGCGTGCTGCGCCCGAACCGCTTGCAGCGCGTGGGTTTCTTTGCGCAGCAGCGCCACCGCCGCCTGAATCAACTCGGCGGGGTCGTACGAAGCCGCCTCCCGCAACGCCGACACCTGCGCGTATTGCCTCGCGAAAGTGCCCGCGGCGACCCAGTCGTCGCGCTTATGACGTCGTCCGAGCGAAATTAAATCGGACGGCGACAAACCTCGCTCGACGGCCCGCTGCAACAGGTCGCGCAGCTCTTGCGCGAAGCCGCGAGTGAGCAACGCGGGCCGCAACCGGTCGGGCCAGCTGGCCGCGCCGGCCTCGACATCACCGCGCAACAACTCCCGGACGACGAGGTCTTGCTCAGGACCAGACAGCAATCGCGGTGACGGCTCACCGCGGCGGACGGCCTCCGCGCGCAACAAGCCGAAGGCGTAGGAGTGGAAGGTGCGCGCGATCGGCTCGCGGATCGTGCGACCGAGCCGGGCGGCGATGCGATCGCGAACCTCGGCGGCCGCCCGACGGGAGAACGTCAGGACGAGCGCCTGCTCGGGGTTGATCTCACCGCGTTCGACCCGGGAGACGACCGCCTCAACGATCGTCGCGGTCTTGCCCGTGCCAGGCCCGGCCAGCAGGAGCAGCGGGCCGCCGCGATGATCGACGGCCGTCTGCTGGGCGGCGTCAAGGGTGGGCGGGGCGAGCCGCTCGGGGGCGCGACGCACGAGCCGCACAGTCGGCTGCGCCGGCCGGCGGCCAGGCTGCGGATCGGGCTGCGGATCGGACTGCGGATCGGACTGCGGATCGGACTGCGGATCGGGCTGCGGATCGGGCTGCGAATTGGACTGTGGCACGCACGGCATCACACCACGAACGTCCGACACCTGTTGTGCCCTCGGGTGAAACGCTTGTGCATGGCGCGTCGACGCGATACCCAATGCCCATGGACAGCTGGGCGTCTGCGTTCGATCAGCTTCTCGAACGACGGGTCGTGCTCGCCACCGGTCGTCTCGACGGCGCGCTCGCCGACCGGGTGACCGCGCAGCTGCTCATGCTCGACGGTGAAAGCGACGCGCCGATCGAGCTGCTGGTCGACTGTCCGGAGGCGGAGCTTGATCCGGCGTTCACCCTGCTCGACGTGTGCGAGGCACTGCACGCCGATCTGACGATCGTCGTCACCGGGCGCCTGATCGGCGCGGGGATGGTGTTGCTCACGTCGAGGCACCGTCGGTTCGCCAGACCGCACGCGACCTTGCAGCTCTCGGAGCCGCACGTTGCGACGTCGACGCAATCGGCCGACGCCGCGGCCCGGCTGGTCGAGGAACATCGTCGGCGGATCGGCGTGCTGATCGAACGGATTTCAGATCGGACGACGCGCCCCGAGCCATTGGTCGCCGACGAGATGAGTCGCGGCGTCTACCTCACCAGCGAGGAAGCGGTCGCCTACGGATTGCTGGACGACGTGGCCCGCCGCGCGTAGCCGCCCAACCACCTCGCAGCACGAAGCAACTATGTCAGGTGCCGGCCGTCCCAGCGCGCTGCGCGCATGTCGACGCGATCGCCGCGCATCGGGGTGCGATCGGCGCGCAGTAGCCGCACCGCTTCGCCGTCATGGCACGTGGCAGGTTTGCCGTCGGCGTGGACGACGCGATGCCATGGCACGCCGCCGCCCCACGTCGACATCACCCGGCCAACTTGGCGCGG
>JAICYF010000154.1 GCA_025934355.1 Acidothermaceae bacterium
ACCATCATCCCGAAGGCCAGCGGTGCCACCACCAGCGCGCCTTTGACAGCGGACGACGTAAGCAGCGGCACCAGTTTCGCGGCGTCCGGATTCGAGATGTACTCCCCAACCTGTGCGAATAGCGTTTGGCCCAGGTGAACCGCGTTCGCGATAGTAATACGCACCAGATAGACCCCGACCAGCATGCCGAGCCACACGCCGACATCTTGCGATCGGGCGATCTGGCCGTCCTTCTTCGCCTGCTTAAGGCGTTTCGGAGTCGGCTTCTCAGTCTTGTCGGAGCGATCCGCCATCTAGCTCACCACCGCGCTCAGTGCTTCGTGGAGAAGACGGCCGACACCACGTCTGTGTTGTTCGAGATTTTGTCGAGCAGCGCGCTCAGCGCCTCGGGCAAAGCCACGAATGTGACCCCGATCAGGCTGAGCGTGATGAGGATCTTTAGCGGAAAGCCAAGCGAAAACACGTTGAGTGTTGGCGCCGCCTTGGTGAGCAGGCCGAGGCCGACGTCCGCGAGAAACAGCACCGCCAGCAACGGCCCGGCGATTTCAACGGCCGACACCATGAACGTGCCGACGTCCTTGGTGACCACCTGTTGCAAGGCGTCTAGCGGCGCGGTGCCGTGCAGCGGAAACGCGTCGTACGACGAAAGCAAGCCCTTGACGATGATGAGATAGCCGTCGCTGGCAAACAGCAGCGTCACAGCAAGAAGTTGATTGAACCGTCCGAAGATAGAGCTGTTCTGCAGCATCATCGGGTCGTAGGCCTGGGTGAGCGAGAAGCCGCCGAAGTAGTCGACCAGCTCACCGGCGCCGCGGATGGCGGAAAACAGCAGCAGCGTGACGATGCCGAGTGTCAGGCCCGCCGCGACGTTCATGAGTATCGCCCCGAGCATCGGCCCGAGTTGAGGTTCTGGCGCCTGCGGCGCCATCCGATGCGCGACCGGAAACGCGAGGGCCATCGACAGCCCGACCTTCGTCAGGCCTGGCATCGTGCGACCGCCGAACGGCGGCACAAGCACGATCCACGCAGAGGTCCGCACCGTCGCAAGGAGGAACGCGACGAGTAGCGACGTGGAAACGTTGATGTTCACCGCGGTCAGCTGCCGCCGATGAGGTTGGGAATGGCGTTGAAAAGCTGATGCGTGAAGTCAATGAGTGTCGACAGCATCCAGTTGCCGCTGATGAGCACGGACGCCCCGACCGCGATGATTTTCGGCACGAACGACAACGTGAATTCTTGGATCTGCGTCGCCGACTGGAACATCGAGATGCCGAAGCCGACGCAGAGGCTGGTCAGGAGCATTGGCGCGCACAGCTTCGCCGTGACGAGCATCGTCTGCAACGCGATGTGCAAGACAGCGGTGTCGGTCATCGTCGCCTATTCCGTGACTCAGTGATAGCTGGTGATGAGTGAGTGCGCGATCAGACCCCAGCCGTCGACCATCACAAACAGCAAGAGCTTGAACGGCAGGGAAATCATCGAGGGTGGCAGCATCATCATGCCCATGGACATGAGCGACGAGCTCACGACGAGGTCGATGACTAAGAACGGTATGAAGATGACGAAACCGATGATGAACGCCGCCCGCAGCTCGGAGAGAATGAACGCCGGGATCAGCGTCGTCATCGACACGTCGGCCTGAGTCGCCGGCTTCTTTTCCTTGCTGTCGTTGATCATTGCCGAGAGGTCGTCTTTGCGGGTCTGCTTCAGCATGAACTGCTTCAGCGGCTGCACACCCGCGTCATACGCCTGCGATGCGGTCATCTGGTTGTGCAGGTAAGGCTGGACGCCGTCCTTGTTCACTGCCGACAGCGTCGGGCCCATGATGAACAGACTCAGGAACAGCGCCAGACCGACGAGCACCTGATTCGGCGGCACGCTCTGCAAGCCCAACGCGTTGCGCGTGAGCGAGAGCACCACGATGATTTTGGTGAAGCTGGTGCACAGCATCAGCGCGGCTGGCGCGATGGAGATCACCGTCATCATCAAGATGATGACGATCGACTGACTCGGCTTGCCGTTAACGCCGTTGATGCTGACGCTGACGGTTCCTTGCGGGCCAGCGGGTTTCGCCGGACCGCTGGGCCCGGTCGGCGTCGTCACCGTCGGGCCGTTCGGCGTCGTCGATGTCGAGTCGGACGACGCGCCGGCGCTCGGTTGCGCCGACGGAATCGCGATCGGGGCGATCGGTTGGATCGGCGTTATCGGCGCCGGCGTGGCGTCCGCGCGGATCGCAGCGGCAGGCGCGACACGTGGTGCGGCCGACGCGACGTCGGGTCGCATCATCAGTGCGAGCAACCCCATCGCCGCGCAGATGACAAGCAGCAGCGCGCGGCCGAACCAGGATTGCCGCGAACCCCGCGCGGCAGCGTTGGTCATCTAGATTCAGGCCCGCCGGACGGTGCGCTCGCGCAGCAGGTCCATGACCGAAACCGTCGCGCGCGCGTTCGCACCCGCCGACGAAGCCGAAACGGGCGCGGCGGCCGCGATTTCCGCGAGTTCGGTGGTGGCCTCCTCCTCGTCGAACAACGCGGCGTCGACCTCGCTGAGCAGCTGCACGCTCGCGTCGGTGACGCCGATCAGCATGGTCCGGTCGCCGACTCTGACAACGGCCACCGACGCGCTCTTGCCCAACGGCTGGCGCGCGATGACGTCGAGCTGGGCACGGCGTCGCGCAGCGCGTCGTCCGACTTTGGTCTTCTTCATGGACGACGCGAGCGCAGTGAGTCGCCGCCGCGAGGGACGAGCTGGCGCACCACCGCGGGTGCGTTGCAACAGCCGTGCGGCGATGTACATCAATGCGAGCACGATCGCGAGTGAGATGACCATGCGCAACGCCGCTCCGACCATGCTGCTCACCGCCCGCTCTCCGCCGCACCGGGCGTGACGATTTCGGTGATGCGGACGCCGAACTCCTCGTCGATGACGACGACTTCGCCCCGAGCTATCAACGTGCCGTTGACGAACAGGTCGATCGGACTGCCAGCCATGCGGTCGAGTTCGACGACGACACCGGGAGTCAGCGAAAGCAACTCACGCACCGTCATGCGAGTGCGTCCAAGTTCAGCCGTGACGTCCATCTCGACGTTGCTCAGGAGATCCAGCCGCTCGGAGCCGCCAAAGGCTTGCAGCGCGTTGACCGTCGAGTCGTCGGACTTGTTTCGCTTACGTCCGCCGCCCCGACTTGTTTCCTCTGATGCAGGGGCGACTGAGCTGGACGGCTCGGTCATCGCCGTGAACGAGCCACCGGGCTCGAGAACCTCGGCAGCATTCGACTCGGTCATCGTTGCGTCATGCCTTCCTGGGGCTCTGGGTCTTCGACGATGCGGCACGCGACGTGTTTGCCGGTGCTGCCGGGAACGCCATGGGCGAAGGTCATGCCGCCAGAGGTCACCCGCAGCGGCGCGTTGGTGCGATGCCGCAACGGCAACACGTCGCCGACGGAAAGGGTGAGGATCTCGTGCGGGCTAAGGGCGACTTGCGAGAACTCAATCGCGACGTCGACCGGCACATCGCTTAGCCGGGCCTGCAAAGCCGCGGCGCTTCTGGCCATGATGTCGCGACGGTCGGTGCGCTTGGGCGCCGCGGCCGCTTCGAGAACCGGGTAAAGCCCGGTGAACGGCATAGCGAACGTGGCCAGGCCTTCTTGGTTGCCCACGTTCATCTCAAACGACGCGACCACATACACGTCGGACGGCGCGGCGGCTTGCGCAAACTGAGGATTGGCCTCGACGCCGACGACTTCCGGGTTAAGCGACACCATCCCGTCGAACGCGTAGCGCAACTCGTGCAGCACCCGTTGTGAGAGCGAACGCATCAGTCTGGTCTCGATCTCGGTGAACAACCGCTCCGGCTGCTCAGGCGTGCCTGGTCCACCAAGCAACCGGTCGACGCAGAGCATCGCCGTCTTTTGCGGGATCTGGAGCATCGCGGTGCCCGGCAGCGGCTCGATCGAGGTGAGCGCCAAGAAGGACGGCGTCGGGATCGACTCGATGTAGTCGACGTAGGGCATCTGCTCGACCGCGACTAACTCGACGAGTGAGAACACCCGCACCGTGCTCGTCAAGACCGTGGTGAACTGCCGGCAGAACGTCTCGTAGGTCATGTGCAGCTTGCGCACATGACCGCGGTTGAGCTTGCTCGGACGACGAAAGTCGTAGAGCTTGGGCTCGTGGGCCGCGCGAGGGTTGCGCACAGTGCCGTGCGCGACGCCCGGCGGCTCCGCGATCGTCGGCGAGGTCACAAACCCCTGTTCGGCAGCCCGCACCCGCGCCTGAGAGTTTTCCCAGGCGCGGGCGCGTGGCCACGCGTCGCCTTGCGG
Source organism: Acidothermaceae bacterium (assembly GCA_025934355.1). Lineage (GTDB taxonomy): Bacteria > Actinomycetota > Actinomycetes > Acidothermales > Acidothermaceae > JAICLV01. The sequence goes on from JAICYF010000154.1 coordinate 4,322, forward strand.
TCGCGGGGGCAGCCGCGCGGGGCAAGACGATCAGCGGGGCCGTGGGGGCCGATCGGGTGATCGAGCAGGTGTGAAGTTGTGGGTGGTCGTCCGCCGGTCGCGAGCTACTGGACGACGAAGGTCGTGAACAGCACGTCGTAGACGGGATCCTTCGGGTAGGCGTCGGCGATCTTCTTCTTCAGGCCGTCCTTGGCCTCTCCCAAGCCGGCGCTGGTCTGGAGCGGCGTGCCGTCCTGACCGGTGAAATAGGCGATGACCTGGTCGAGCGCTGGAGCGCCGTCGGGCGGCGCGGAGGCGCTCACCTTGTCGGTGAACTGAACCGTCACGCCCACCCGCAGGTAGTGGCCGCCGACGAGGTTCACGGTGACCGCGTCGAGCGCGACCAGCGGCCCAGGCTTCGCGACCACCGCCGCCTGAGGGGTCTTCTTCGGGCTGAGGAACTCGACCTTCGCGACGCCGCCCAGCGCGACCACGAGCACCAGCCCGATGATCAGCTTCTTCTTGCTCTTCTTTTTCTTCGGGGCGGCCGTCTCGGCGGACGCGTCGGCCACCTTTCCCGGCTTCTCGGTCATGGTGGTCATCCGGATCCTCCAGCGGGCGTTGCGGTGGTCGTGTCGGTCGAGGTGTCGTCGAGCAGGTTGGAGAGCACCACCAGTTCAACCCGCCGGTTTTGCGATTGGTGCGCGGGTGAGTCGTTGGGCACCACCGGCTTGGTGTCGGCGTAGCCGGTCGCCGACATCCGCTGCGCCGGCAAGCCGTCGTGGGCCATCAGGTAGCGCAACACGGTGGTCGCGCGCACCGCGGACAACTCCCAGTTGGACGCGAACAGGCCGCCGGTGATCGGCACGTTGTCGGTGTGGCCTTCGATCGAGATGTCATTCGGCAGCTTCACCAACGCCGGTGCGACGGCGTCCAACACCTCTTGCCCCACCGGCTTCAGGTTGGCCTGGCCGGTGTCAAAGAGCACCTGGTCGGTGACGATGCTGACGACCAGCCCGCGAGATGTCAGCTTGAAACTCGCCGAGTTCTGCAGGCCCTTCGCCTTGAGCGCGGCCTCGATTTGCTCCTTGGCGCCAAGCAAAGTCTGTTGCTCTTGCTTGATGAGGTTTTCTTTCTGCTGTTGCTGTTGCTGCGCCTTGAGCTGGGAAACCTCGACCTGATCGATCGGCGACAACGGCTGCGCCGGGTTGTTGGCCAGCTGACCCTGGTCGTCGTTCGACGTCTTGCCCCCATCGAGCACGCCGGTGCCGGCCGGAAGCACTTTGTTCGTCGCGCCGAAGTTGTGCGAAAGTCCGTCGGCCAACGCCGCGAACTTCTTTTTGTCGACGACGCTGATCGCGAACAGCACGATGAACAACACCATGAGCAGGGTGATCATGTCGGCGTAGGTGAGCAACCATCGTTCGTGGTTTGCCTCTTCGTGCTCGTCATGGTCGGCCCCGCGATGAGCGCGCCGGCGCGGTTTCGCGGTCATGCCGCCGCCTTCGCCGGCTTGTCGTCGTCCGTGGCTTTACCGTCGGCGGGCAGGTAGGAGCGAAGCTTCTGCTGGATGAGCCGCGGGTTGACGCCAGCTTGAATCGAGAGCACGCCCTCGATGACGAGCTCCATCTGCTGGGTGGTGATCTCGCCTAACCGCTTAATTTTGTTGGCCATCGGCAGCCAGAGCACGTTGGCGGACATGACGCCCCAAAGGGTCGCCACGAACGCGGCGGCGATGAGCTTGCCCAGCTCTTCGGGCGAGCTGAGGTTCGCGAGCACGTGCACCAAGCTGACGACGGTTCCGATGACACCGAGGGTGGGGCCGTAGCCGCCCATGTCGGCGAAGAGTTTGCCGCCCTGCTTGTATTCCTTGCGCTTGGCGGTGATTTCCGCCTCGAGAATCTCGCGCAACTCCTCGGGGTCGGTGCCGTCGATCGCGAGCTCGAGGCCGCGGCGCAAGAAGGGGTCCTCAACCTCACGGGCGGCGTCTTCGAGCGCGAGGAGACCTTCGCGACGGGCTCGATCGGCCAGCCGCACGAGGTCTTCGACGAGCCCGTCGGCCGTCGTGGGCTTGGCGAGCAATGCCATCTTCAACCACTTGATCGAGCCGGTGGTGTCTTTGAGCAAACCGCCCGCCATGGCCGCGCCGATGGTGCCGCACAGCACGAGCATCATCGGCGCCGGAAGGATGATCGCCACCGGGCTGCTGCCCTCGAGGATCATCGACATGAAGATGCCACCGAGCGCGAGGCCGATGCCGATTAGGGTCGCTGGATCCATCTCACACGTCCTTCACGTGCGCCAAATCGGGATCGTCAGGTGTGACGACCCGCAAATTGCGCTCGTGAGCGGGCGCTGATTCGAAGGCGTACGCGGAGGCGATCACTTGGCCGCGGAAGTCGCGGACTTTGGCGAGCAACTCGTCAATCGATTCCGCGACGACGTATTTGATGCCGCCGACCAGCGTCACCACAGTGTCGGGATTGGCGTCGACCCGCTCGATGAGATCGGGATTCAAGGCGAACGAAGGACCGTTGAGACGCGTCAACACAATCATCACGAAGTCCTCCGTCCGTGGAGCCATGGCGTCCCGCGTTCCGTCGCGAGGTCGCGCGCCGCGCCCGCCGATCCGTGGCGAGCAGATACCTATTCGGCCCGGGTTCGGAAGATCTGAGGAGGCTAGGGCCGCCGATGGCAGTCATTGGGCGGTTTGCGGCAAACGCAGCGGCGGGTGAGACCGGCCCGGTAACCGGGGGGGTGTACCCCCCCGGGG
>JAICYF010000278.1 GCA_025934355.1 Acidothermaceae bacterium
GGAACTCGAATGACATCCCCTGGCTTGAGTTTCTCCAGCGATGCGGCGGCGGCGGCCCGGCGCAACGCGGCGGCGTTACGAGCGGCGCTCGCCTCGACGTCGGACAACTTGCGGCGAAGCGCCGCGTACTCCTCGAAGTCGCCGAGGTGGCAGGTCATGGCCTCGCGATAACCCTCGAGCGCCTCCTCGTTTTTCTGGATCTGGCGGGCCAAGCCGACGACCGCGCGATCAGCCTGGAACTGGGCGAACGACGCCTCGAGCAACACCCGCGCGCGGTCACGGCCCACCTGCCCGACGAGATTGACCGCCATGTTGTACGACGGCCGGAAACTCGACTTCAGCGGATAGGTGCGCGTCGAGGCGAGACCGGCGACCGCGCCTGGGTCGACGCCGTGCGACCAGATGACGACCGCGTGGCCTTCGACGTCGATGCCGCGCCGCCCGGCCCGGCCGGTGAGTTGGGTGTACTCCCCCGGCGTCACGTCGACGTGCGCCTCGCCGTTCCATTTCACGAGTCGCTCGAGGACGACGGTGCGCGCCGGCATGTTGATGCCCAGCGCCAACGTCTCGGTCGCGAAGACCGCCTTCACCAGGCCGCGGGTGAACAGCTCCTCGACGACCTCCTTGAACGTCGGCAGCATGCCGGCGTGGTGCGCGGCGATTCCTCGACGCAGGCCGTCGAGCCATTCGTGATAGCCGAGCACATGCAGGTCTTCGTCCGGAATCATCGCGGTGCGTTCTTCGACCACGCGCAACACCTCGTCGGCCTCAGCCGGGGTGTTGAGCCGCAGATTTGCCCGCAGACATTGCAAAACCGCGCCTTCGCAACCGGCGCGGCTGAAGATGAAGGTGATCGCGGGTAGCAGCCCTTCGGCGTCCAATCGTTCGACGACGTCGACCCGACTCGGCGTGTCACGTCGCCGCGGACGGCGTTCGCGACCACCGCGCGGGGCGCCTCCGCGTTGCACGCTGCGGTGGCGGCGTTCCTCGTCGCCCGTGGCGCGGCTGAGCTCGGGGTTCAACTGGAGTTCCCGGTTGCGCACGGTGAACAGGTCGTACATGCGCTGGCCAACCATCATGTGCTGCCAAAGCGGGACCGGCCGGTGCTCCTCGACGATCACCCGCGTCTCGCCGCGCACGGTGACGAGCCAGTCGGCAAACTCCTCCGCGTTACTGACCGTTGCGGAAAGCGAGACCAGCCGCACGGAGTCGGGCAGGTGGATGATCACCTCTTCCCAGACACCACCGCGGAACCGGTCGGCGAGGTAGTGCACCTCGTCCATCACGACGTAACCAAGACCCATGAGGGTTGGCGAGCCGGCGTACAGCATGTTGCGCAGCACCTCGGTCGTCATGACGACGACGGGCGCCTCGCCGTTGATGGTGTTGTCGCCGGTGAGCAGGCCAACCGTGTCGGCGCCATAGCGCTTGACCAGGTCGGTGTACTTCTGGTTCGACAGCGCCTTTATCGGGGTGGTGTAAAAGCACTTGCGGCCCTGCGCCAGCGCCAGATGAACCGCGAACTCGCCGACGACCGTCTTGCCTGAGCCGGTCGGCGCCGCAACCAAGACGCCGTGGCCCTCCTCGAGCGCTTGGCACGCCTCCAGCTGGAACTCGTCGAGTGGAAAGTCATACAGGGCCTCGAACGACGTCAATGCGGCCGCCGCACGCCTGGCCTTGGCGGCCACGTACCGCTGCGCAGGGCTGGACACACTTCCACGCTACGCGGTCAGTTCCGGGCGCGGTGTTGTCACGTGACGCTCGAGAGCGGGTGTCGGGGTGTGAGAAGGGCGTTGGAGCAGCCAGGGGCCGCCGCGCCAGGGTCAGCCGCTACCTCAGCTGAACGCGTTTGTCCACAACCTCGGCGCTAACCTCGGCGTTACGATGCCGTGTGTCCGTGACGCGAACGGGACGTGTTAGAGGAGAAAGCACAGTGCCCGCTGCGAAGAAGCCCGCCCGCAAGGCCAGCGCGAAAGTGTTCACCGCCGAGGAGAAAGCGGCGATGAAGGAGCTCGTGAGGGAGCGAAAGGCCAGCGGTGACAAAGCTCAGGCCGAAGCCGACTGCTTGGCTAAGATCGCCGAGATGGCGGCGCCCGATCGTGACATCGCCGAGCGGCTGCACAAGCTCATCACCGCGACCGCGCCGCAGCTTGCGCCCAAGACTTGGTACGGGATGCCGGCTTACGCCAAGGACGGCCACGTCGTGTGTTTCTTCCAAAGCGCAGGCAAGTTCAAGGCGCGATACGCGACGCTTGGGTTCACCGACAAGGCCAACATCGACGACGGCGACCTGTGGCCGACGTACTACGGGATCAAGACATTGACCGCCGCTGGCGAGGCGCGGCTCGCCAAGCTGGTGGCGAAGGCGGTCAGCTAACCGATGGCCTGCGCTCGCCGAGTCGGGCACAGAGTCGGCTGCCGAGACACCGACGACCCCTGGCCGGAGCGCGACACGCGCGGGATGCGGTTCAGCTGGGCGCGTTTTTCCACAGCC
>JAICYF010000027.1 GCA_025934355.1 Acidothermaceae bacterium
CGAGCGCGAGCATGAGCCACATGCAGGCCGACGCGACCTGCTGCAGCCGCTTAAAGACGTCCACCAGCCCTCCCAGACCGATTGCGCTGATCCGCTCGTTCACCCATCGGGCGGAGTCGGAGGTCACTGAAGCGCTGGCCCGGCGCAAGATTCGCCCGGCCGGCCTAACGGGGCCGGCCGGGGCAGCACCCCGAGGACACCACCAAGGCGCCGCCGCTCCTCGGCGGGCGGTGGCGGTCGGGCCGACTTTGGGTGGTGGCCCGTCGCCGCCCATGCGGTCGCAACTTTCAAGAATCGCTCGTTCAGGCTCGTGAGGCTGCCCTGCGTTCGTCACAAAGAGATTGGAACCACATGCAAAGTCAGCGCTCGACCGAAGCCGCACATATGTCCGAATATGTGGTCGCGCCAGACGACGGTCGATCTCAGAACCGGCCCAGAATTCGACGGGACTCCCGCGAAGTGATTTGGTCTCCACAGCCCGAGAGGTAGTCACACCGAGCTATTTCTCGTTCCGGGATATGTCCCTACCTTCAGTCCCAACATCGGGATGATCATTCGGGGGATGCATGCGCGCGTGTGTTGCTCGCTTCGCGGTCGCGGTCTCTGTGGTTGCCGGTTGCGTGTTGGCCGTCCCGGGGCTGGCGTCGGCGGTCAGTTCGAACGACAGGTTCGGCTCGGCACGTACGATTGACCTTGCGCCACAGGATTTGGACGATCCCTCCGCTATTCGTGGCCAAGACTCGAACATCGGTGCGGCTTTGGAGGCAGGGGAACCCACGGCGTGCGGTGACGTCGGCGCGACGCTGTGGTACCGGGTCGATCTCCACTCCCCGAGCGCACTCGACGTTTATGCTTCGCCCGGCTACGACTTGAACGGGCCGGCTGGTCCCGCGTTCACAATGGATATCGCGCTTTACTCCGGCACCTCGCTCGAAACCTTGAATCTCCTTGATTGCAGCACCTCCGACGGCCGGCCTTCGATCGCCCAAGACCTGGCAGCGGGGACCTACTGGCTGCAGGTCGGCGGCGAGCAGGCGGCGACAGGCAACTTTCAAATCACCTTCTTCAACGTGCTCACCGGCAACTCGCTCGTCAACGGTCAAGGCGGAGACCTCAGCGGTGCACTGGTCGATGACGCGTCGTGCACCGCGAACCAGCTGCCCGCGAACGACGACGGCTCCAGCACCCAGGTCAACCTGCCGTTCAACGTCAATTTCTACGGGAACGTCTACAACTCGCTGTGGGTGAACAACAACGGCAACGTGACCTTCAACGGGCCGCAGTCCACGTACACGCCATACGGCATCGTCGGCAGCACCGAGCCCATCATCGCGCCGTTCTTCGCCGACGTCGACACGCGCGCATCGGGCTCCGGCACCGTTCAATACGGGTATGGGACGACCTTGTTCCAAGGCCACCCCGCCTTCTGCGTCGACTGGTTCAACGTCGGCTACTACTCCGATCACTCGGACAAGCTCGACAGCTTCCAACTGCTGCTCGTAGACCGCTCGGACGTCGCGCCCGGCGCCTTTGACATCGTCTTCAACTACGGCTCCCTACAATGGGAGACCGGTGACGCCAGCGATGGCGTCGACGGACTCGGCGGCGCGTCCGCCCGCGCTGGCTTCTCTAATGGCGGTGGTTCGTCCAGTGGCGGCGGAGACGGCGGCGGTTCGGGCGGCGGCGTCACACCCAACGTCCTCGCAACGACGGCGGCCACGACGACCGGGCCGATCCTGAACCAATCGTTCGAGTTGCCCGGCTCTGGCGTGAACGGGGCGCTCCTCGACAGCGCGCCGACCGGTTTGATCCACAACCACCTCGGCGCCGACCAAGACGGCCGCTACATCTTCCCGGTCCGAGGCGGCGCCGCTCCCAACACGTACGTGGCGATGGGCGACTCGTATTCATCCGGCCAAGGCGCAGGCGACTACGAATCCACCGGTTGGAATGGCACCGACTCAGCGACGGACGGTTGCCACCGGTCGCCACATTCATACGCCGGCGACATCGTCGCGGCCGGGTTGCCTTACGCGTTCACGTTCGTGGCGTGCAGCGGCGCAACAACAGACGACGTCATCCTCGGAAAACAAGACAGCAATCACCGGCAGATCGAACCGTCGCAACTGGACGCTCTTGGGCCGGACACTGCGCTCGTCACTTTGGGCGTCGGAGGCGACAATCTGAAGTTCGCCAACGTGCTGAGCGATTGCCTCTACAAGGATCCTGCTGCGGCGTTCTTCCCGCTGACGGACTGTTGGAAGAACTACGGTTCGTACGTCGACACGCTGCAGAGCGACCTCGCGGCGCCCGACCCGGCGACTGGATTGACACCTATTGACGATGTCCTCGCGCAGATCCACCAACGTGCCCCCCAAGCACATGTCGTCGTGGTCGGTTATCCGCGGATCTTCCCTGAGGACCCGAGCCTCGACTGGTCGTCCGTCCTCTCGGTGGTCACGGCACCTTTCGCGGGTGAGCCGCGGTGCCAAGGCATACGCATGTCCGACCAGATATGGATCGACGGCGAGGAACAGCAGCTCAACCGCACGGTCGAGACAGCGGCGCGCACAATGGGCGCGGACTTCGTTGACCTTTACGACACCTCCTCAGGCACCGAGCTGTGCGCTGGTGGCGCCGAGACGTTCTTTAACGGCATCACACCCAGCGACACCAGAGAGTCCTTCCACCCCGATGCGTACGGCTATCTCCAGGAGACGATCAAGATCGAATCGTCGGTAAGCCTCGGGCCTGACCCGTCCCACCTCGGCGCGACCTTCTACGGTCTGGCGCAAGACCAGTCGATGTTTACGACCCGAAATGTGCCCGCCGGGACTCCGAGCGCCTCGTTCAACACCTCCTGGCCCGGAAGCGACATCGAGATGTCGCTCGTGAGCCCATCAGGGCAGCTTTACACCCGCACCAGCCAAACTCCGGACGTCTTCCACGCCAACGGCCCCACGTCTGAGACCTACGTGATCACCGACCCCGAGCCCGGCACATGGACGATCAAGCTTTACGGCGCCCAAATCTCCGCCTCGGCAGGGGACAGTGAACCGGTGAGCCTGACCACCTACGACGCTCCCGCGTCGAACACCCCGCCGGTCGCGGTGGCGTCGATGCAACACACCGGTGACACGGTGACGTTCAGCGCGGCCGGCTCCAACGACCCGGACGGCACGATCGCGTCGTACCTGTGGGACTTCGGCGATGGCGCAACCGCGACCGGACCTACCGCGACGCACACCTACGCGCCCGGGCAGACGTTGTCCGCGACGCTGGTGGTGACCGACAACGGCGGTGCGAAGGGATACGGCGAAACCGCCGAGTTCTCCACGCCGCTCGTGCCCGCCGTCGACGTGCAGCTGAGCAACCCAAGCCCGCTGTTCGGGCAACCGCTGTCGGCGGTCGCCTCGGTTAACCCGCCTACTGCAAGCAACGCCGACGCACCGACCGGTTCCGTCACCTTCCTCGACGGCTCCACCACGCTTGCGACGGTCCCGCTGACGGGCGGCCATGCCGAACTCGACCTGTCGTCGCTGCAAGGCGGCAACCACGTCATCACAGCGCAATACAGCGGCGACACCTCCTACACCGGCGCCGCGAGCGCGCCGGCGCCGCTGACAATCGGGTGGTCGACCCCGTGCATCACGACCCGGGTCAACGGGCCGCTCACCATCGCCTCCGGCCAGTCGATCTGCCTAGGAGCAGGCGCGGTCGTGAACGGCCCCGTCCGCGTCGATCCCGGCGGCGCGCTGAGCGTGCACGACGCGTCAATCCACGGGCCCCTCACCGCCCACGGCGCGACAGCCCTGTCGATCTGCGGGTCGACGATCACCGGGCCGGTCTCCGCCGCTGACTCGACCGGCTTCGTGCTGATCGGCGCCCCACACAACGACTGCGCGGCGAACGCCGTCAACGGGCCGCTAACGCTCACCGGCAACAGCCAAGGCGCTCACCTAGAAGGCAACATCGTGCACGGGCCCGTCTCGGTCAACGCGAACAGCGCGGGCGGTCTCATGCCCTACGGACCAGTACCGCTCGTCGGCGCAAACACGATCTCGGGCCCACTGCAGTGTGCGACCAACACACCCACGGTCACCACCGGCGGCGCCCCCAACACCGCGACGGGGCCGATCAGCGGCCAATGCGCGACCGGATAGCGTCGACGCTCGGCGGAGCGCGCCACGTTCAAGATCGGCTCAGCAATAGGCGATACCCGTTACAGGCGAAGACGGGAGCCACCTGATGTTGATGCACGCGCCGGCGCCGGCCGGCCCGGTGCGCTGGTTGTTCGCCGTAACCGCGCCGGCCGCGTATCTAGCTTTGGCGTGGGCAGTCCTCGAGTTCATCCAGGTCGGGGGATTCACCGGCGGCTGGGCCTGGGACACCGTCGGCCTCCTGCCAGGCGCAGCACTCCCAGCCCTCATATTGTGGTGGCGACGCGCCTCCCTCGTGCTGGCCACCCTCCTCGCGATCGGATGCGTCGTCGGCGGCATCGCACTCGCTCGACAAGCCCCCTACTCCGCCGGCCGACTACAACAAGTGCTCAAATCCGTGCCGATGCCCGCCGGCACACTGGTGCTCCAAACGATCGACAATGACTGTTTCGGCGACTGCCCGAACATCGGCCGCAACTACCTGGTAGAAGGCACTCCAGAGGACGCGCTTCGCCAGTACACCGACACCCTGCTCCACAGCGGATTCCAATCGGTTCCGACCGGGATGAAGGGATCTCCCGGCTTCCGAAAAGGACACGTCGAGATCATCGTCGGCCCCGGCCAGAGCGCACGCGGTGGCGTACCCGCGGATCCGCCAGCCGACGGCAAGACATTGTTGTTGCTCGCCATCTTCGAACCCGGCTGAGTAACCCCGCCTGTACCAAGTCCGCGCGCCCGTACAACGGCCGACGACCATCTCTGCAAGAGAGCGCTACGCCGCGGCAATGTGACGACCTTGGTCTACACGCACGGGAACCTGACCTCGACCACCGACCCGGATGGGCATACGTCATCCGCGAGCTTCGACACTGTCTAAAGAGCGGTGTCAACGGTCCGACACGTTCTGGGATGCGACCCCCGCCACTCCCGTTCGGCCGGTGACCCGCATGTTGTGCAAACGCGCTCGCGATCGCAAGGACCGTTTAGCTTCAGCCTCCGGTCAGCGCCGGCGAACTTGTGCGCATCGACTGGCCGACGGGTCCGTGAACGCGTGCCCAGAACTTCAGTCAGCTGGCCATGCGCCGCGGCGATGGGAGCCGCAACCGCAGGTTGAGCACCGCAACCGGGTCGAGCACCGCGATGGGGCCGGTCGGCTCGGTGAACTGCCCGATCAGCAGCGAACTCGCGTCGCCGTCCAACGTCATGGGCGGCGGGTCGATGCGGTCTTCGTCGCAGTCGATCACGCCCTGCACGCCCTCGGTCAGCAGTCCGACCGTGATCGAGTTCTCGGTGAGGACGACGAGCCGCCCCAGCGATCCGGTGGGCGTGATGGCGGCGCCGAGCAGCGGCCGGACGTCGAGAACGGCGAGGATTCGCCCCCGCCAGTTAGCCACCCCGGCCAGCCAGACCGGCGTGCCCGGCACGCGAGTCAGCCGCGGCAGCCGCCCAACCTCGGCGACCGTCGACATGCCGACGGCGTATCGGGCGCCGCCCAGCCGCGTGAGCACATAGCCGTCAGGTTCGTTGCGCACGCCCCGGTCCGCGCCATCAAGCCCCAACGGCGAAGCTGCGTCAAGCTGCGTCATGCCGTCTTCATCGGTCGGTCTTGGACGACGGTAAAGCTCGCGGGGGCACGAATCGGGCGGTTAGCACGACCGCCACGATCACCCCGATGATGCCGAGCAGCAGGAACGCGATCGCGTCAGCGCCTGAGCCCGGCAGCACGATGTCACCGCCCGGATGCGGCAAGAAGAGCACCGCAAGCACCGCCACGAACCAACCCACCCCTGGCACGAATGCCGCGTCACGCGATTGCAGCGCCCACCCGGCGAGCACACCAAATCCCGCGTTCACAATCAGTGCCGCAATCGCGCCCACTGACAGGTGCACCGGCCCGAACAGGATCAGTCGAGTCGCCTGCAAGGAGGTGAACAGCCCGACGACGGCGCCGACCACGCCTATCGACAGCATCGCCCACCGGTACACGCAGCGCAGCCTAAAGCGAACCGCCGATACGTCAGTGCACTGGCACGCCCACCAACGCCCCCAGCAGGGCGAGCCCAACCACCAGCCAGGCAACGTAGTCGCCAATGTGGCCGGAGTGCGCCTGCCGGACCGCCCGCAACGGAATGCCGAGCGTGACCGCGCCGCGCCGGATCGCGGCGGGGAAGCGCTGCGCGTACAAGCCGGCGAACGCGAACGCGAACGCCAGCGCGGCGGAAACGAGTCCGAGGCCGACGCCCAACGTCGTCCAATGCATTTCGGGCACGTGCGGCACGGGTGCGCTCGCGGCGTTGGTCACGGCTTGCGACACGTATCCGCCGCGATCGATGAACTGGTGGGCAGCCTTTCCGACCGCCTCCGCGAAACCCGGAACCACGCCAAGCGCAAGGCTGCCACCGAGCAGGACGACGACGGGAGTCATCATCGTCAGCGGCACTTTTGCCAACCGGCCACCGACCTCGGGTTCCTCCTCCGACCCGGACGTCGACTCCGGCTGGGTCAACTCCGACGGTCGATCACCGAGCCCGAAATAGATCCGCAGTGCCGCCCGCAACACCGCGCCGGCCGTCACGGCGGACACCAGCACAAACAACGCGGGCAGCCACTGGTAACCCGCTTTCAATGTCGCGGCCTCTGCGATGTCTTTGCCCAAACCGGTGCCAAAAGGCGGGCAGGCCGCCAACGCGAGCCCGCCAATGACCCACAGCCACGGCAACACCCGCGCGTCCTTGCCGCGTCCGTGCAACTCGACCTCGTCGACCGACCCGTAGCGATTCAGCACGATCCCGGCGAGTAAGAACAACGCGGATTTCGCGCCCGCGTGCCCGAGCACGTACAGCGCCGCCCCCGCCGTCCCACCGTCGTCCAACATGGCGAAAGCGACGAGAAACAAACCGACGTGTGCGACGGTCGAGTAGGCGAGCAATCGCTTCAAATGCCGTTGGCTGAAGCACATCACCGATCCGACGATGCCGGTCAGCGTGCCCAGGACGACGAACGCGCTGCGGATCGCGTGATGCGGCACCGCGCCTTCGAAGACCACCCAGTACACGCGCGCGAGTCCGTACACACCGAGCTCGACCATCACCCCGCTGAACAGCACACAGACTGGCGTCGGGGCTACCGCGTGCGCGTCGGCGAGCCAGAAATGCAAGGGCACCATCGCGGCTTTGACCAGGAAGCCGCACATGATGAACACGAACGCCAGAATCACCAGCGCTGACACGCCTTGCTTGTCGACCGACTCGGCCAGCAACGGCAACTGCAGGTTCCCGGTGACCGCGTACAAGACGCCGATTCCGGTGAGCGAGAAGTACGCGCCGAGCGAGTTGACTACGCCGAAGTTCAACGCCCCCTGCAAGGACGACGGATCCTCCGTCTTCGATCCCGTCAGCGCGTACGCGGCGGCGCCCATGAGCTCGAAGAAGACGAACATGTCGAAGATGTCACCGCTGAGGGCGAAGCCCTCCATGCCGGCAAGGAACATCAGCATCAGCGGATGGAAGTGACCGCCGATGTCGTCGAAGTATTTCCAGCCGAATAGCAGCGCGAGCGCCATCAGCACCGCGATGAGCACGGCTAACCCGGCGCTCATCCGGTCGGCCACCAACACGAGACCCACCGAGCTGCGGTCCTTGGCCGGTTTCCAACCGGCCAGCCAGGTGACGACCCGGCCGCGGCTGCCCTCGGTGTTGGCCGCGACGACGGCAGCCAGCGCCGCGATTCCCGTCGCGGTCACGGTCGCGACGACGTCGGTCAGCACGCGCGGCACGTACGGCCCGATAGCCACGAGGATGGCCGCGATCGCGATCGGGACGACGATGATGACGGGCAGCAGGTTCGCCACTCCGGAGCTGAAGGGCACCTAGCCCTCCAGCGCTCTCAGCTCGTCGGGGTCGACCGTGCCATGCCGTTTCGCGATCTGCATGGCAAGCGCCAACAGCAATGCCGTCACCGTAGCGGAGACGACGATGTCGGTAAGTGTCAGCGCTTGCACCACCGGGTCGACGACATTCGTCGAGGGCTTCTTGGTCGAGCCGAAAACAGGTGCCGGGGCGTTGCGCTGGTATCCAACCGCCAACAGCAGCACGTACGTGCCCGCTTGCGCGACTGCAAGCGAAACCACGCCGTGCACAAGGTTTCTACTGCGCACGATGCCCAAGGAGCCGATGAGCAGCAGCCACCCTGCGACGAAGTACGGGTAGTAGTTCACGACTGTGCCTGACCACGGTCACGCAGCCTGATCGCCTGCTCGAAGAAGTGCGACAACAACACAATGACTCCGCAAGCGACTTCGATGCCGACCGCGAAGTTGAGCACTTCGACGGTTCCGGCCGACAAGAAACTGCCCCAGCCGCCAACGGGAATCATGTTCGAAAGAAATGATCCGGAAATTGCGATGCCGGCAAATCCCAATCCAGCGAACCCGAGTGCGCCCAGCACCTCACCGTTCTCGAAGAGGGCGACCGGACGCACTTTCTCCAACGTCTCGTAGCGGCCCGCGACGTAGAGCACGTGGAACCCGGTGGCGAGCACAACCCCACCCTGGAACCCGCCGCCAGGAGTGATGTGACCATGGGCCACGACGTCGAGGCCGACAAGCAACGTGAGCGGCAACAGGACGTAGCCGGCGAACCTCGTTGACGCCATCACGTCGCGCAGGCCGCCGCCGGACTCCTGACGCTCCTCACGCTCTTCTTTCGACGGACGAAGCAACGCCGCGGCGCCGATGACGGAGGCGAAGAAGATCGACTCCTCGCCAAGCGTGTCGAATCCGCGCTGGTCGAAGTTAACCGCGGCGACGACGTTCGGCGTCTGATGTTCCGCGGCCGCATGAACGCTGCGGTCGCGGTACGGGTGGTTCGACGAGCCGAACTTCGGCATCCCAAGAGCGCCCAACACGAACAGCACGGCGACCAAGCCGCCACCGAACAAGAACACCAGATGGCGAACTCCGCGATTCATGAGCGGCCGCGCCGAATCTTCCGGATCGCAAGCATCACCATCAGGGGCACAAACGCGGTGCCCACCGCTAGCTGCGACAAAGCGACGTCGGGTGCTTGCAACGCAAGAAACAACAGCGTCAAGGTGATTCCAAAGAACGCGTAGGTCACCGCCTGCCGTTCAGGGGCGTTCGTCATGACGACGGCGGTGCCCGCCGCGGCCACCAGCGTCAACAGGATCACCAGCACGAGTTCGTTCATTGCGGGGACCTTCCAGGGGCGATTCCTTCTCGTTGCGCGATCACGCGGGCGAGCGCGATCGTCATCGCCGGTCCCGAGGCGCTAACCAAGAACACGATGAGCAGCACCAGGCCGGTCGACAATGACCACCCGCTCGCGAACACCACCGAAATCCCAATGAGCGGTGCGCCAAGCGTCGTCACCGGCGCCAAGTAGTGCACCCGTACCAAAGGGCCGCGCAGCCACAGCGCGGCCCATGCCGACACAACGATGACCGCGACGCCCGCGAACAGCAGCACCTGTGCAATGGTCTGCATCGCGTCACCTAGGTCCAAGCAATCGGGTGTAGACCAGCACCCCGGTCAGCGCGAGCACCGCCAGCACCAACGGCACGATGAGGTACGAGGACTCGCCGTACGCCTGGGTGAGAAGCACCCCGATCAACACGGCCACGGAGCCACCGAGCGAAACACCAACCAGCCGGTCGGTGGGGCCGCGCCGAGACGAGAGCAGCAAAGCTGGCACCATCGCGCCAAGCAGCAGGATCACGCTGGCCAGGAACCAGGCGGTCGTCGGGCTCACCTGCCCACCACGCTCTCCAAGTCCGGCGGCCCGGTCACCAGCTCGTGCTTGAAGAGCCGGTTACCGTCCGGATCGGCGTCGTACACCACTGACCCCGGCGTGCTGGTGATGGCCAGACTCGCCAGCGCAAAATGAATTGCGACGTCCTCGTCCGCGCCCCGCCGCAGCGCCACCTCGCCACACGACGTGTCGACGTCGCGGTGCACCACATGGCGAGCGGCGAGCGCGAAGGCGCGAACGGCGTCCATGACCGCCTTCGCCACGATCACCGGCAGCCACACCGCCCAACCAGGACGCGGCCGCCAGTGACCACCGATGAGCCGGCGGGTGGCGACCGCCCCGACGGCGGAGAAAAAGCCAGCCGCGACCGCGGCGAGGATGTCCGGCAGCGTCGTCCCTGACAAGGTCAGGTCCCAGACGCCGACCATCAGCGCCCACCACAGCGCAAGCTCGAGCATGATTCGCGCCTCCGGAACCGAGAGATCCTTCCGGACCGATTGATCTTGTCTGCATCTGCCCCAGCGTCAGCGAATCGAATCGCTCGACGTATCCGAACCGTCGCGATCAGCCCGGGGCGGTCGTGAGGGCGTCGCGCAGCCGGTCGAACACCGCCACGACCGGCTTGACCGCGGTCGCGAAGGACGGCCGCGCAGGAACATCCGGATGCGGTTGCACCGGGTACCAGCCGGCTCGAATGATCATCCGCCGGGCGATCGCCTCCTGCTCGGCGACCGGCACTTTGCTAGCGACGTCCGGAAGAATTTGCTCTTCGCACTGCAGATAGTCGTCGATTTGGGTGATCAAAGACGAGAGCGTGGAGTCGAACGAACGTGAGCGCTCGTCCGTCCATCGCAGTTGAATGAAGAGGCGCTCGAACCCGACCTTGCGCTCGCGAAGCGCGTCCACCGGTTCCGGTCCGAGGTGGCGACGCAGCGCCGGCCACAGGTGGCAGACCTTCTGGGTCTCCCGCGGCATCGTGAACCACCGGAGGCGGCGCAGCGTCTGTGCGCGCTGGTTCAAATCCGCTGTCGACAGCACACCTTCGGGATGTTCGGTCGGCTGAGCGTCGTCCAGCAGCTCACGTGCTTGCACCTCCCACTCGCGCAGCAGCGCGACCAACGGCGTCATGACGAATGCCTGCCCAGGTCGCGCGACGTTTAGCCACCCGATGGCGGGACAGCAAACCAGACATGGTCAACGCTGAGCGTGTCGGCACCCGAGTGTTCACATTCAAGAGTTGAAGGCGTTCACTTGTGAGATCCGGACCGGCCGACGGAACCGAGGTGTGACGTGTCGAGCGACAATCTGCTCTCGAGCTTGCTGGCGGGCGACACCGATCCGGCTGCGAACGGTGGCTTCACCGATCACCCACCCCGGATGGGCTTCTTCACCGACACGTCGGTGTGCATCGGCTGCAAGGCCTGCGAGGTCGCCTGCAAGGAGTGGAACCACGTTCCAGAGGACGGCCTGAACTTCACCGGCATGTCGTACGACAACACCATCGGGCTCGGCGCCGACACGTGGCGGCATGTCGCGTTCATCGAGCAGCGAAAGCCGATCGCCGGCCAGATCGCCGGAGTTCAACACGCCGACGTCGGATCGCCGGCCGTCGACGCCGCAGGCAGCGACCTGCGTTGGCTGATGGCAAGCGACGTGTGCAAGCACTGCACGCACGCGGCTTGCCTGGACGTCTGCCCGACCGGTTCCTTGTTCCGCACCGAGTTCGGCACGGTCGTCGTCCAGGAAGACATCTGCAACGGCTGCGGTTACTGCATTCCCGCCTGCCCGTACGGCGTCATCGACCAGCGCGAGGACGACGGCCGCGCCTGGAAATGCACGCTGTGCTACGACCGTCTCGAGGTGGGCTTGGAGCCGGCGTGCGCCAAGGCATGCCCGACCGACTCCATTCAGTTCGGGCCGCTCGACGAGTTGCGCGAACGCGCCGCGCAGCGCGTCGAGAAACTGCACGAGGCGGGTGTCACCGACGCACGGCTGTACGGGCACGACCCCAACGACGGTGTCGGAGGCGACGGCGCGTTTTTCCTTTTGCTCGACGAGCCCGAGGTCTACGGATTGCCGCCCGACCCAGTTGTCACCACCCGCGACCTGCCGTCGATGTGGAAGCACGTCGGTGTCGCCGCTTTGACGATGGCGGTCGGCGTGGTGGCGGCATTTGCGGGAGGGCGGCGGTCGTGAGCACATCTGACGTCACCAAGGACGGACTTCAGGGCGTGCGGCCAGGTCGAGACGCGATGATCGGTGTCGCCGCGGGTCGTGAGAACGGCGCTCGCGCATCTCGCCGCCGCGGTGGTGAGCGGTCGATGGTGCCGGAAGCGAAGTTCTCGTCGTACTACGGCAAGCCAGTGCTCAACGCGCCGGTGTGGAAGGCGCCTGACATCGCGGGCTACTTCTTCCTCGGCGGGCTTTCGGGCGCGGCCTCGGTGCTCGGCGCGTGCGCGAGCGCCACCGGACGTCCTGGGCTGGCGAAGGCGAGCAAGGTCGGGGCGTTCGTCTCCATCAGCTTGGGCATGGTCGGGCTGGTCCACGACCTCGGCAAGCCGTCGCGTTTCGTCAACATGCTGCGGGTGTTCAAGCCGACGTCGCCGATGAGTGTCGGCTCATGGGCGCTCGCCGCGTACGGGCCGGCAGCGGGCACCGCGGCGTTCAGCGCCGTCACCGGCCGGATGAAAGGCCTTGGCGCACTCGCCACCGGCACCGCCGCCGCCTTCGGTCCGTTCATCGCTTCCTACACCGCCGCGCTGATGTGCGACACGGCGGTTCCGTCGTGGCACGAGGCGTACCGCGAGATGCCGTTCGTCTTCGTCGGCTCGGCGGCGACCGCCGCCGGTGGACTTGGGATGCTTGCCGCGCCGATCGACGAGGCGGGGCCCGCTCGGCGCGCCGCCGCATTCGGAGCGGCGCTTGAGTTTGCCGCCGCGCAGTCACTCACTGGTCGCCTCGACGAACCGCTTTCCGACCCGTACCACAAGGGGACCAGCGGTCAGCGGTTGAAAATCTCCGAAGCGTTGACCGCGTTCGGGGCGGTCGGGAGCATGTTGCTTGGACGACGCAGCCGCGCCGCGGCTGTGGTCAGCGGGCTCGCGTTGCTTGCCGGCTCGGCCCTCAGCCGGTTCGCCATTTTCGAGGCGGGCATGTTGTCGGCCAACGACCCAGAGCACACCGTGCGACCGCAGCGCGAACGGCTAAACCGCAACAGCGCGAACGGCTAAACGCGCAAAAGCGCAAACAGCTGACCGCAACGGCGGTCAGCGAAGCGCCGGCGTCGGGCCGGTCGCCTTTTGCTGAATCCCTTCGGTCAGATCGAGGAGTGCGGCGTCAGCTGACATCCGCGGCTGCCAGTCGAGCTCGTCGCGGGCCCGCGTGGTGTCCATCAACGGCGTCAGCGCCGCCATGTCGACCCAACCGGCGTCCGTCGGTTGCAGACCGACCGCGTAGGTGGCGCTCGCCAACGCGCGGACGACGCGCACCGGCGCGTGCACCGGCCGGGCGCGAAAAAGCTCGGCGAGCCGCGCTGTGTCGAGCACCGGATCGGCCGCGATGTTGAACGCGCCCCTCACATCGCGAAGCAGCGCGGCGACATACGCCTGCGCGACGTCGTCCGTGTGCACCGCTTGAAAGCGCATCACGTCAGGCATCGGCACGATCGGCAGCATGCGCGGCCGTACCGCGGACCGCGGCACGAGCGGACCGAGGAAGTACCGCGCGATCTCGGTGCCCGCGTCCCGCTGGAAGATGAGCGCAGGACGAAGCCGGACGACGCGCAACGTCGGGTGCGCCGCCTCCAGCCGGTCAAGCATTGCCTCGACGGTCGCTTTGTCACGCGAGTAGGACGACGTGGCAATGCCGGTGTGCGGCCAACTCTCGTTGACGGCGCGGTCCTTCGGCCCTGGCGCGTAAACACCGACGGACGACGCGTGCACCAACGTCGACACACCACTAGACAGCACCGCGTCGAAAACGCGGCGACTGCCGTGCACGTTTGTCAAGTGAAGCTGGCTGCGCCGGCGAGCCGGCTGAATCTGCCACGCCAGGTGGACCACCGCGTCCGCGCCGTCAAACGCGGGCGCCAGGTCATCCGACGTGAGGTCAAGCGCACGCCAGCTGACTTTTCCGCCGTATCCGTACTCAGCCGCCTGCTCGTTGCCCGGTGGACGACGAGCGACCCCGACGATGTGCTCGACTTCCGGCCGGTTCTTCAGGGCGCGCAAGAGCGAGACACCGACGTTGCCCGTGGCCCCGACTACGACGACTCTCACGGCCGCAACACCACCTTCACCACACCGTTTTCCTTGCGTTTGAAGGCCTCATACATTTGCGGCGCCGACTGCAACGGCGCTTGGTTCGTGACCAGTCCGGCGGCGTCCCACGGGTCTCCGTTGCGGAGCACCTCGAGGATGTCGGCGGTCCACCTGCGCACGTTCGCCTGTCCCCACCGCAACGTGACCTGCTTGTCGAACAGGTCGCCGATCGGGAAGTTCGGGAACCACATGCTGTAGACCCCGATCACCGACACGGTCCCGCCTCGCCGCACCGAGCCGAGCGCCTCGCGCAATCCGATCAACCGATCCGGTTGCATCTTCAGCGTCTGCAACACGCGGTCGGGAGCAGAACCCGCGGCGTCCATCCCCACCGCGTCGATGACAGAGTCGGCGCCGCGGCCTTTTGTCAGTTGCTCTATCGCCGCCACCACGTCGCCCGGTGAGTCGAACTGGGTCGCGTCAAGCGGCTCGACGCCGTACCGCGCGGCCATTTGCAACCGCTCCGCAACGTTGTCGACGCCGATCACCCGCGCCGCGCCGTGGTGCAACGCGATCCGCGACGACATCTGGCCGATCGGGCCGAGCCCGAAGATCGCGACGGTGGAACCGGGTTCGACGTCGGCGTACTTCACCGCCTGCCACGACGTCGGCAGCACGTCGGACAACAGCATTGCCGCCAACTCCGGCACCGACTCGTCGACGCGGATCGGGCCGAAGTGCGCCATCGGCACCCGCAGATACTGCGCCTGGCCGCCAGGAACTCCGCCGTACAGGTGCGTGTACCCGAAGAGCGACGCGCCTTTGCGGCCGCCGAGGTTCTGCGTCTCCTCGCATTGGCTGTACAACCCGCGGGTGCACATGAAGCAACCGCCGCAGGAGATGTTGAACGGCACCACGACGGTGTCGCCGGGCGCGATGTGCGACACCTGCGAGCCAACTTCCTCGACGACCCCCATCGGCTCGTGACCGATGATGTCGCCGGGCTTCATGGCGAGCGTGGCGCCGTGGTCGTACAGGTGCAGATCGGAACCACAGATTCCGGTTGCGGTGACCCTGATGATCGCGTCGGTGGGTTGCTCGATCTTGGGGTCAGGCACCTCGTCGACGCTGAGCTTGCGAGGGCCCATCCAGCGCACAGCTAACATCCGTCGCTACTCCCCCGAAGCGGCCGCCGTAACCGCGATCGCGTGCCGTTTCAGCCAAGCTGGCGCAGCGCAGAGGCCAGTTCGGCGGCGATCTCCCTGGCCAGAAAACCGACCGGCCCGACAGCGGCGGCGAGCCGATTCCCCGCTTCCGCGTGCAGCCGAGCGGCCCACACCGCCGCCTGCGCAGGGTCGGCGCCACGTGCCAGCAATCCGCCCACCGCGCCGGCGAGCACGTCACCGGATCCCGACACCCCCAAACCGCTGTTGCCATGGTCGTCGAGCCAGCATTGGCCGTCCGGTGCCGCGGTGACCGACAGGTCGCCCCCGCCGTGCACCACCGCGTCGACGCCGGCGGCGACCCGCAACGAGTCGCCGACCGGGTCCACGTCGTCCGAGTCGACCAGCACGGCAAGTTCGGTGAGGTTCGGCGTGAGCACCGCGGGCGGCATGGCAACCCGAAGCGGGTCATCGACCCGCACGAACGAGAGCGCGAGCGCGTCGAGGACGACGCGACCCTTGACGCTGCGGAGTAGGCGCTCGACAAGCGCGCGCGAGCATTCCACGCCCATGAGTCCCGGCCCAATAACGACCGCGTCGGCGTCACCCGCCAAATCATCAAGTGAAGCGGACGACGCTGGGTCGATGTGGCCGGCCGCAGTCTCAGCCAGCGGGCGCACCAACGCCTCAGGCAACGCGACGGCGAGCTCCGCGGCACGCGACTCCACCGTCGCGACCTGCAGTTTGCCGGCGCCGACGCGCAACGCCGCCTCACCTGCGAGCAGCACCGCGCCGACCGTTTCGCGAGAACCGCCGACGATCAGCACTCGACCGCGCTCGTTCTTGCCGCCCGACGCAGTTGGCAACGGCCAAGAACGCAACAGGCCGGCGGTGACCGTGTGCTCAGATTTCGACATGCGTGTCATGTCCCGCAGTTGCCGGCGCTCCATGCTCCTCCAGATGGTCAATCGCGTCATGCTCGGCGAGAAGCAGCCGCCCGTCGGGTCCGCACTCGTACGAGGTCACACCGCCGTTGTGAAAACGGGTCGTCCGGTCGATCTGCAAGATTTCCTGCTCGGTAAGGCCTTCGACGACGTAGCGGGTGACGAAGAGCACCGCCTGGTGAGAGAACACGACCACCCGCAGCGGCGTTGGGTCGTTTCGCAACTCGGCGAGTAACCCGCGCACCCGAAATGCGACGTCCGCCCAGCTCTCGCCTCGCGGCGGGCGGTAGTAGAACTTGCCGAGCGTCGCTCGCCGCGCCGCCTCTTCGGGATAGCGCTCCCGGATGCCGAGACCGGTTAACCCGTCGAAGAGTCCGAGGTCGCGTTCGCGCACCCGCTCGTCGCGCTCGATGAACAGGTCGAGTCCGGCTGCTGCCAGCGCGATTTCGGCGGTGGCGTAAGCCCTTTCGAACGGCGACGACACGACGCGGGTTGGGCGACGCTCCGGCGGCTCGGCGGCCAGCCGACGGCCAACCGCCGCCGCCTGCCGTCGTCCGAGATCGGACAACGGGACGTCGGGATCGCGGACATCGATGTCGATCGTCCGCGAGCCAAGCTCTATCGCACGCTGGTCGGCGACATTGCCCTCGCTTTGACCATGTCGGACCAGCCAGAGGCGATCAACCGTCACACGCCAGCCGTACCCACCGTCTCGCCGGAGTGATCACGCAAGTCGATTACTTTCGGACGCTCACCGGCCGCGGCTGCCGCTTCCAACACGTCGGTGATCTCGTGGCCGATCAACTCGTGCCGCTCAAGCAGCGCGTCGCGCAAGGCCTCGACGAGATGCCGGTTCGATTCCAGTAGTCCTTTCGCCTTCACCTTCTGCTCCTGCAGCACGTCTTCGACCGCGGTGCGACCGTCGCGGTCGCCGAGCACCCGGCCGACGATGTTGGTGTCGGAGAACCCGCTGTTTTGCACAGCGGCAAGGGAAACCAGGCTGTCCTTCATGCCAGCCGCGCCCACCATCTGAGCGGCGGTGCCGGTGGCCGCGGCGAGGTCGCCGGCCGGCCCGGTGGAGACGTCGCCAAAGAAGATCTCCTCTGCCGACTGACCGCCCATCGCAATCTGAATCATGGCCAGCATCTCGGTACGCGAGCGGGTGTAAACGTCCTCCCGGTCACCGTGGGCGAGCAACCCGAGCGCGGTGCGGCGCTTGATGATGCTCAGCACCTCGAGCCGTCGCTCGGGCGCGACGAGCCAGGCGACGGTGGCGTGCCCCGCCTCGTGAGTGGCGATCAGCTTCGCCTCGTGAGCGGTGTAGTGCACCGGCTGGCCGAGGCCGATCTCCGAGTCGAGCCGGGCTTGCTCGACGTCCAGCCAGGTCATCGCCCGCCGGGCGTCTTGCACCGCGTTGATCAAGGCTTCGTCGAAAAGTCCTTCTAGCATCGCCGGGCTGTAGCCCTGGGTGACGGCGGCCAGCGCGTCGCGGCGCTCGGCGTCGTCCAACTCGGCCACGTGTGCCTTGCGGGCGAGGAAGTGGTCGATGAGCTCACGTCGTCCGGACTTGTCGGGACGGTCGAACGTCAACCGCTGGTCGAATCGGCCCGGCCGCAACAGTGCGGCGTCGAGCGCGTCGGGCCGGTTGGTCGACGCGATCAGCATGATGTTCGCCGGCTTGAGGGTGGGCTTCTTCAGTTGGTGGTTCGCCGGCATCAGCAAGTTGATGGAGTCGATGACCTTGCCTAGAGCACGCTCGCCGGGAGTCGGCTGATCAAACGATTGCAGCTGCACCAGCAGTTCTTGCACGGCCATGCCGAGGTCGCTGCTGCCGACGAAAGGCGTCTGCTGCAAGGGATTGGTCACTGCCTGCGCGATCGCCAAGCCTTCGAGACCGCCGCAGTTGAGCGCCCGACTGTGCGAGTCGTCGGCCGTGAACGCCGCCACCCCAGAGCGAGCACCGCCAAGCGCGTCGAACTCGTCGATGTAACCGATCGCGCCGCCCTCTTTGCGGGCAAGCGCACGCAACGCGCGGAAGTACGAGCGCACCTTGCGTTGCGTCGCACCTTGAAAGCTCGACTGGAACGAGGTGGCGGTGGCAAACAAGAACGGCACATTCGCTTCGGCAGCGATCGCCTTCGCGGTGTAGGTCTTGCCGGTTCCGGGCGGGCCGTCAAAGAGCAGGCCACGTCGCGGCCGGCCGCCCATCTCGCGGGCGAATGCCTTGTGCGCCAAGAACAGGTTGAGCGATCGAACGACTTCGGCCTTGACGATGTCGATGCCGACGACGTCCGAGAGCCGGACATCGATCTGCTCGGGACGAACCACCTGGTGTGGCGAACGGCCCAGCGCGACAAAGTAAACGACCATCGACACCGTGAGGAGCAAGAAGAACAGGATCGGGGTGATCAGCAGCCAGTTGATGTGCGGCAGACCGAACTTGATCTGGTTGTGCGTCTGGATGCGGTACCAGACCCATGCGGTCGGGATGGCGAGCACGACTGCGAGCCGCCACAACCGACGACGGCGTAGCCGCTCGCGGTGCTTGCCGACGTCCGCGACTCCCGCGTTGAGCACCTTGCCGGTCGAGACGCTGGCGAGTTGGTCGAACGCGTTCGCCGTTCGCCCCATGGCGTTGTCCTTAGCGCGACCGTCCACGAAAATCCCCCCTCATTCGGGCTCAAGGTGGGCGCCGCAGCTGCCGATGACGTCAAGGACGATCGGGGCTTACCGCGCGTTGCTGTCTGCCCTGCGAGTCTCGCAGCGCGGGCCTTCATCTGGCTACTCTCAGTAGTGGTGTTCACCCGTTCGGGCCAGCGGCTTAGGCTCGCCCCTTTAGGTTTGCCTTTGTGCGAGATCTCGACTGGCTCCTCGACTCTGATCCGGCCATCAGGTGGCAGGTGCTTCGCGACCTCGCCGACGCTCCGGTCGACATCGTGGCTGCCGAGCGAGCTCGGGTTGCCACGGACGGTTGGGGCGCGCGGTTGCTGGCGCTGCGCGACAACGACGGCCAGTGGGCCGGTGGCGCCTGCTTTCCCGCTCCCGGACGACGAACGCAACGCGACGGCCAACCGTGGACCTCGACTTTCCCGACGCTCGATCTGCTCCGCGACTTCGGTCTCGACCCGACGTCGCCGGAGGCGGTCGAGGCGATCCGACTCGTGGGCGACAACTGCCGGTGGGAGTACGCGGGCGAGCGCTTCTTCGACGGCGAGGTCGAGCCGTGCATCAACGGCCGCATCGTCGCGTTGGGCGCCTACTTCGGTCAGGACGTCGCGCCGATCGTGCGACGTCTGCTGACTGAGCAGTTGGCCGACGGCGGCTGGAACTGCGAGACCGAGAACGGCTCGGTGCGGTCGTCGTTCGCGACGACGTTGTGCGTGCTCGACGGGCTGCTCACCTATGAGCGCGCGCATGGCGCCTCACCCGACACGACCGCCGCTCGGCGACATGGCGAGCAGTACCTGCTGGAGCGTCGGTTGTTCCGGCGGCTAAGCACCGGCGAGGTGGTCGACCCATCGTGGCTCGAGTTCTCTTACCCACCGCAATGGCATTACGACGTGCTTCGCGCGCTCGACTACTTCCGCCGTGCGGGCCGCCCACCCGACGCCCGGGTCGACGAGGCCATCGAACTTGTGCGATCCAAGCGACAACTGGACGGTAGCTGGCTGCTCGAGAACACCCATCCGGGCGAGCAACATTTTCCGCTGGAAGACGGCGACGGCCGGCCCAGCCGGTGGAACACGCTGCGGGCGCTGCGCGTGCTGCGCTGGCACGAGCAGTAGCCCTACCACCCCGCGCCCTACAGGCCCGCGAACAAATCCGTTTCCCAGTTGTGATCGCCCTCGCCGGGGCCACGCTCGCCGCGCATCAAGATGAAGTGCTCGCGGCCGAACGCCTTGTGCCCGATGTGGTTCGACAACGCGAAGAACGGGCCGTCGACCTCGATCTGGGTGGCGTGTGCGCGCATCGCCTCGAGCTTGGCGTCAAGGTAGTCGCGGGCGTCGACCTCGGTGGTGATCACGTCGTCCGGCTTGGCGAGGGGGATGTCGTCGGCCGACTCAACCTCGCCGAACAACGACGTCTCGCCGGCGGCTTTCAACGCGTCGATGCCGGCCTGGAGAACCGAGCGCGGTATCCCTGTCCAGTAGAACTTCTGCACGATGTCGAGGGTCTGCTCGACCGCGCGGGTCGCGACCCGGTGCGCCTGGATGTGGTCGGGATGCCCGTACGCGCCGAAGTCGTCGTAGGTGACGACGACCTGCGGCCGCACCTCTTTGATGACCTCGACCAGGTAAGCGGCCGCCTCGTCAACATCAGCCCGCCAAAAACATCGCGGGTTGTCGTTCGCCGGCGTCTCCATCATTCCGGAGTCGCGGTAGCGCCCGGGACCGCCTAGAAATCGATGGTCTTCGACGCCGAGTGCCGCGCAGGCCTTGTCGAGCTCGTGAATGCGCCAACCGCCCAGTTGGTCCGCCTGGTCGGCGGCGAGCATCGCAAGTTCGGGCACGAGCACCTCGCCCTCCTCGCCGAGGGTGCAGGTGATCAGCGTGACGTGCGCGCCCTCCGCCGCGTACTTGGCCATCGTGGCGCCGGTGCCGATGGTCTCGTCGTCGGGATGGGCGTGCACAAGCAGCAGGCTGCGATCAGTCATGCCGCACAGCGTATTAGGCGGTACTGGCAGGATCGGTCGGGTGAGCTTCCCGGAGTTGTACGCGCGCACCGCCCGCTTCACCCTCGGCCGGCCGCGCAGCTTCGCGGTCGCGCCCGACGGCTCGCGGATCACGTTCCTTCGCTCGCCAAGCGGCGTTAGCAGAGAAACCTCCCTGTGGGTGTACGACGTCGAGGCCCGCGCCGAAATGGTGATCGCCGGACCCCCAAGGCTGTTGTTCGACTCCGAGGACATCCCGGACGCCGAGCGGGCCCGCCGCGAACGCGCGCGCGAGCACGCCGGCGGCATCGTTAGTTACGCGACCGACGCGGCTTTCACCAGAGCCTGCTTCGCTGTGGGCGGCCGGCTGGCTCACGCGCTCCTGACCGCAGGCGGCGCGCAGGCGATGGCGGCGCGGTCACCCGTTTTCGACCCGCGGTTCGACCCCACCGGACGACGGGTGGCGTACGCCTGCGACGGCACCTTGCGGGTTACCGACCTTGAGGACAACGACCGCGAGTTGGTGGCCGAGGACGGCGTCTCCTGGGGCGTCGCGGAGTTCGTCGCGGCTGAGGAGATGAACCGGCAGCGCGGATTTTGGTGGGCGCCTGATGGCGAGTCGCTGCTCGTGTGCCGGGTCGACGAGAGCAAGGTGCAGCGCTGGCACATCGGCGATCCCGCGCACCCGGAACGGACACCGTCCGTGGTCGCCTATCCCGCCGCGGGCACCGCCAACGCCGACGTCACGCTGTGGCTTGTCACGCTCGATGGCACACGTCGGCAGGTCGACGTCGACTGGAACGAATTCCCCTATCTGGCAAACGTTCGCTGGCGTCCAAGGCACCGGCCACTGTTGCAAATCGTGTCGCGCGACCAACACACAATTCGCGTTGTCGAGGTGGACGTCGAGACCGGCGCGACGACGTTGCTGCGCGAAGACACCGATCCACACTGGCTTGAGTTGATCAGCGGCGTGCCCGACCGGGTGCCCGATGGCCGACTCGTCTACACCGCAGACCTCGATGACACCCGCCGGCTGTTGATCGGCGAGGAACCGGTCACACCCGTTGGTCTGCAGGTGCGCGCGATCGCGTCGGTGACTGACGGCGGAGACGTGCTCTTCCTCGCGTCGTCCGAGCCGACGGAGCAGCAAGTGTGGGCCGTATTCGCGCCTGACTACAGCGAGTGCGTGCCGCTGACCACGTCGTCCGGTGTTCATTCAGGCGTTGGAGCGAGCGACATTCTTGTGGTCACGAGTGCGTCGCTTGAACACGACGGCCTCGAGACCGTGGTGAGCAAGAACGGCGAGCAGATCGGTGTGATCGAGTCGTTGGCCGAGCCGGCGCCGTTCGCTCCGAATGTCTCGATATCGAGACAGGGTGATCGGCAGCTGCGCGCCGCTTTGGTGATGCCACAAGACCACGTGCCTGGGTCGGCTCGGCTGCCGGTGTTGATGGATCCGTACGGCGGCCCGCACGCACAGCGAGTGCTGGCGTCGCGCGGCGCGTATCTGCCGTCGCAATGGCTGGCCGATCAAGGGTTCGCCGTCGTCGTCGTCGATGGCCGAGGCACGCCGGGGCGCGGGGCGGCGTGGGAGCGGGCGATCGCCGGAGATCTGGCCACCCCAGTGCTCGACGACCAGGTCGAGGCGTTGCAGGCACTCGCCGACACCAACCGCGACCTCGATCTCACCCGGGTCGCAATCCGTGGCTGGTCGTTCGGCGGCTACCTCGCGGCGCTTGCGGTGTTGCGTCGTCCGGACGTTTTTCACGCCGCCGTCGCGGGGGCACCCGTCACCGACTGGCGGTTGTACGACACGTACTACACCGAGCGCTACCTCGGCGTTGACGCGTCGGCGCCAGCCTACGACGCCAGCTCGCTGATCGACGACGCGCCGTCGCTGACCCGCCCACTGCTGATCGTGCACGGGCTCGCCGATGACAACGTGGTGGCCGCACACACGTTGCGGCTGTCGACCGCGCTGCTGGCGGCCGGGCGTCCGCACAGCGTGCTGCCGCTGTCAGGCGTGACGCACATGACAACGCAGGAGACGGTGGCTGCGAACCTGCTCAGCCTCGAGGTTGCTTTCCTGCGGCGATCTCTCGGTATTGGCTGACGAAGTGCTTGCCGCGCTCCTTCACGTTGGCCAAGTTCACCGACCAGCCGACGCCGAAGGCGCGTGGAACGAACAACCGCGAGTCATCTGGCGCCCAAAAGCTGCGCTTGATGCGCTTAGGTGACGGCGTCCGGAAGTCGTAAGGGATCTTGCCGAGGCTGCCCTGCCAGGTTCGTTCTTTCTTCGGACGACGCAGCTCCTTGGCGACCGCGGCGGCCGCGAGGGCGGCGCCGGCCAACCGGACGGCCCCGCGCAGCTTCCCGCGGCGATCGCGGCGGCCGAGCTTTCTTCCGGGTTGATGTCCGGCCTGCTTGCCTGCCATCGTCGTCCTCACTCTTCTTCGGTTACGAAACAGATCTTCCGTCGATTCTGCCTCGTGGGTCTGGGTAGACCGAGGGCATGGTTACCTGGTTGACCCGCAGCTTGTTGTTCATCGTTGCCGGGGCGGTACTCGCTTATGCCGTCACTGTGCACGTCCAACACATCGACCTGCAGACCACGGGCGTCATCTTGCTACTCGTGGGGATCTTCGATCTGCTGCTCAACGCGGGTTTGGAGCTCTACTACCGGCAAGCGCCGCGCTCGACCACGACGGCGTATCCGCAGCGAAGCGACATGTACGCGACGCGTCCGCTCCCGCGCGACCCCGACTGGCGCTAGCGCGCTTAGTGAACGATCTCGACCTTGGCGACGCTGGCCCAGAAGTACCTCGACTGCGGGTTCTTCTTCGGCGACACGACCAACCGGAAGGTGTGCTCGCCCGGTGCTAGTTCGGGGCTGGTCCACAGCAGCGTGTGGGCGGCGCGGGTTGGAGAGTAAAAGTCGACGAGCTCAGGCGGCCGGTTGTCGACGCTGACCTCGGCCATCCCTTGCTGCTTGTCGATCGAGCCGTAGAACCGGATCTGCCTGCCGTTGAAGCGGAGTCGCACCTCGTCACCGGCGACGCTGCTGTACGCGTCGCCACCGATGTCAGTCTCGTATCCGCTGCCGTGCAGCCATGCGCCGGTGTAGTCGAACTCGTTAAGCCCGGTGCCCAGCACGTAGTCGAGGACGGTTGTCACGTTGCCGACCGCGATAGTGCCTTCGCGGTTTCGGGCCGCTTGATCAACGACGATCTCCTCGCCGGTGTCGATTGCCGCCCCGAAACCTCCGGCGTCGAGACCCTGGATCGTTTCGCGAAGGGCGGTTTCGATGCGCCGGAACTCCTCGCTGCGGGCGGCGTCCTTTTGCGCGCCGGTGTACGCGACCTCGCGGGCGCGATCGTGCACCGACGACACCCGACCTGAGATGTCGGCCGCGCCGACCGCCGCGGACTCGGAGACTCGACCGATCTCGCGGGTGGTGGCCGTCTGCTCGCTCACTGCGCCCGCGATCGAGGCGGTGCTGTCGCAGATCCTCGACATCGTGGCGGTGATCTCGCCGATGGTCGTTGACGCTCGTTCGGAGCTCTCGTTGATGCCGGTGACGATCGATCGCACTTGTTCGGTGGCTCGGGCGGTTTGCTGGGCCAGGTCGTTCACCTCGGCTGCGACGACCGCGAAGCCTCGGCCCGCGTCGCCTGCGCGCTGCGCCTCGATCTTCGCGTTGAGAGCGAGCAGGTGGGTGCGGCTGGCGATTGACGTGATGCTGTTGGTGATCTCGTCGACGCGTTGGAGGGCGGCCGTGAGGTCGGTGACGCACGCGTTGGCGACCTCGCCTTGACCGGCCGCGGTGACCGCGATGTCGGCCGCGACGGTGGCGTGACTCGCGACCTCGTTGATGGTGGCGTTCAGCTCCTCCGTTGCCGACGCGACCACGTTGATGCCGTCAGCGACCTCGGACGACGTGACGCCGACGTCGTACGCCTGGCCGGCGGTCATCTCCGCGGCGTCAAGCATCTGCTTGTGCACGTCGGCCGCGGCCAAGCGTGCGTCGCGCATGCGGTCAGTGCCCACGCGCACGGTGGCGACGATCGTGACGAGACGGTCGAGGAGTTCGGCGACGCCGCGCTCAAGCTGGCCCAGGTCGTCGTCAGCGGACGGCGTGACGTGGGCGGCCGCAAGGTCGCCGGCCAGTGCGCGGTCGACCGCGGTGCGCAGCTGCCGGACACGCGCGCGACGACGCACCAAGGCCAAGCCGTTCACGCGCTCTCCTTTCGCGACGTGCGAAGACACTCCCTTCGATACGTCGCCATGATCGCGCGCCACCTGAAGCATTCAGCCTGTCGCGCTATGGGTCGCGTTGGTCTTTGGGTGGGATGTGGTGGACCAGCCCGGCGCGGGTTCGCCAGGTGACGCTGCCGTCGGGGTGGCGTTTGAGTTTCCAGGGGTGGAAGGTCTTCAGCCGGTGGTGGCGGCGGCAGAGCATGCCGCAGTTGATCGCGGAGGTGGCGCCGGCGGGGTGGTTGATCGCG